>NZ_CP011389.1:2240000-2327500 GCF_001007995.1 Deinococcus soli (ex Cha et al. 2016) | reverse complement strand
CTGCGGGCGCTGGACGCGTTCGGGCTGACGTACATCGAGCAGCCGCTGGCGTGGGATGACCTGGTGGATCACGCGCAGTTGCAGGGCCGCCTGAGCACGCCGCTGTGCCTGGACGAGAGCGTGGCGAGCGCGCAGGACGCCCGCAAGGGACTGGCGCTGGGGTCGGGGGGCGTGGTGAACGTGAAGGTGGCCCGCGTGGGCGGTCACGCGGAGGCGCGGCGCGTGCATGACGTGGCGCAGGCGTTTGGTGCGCCCGTGTGGTGCGGCGGGATGCTGGAAAGCGGGATCGGGCGGGCGCACAACATTCACCTGTCGACCCTGCCGAACTTCACGCTGCCGGGCGATACGAGCAGCGCGAGCCGCTACTGGGAGAAGGACGTGATCCAGGAAGGGCTGGAAGCCACGGATGGCCTGATGCCGGTGCCGCAGGGTCCGGGCACGGGCGTGACGCTGGACCGGGAGTTCGTGTCGCGCGTGGCGGAGGTGCAGGAGGAGTTCCGCGCGTGATCCGCGTGCCGGTTGAGGGGCGGGCGTTCCCGGAATGGAGTCCGCCGGGGTTCGTGATCCGCGAGGTGGTGGACCCCTGGGCGTTCCGGGCGCTGGAGGGCGTGCAGGTGGCCGCGTGGGGGTACGCCGACCGCGAGGTGACGCCAGGCACGCTGTTCCGGATCAGCAGCGTGACGGGCGGGATCGTGCTGGGCGCGTACCCGCTGGACCAGCCGGAGCGTCCGGTGGGGCTGGCGTTCGGCTTTCCGGCGCTGCGGGACGGGGGGGTGTGGCATCACTCGCACCTGCTGGCGGTGGACCCGGCGTGTCGGGGCTCGGGGCTGGCGGTTGCTTTGAAGGATGTGCAGCGGCGGCTGGCGCTGGAGCAGGGCCTGACCCGTATGACGTGGACCTTCGATCCGCTGGTGACCCGGAATGCCCGCCTGAACCTGGGGAAGCTGGGGGCGGCCGCGCGGACGTACCTGCCGGACTGGTACGCGCTGGAGGAGGACCGCGCCGGGGCGTTTCCGGCGGACCGCCTGCTGATCGAGTGGGATCTGGCGCGCGGCCCAGTGGAACGGGTCGCCCCGCGACCGGAGGGACTGCGGGTCCTGGAGGCGCGGGGGGACGCACCGGGCGTGCCTCTGCCCCTGGAGGCTGAGGTGCTGCTGGCGCCAACACTCCTGGCGGAGGTGCCGCTGCGCGTGGACGCTCTGCTGGAGCCCGTGCGGCGCGCGTGGCGGCTGGCGCTGCGGGAGGTGCTGGGCGGGGCGCTGGCGCGGGGGTTCGCGGTGGTGGATCTGGCGCGGGAGGGCAAGCGGGCCTTCTACGTGCTGCGCCGGGAGGGTTGAGCGGGCACTGTTCAGAACCCCCCGGCCATGTTATGTTATTTACATAAGGAGGTCAGATGTTACATATTGAATTCACCACCGACCTGGGCGCCAAAGTCACCGTGGACGTCGAGAATGCCTCGGCGCTCCTCGATACGCAGCGGCAGTACGGCCGCCTCGGCTGGACCAGCGGCGAGATCCCCAGCGGCGGCTACCAGTTCCCGCTGGAGAACGAACCCGACTTCGACTGGCACCTCATCGGCGCCCGCAAGTGGACCAGCCCCGACGGCGAGGAACTCGTCATCCACAAGGGGCACGCCTACCGCCGCCGCGAACTCGAAGCGGTGGACAGCCGCAAGATGAAACTCCCCGCTGCCGTCAAGTACTCCCGCGGCGCGAAAAGCACCGACCCCGAACACATCCGGGAGAAGAGCGACGGCGAATTCGAGTACGTGACCCTCGCCATCTTCCGCGGCGGGCGACGCCAGGACCGCTACGCCACCCCCGGCGCCCGCCCCGGCACGCCCACGCAGGCCCCCGCCCAGGCCGCGCGCCCCGCCCCCACCCGCCCGGCCCCCACGCAGCCCCGCCCCGCCCCGGCACGCGCAGACGACGAACCGCCGTTCTGACGGAGGCAGTGGGAAGTAGGAAGTGGTGAGTGGAAAAGGCAGGAAGGGCACCCCAGATCGGCGGTGCCCTTCCTCTTTTCCCACTCCCTACTGCCCACTCCCAACTACCTACCGCCCACGGCCCGTTCGATCACCGAGCGGACGTCGGCGGGCTGCCACCCTTCGGGTTTGAGGATCTTCCCGTCGGCGCGGCGCGGCCCGCTGGCCTTGGTGAGGTTCGCGCGGTGCACCTCGGCGAACACGGCGTCGGCATCCAGGCCCAGGCGGTCGAAGGCGCCGTACGTGACGTACAGCAGGTCGGCCAGTTCGTGCGCCAGGGCGGTCAGGTCGTGCGCGGCCAGGGTCTCCCCGGCGTCCAGGCGGGCGGCGAGGGTCTGGAATTCGGCGTCCACCTCGGCCGCTTCCTCCTGGATGAGGGTGCGGCGCAGCGTCAGCAGGGCGCGGTCGGGGGGCGTGGGGGTGTCGCGGCGGTCCTCGCCGATGGCGTCGTGGAAGTCGCGCAGGTGGCGGGCGTTCGTCCTGGGGGCCTGACTGGTCATCCGGTCATGCTAACGGCCCGGCCACAGGCTGCGGCGCGGGGCGAGGTCGGCGTCCGTGACGGTCACACGCGCCGCGCCCGCTGTGACGGGCACGGGGAGGTTCAGGTCCACGCGGCGGCACACGCGTTCGCGCAGGCCGCACACGAACAGCGGCCCGCGCAGGCGCAGCTCCCCGGCGGGCGCGGCGGGCAGGGTCACGCGGACGGGCAGCAGCAGCCCGAAGGATTCCGGGTGGGTGACGCTGGCCGGGCCACTCAGCCGCACGGGCAGCGGCGCGCGGCCCGGGCCGTGCAGGGTCAGGGCGCTGGGCGCGGCGCGGTTCACGAGGACGCCGTGCAGGTCGAACCTCACCTCCACGGTCAGGGGGGTGGCCCCGGCGACGCCCGCACTCAGCAGCAGTGGGGCCAGCAGGAGCGGCAGGGGGCGCATACCGGGCAGCCTAGCAACCCCCGGTGGCGTGCGGGGCCGCAACAGACCGCCGCCCCGGAGGTGGGGTCCGGGGCGGTCAGGAAAAGCTCTGGTTGGCTCAGGTTGAAGGACTTGCACCTTCTGCGCGCTGGCCGGGTGGCCTGCGACCTGCTCGCGCGCCCGTTGGTGAAGAGGTGGGCGTCTCCCTCTCGGCCTTCGCCCCGTGGGGGGCGACCTCACCAGGCCGAGGCGAAGTATGCCCCGCCAATGTCAGCGCCGCATGTGCCGGATCTACAGCGGGCCTTAAGCAAAATGGCGCAGAGGGAACACTGTTCCAGACGACACAAAGCCCCTTGAGGCGCTACAGGTCCACGACGTGGTACCCGTACGCGTTGATGACCCGCGCGCCGCTCTCGGGGTCCAGGTACTCCAGTTTCTTCCCCTCGTACTCGTGGATGTGCCCGTGCACGACCAGACGCGGGTGACGGCGACCCATGAACGCGTTGATGTCCGGGCAGCCCCGGTGCGCGTAGTCACTTCCGGCGTGCGGGCCGGTGGGGGGCGCGTGCGTCAGCAGGACGTCCACGCCACGCCGCGCCTGCCACGCCAGCCGCCCCAGCCCCCAGCGGGCCTGCGTGGGCGTGTACTGCCCCTCGCCATCCGTGCGGTAACGGGGCACGCCGCCCCACCCGGCAATCCGCAGCCCCGCCTCCTCGACCACGCGGCCATGCGCGGCAATCACGCCGCGCGGGGGAATCCGGCCGTCGCCCTCGTTCACGTACTCGTTCTCGTGGTTGCCGTGCACGTAGATGATCGGCACCGTGAGTTTCGTCGCCAGGAACTCCAGGTAGTAGCCGGGCAGGTCCCCGGCGGCCAGCACCGCGTCCACCGCGGGCACGCCCTGCGGGAACGCCGAGCGGTACACGAACGGGTGGACGTGATCGGCCAGCACCATGACGCGCTTCCCCAGCGGGGCGCGGGACAGGGGGGGCAGGGCGGGCGGCGTCATGGTCAGGATGGGGGTGGTCCGAGTCGGCCAGACCGGGGGTACTGCGCGTGATGGACGAGTGTACCCCCGCGCGACACTCCGGGGAGAGGGGTCGCGCTAGCGTGCGGGCGTGCCGGTCCTCCAGACGCCCCGCCTGCTGCTGCCCCTGTCCCGCGCGGTGATCGCGCGCCGCCTGGAAGCCGAAGCGTTCACGCTGCCCCTGCCCGGGCCGGACGGGCCGCTGGACGTGACGTTCGGGCCGGAGTGGCCGGGCGATCCGCTCCCCGTCTTTCCGGGGATGCTGGCGGCGCTGACCGGGAATGAATCGGAGGTGGCGGGGTCGTTCATCGCCGTGCAGCGGGACACCGGGGAGGCGGTCGGGATGCTGGGCACGAAGGGGTCCCCCTCGCCGGAGGGGGCGCAGGAGATCGGGTACGGCTTCAACCCGGCAGTGTGGGGCCAGGGCCTCGCCACCGAGGGCGTGGGTGCGCTGGTGACGTACCTGCACGCGGGGCCGCACGTGCGAGCCGTCACGGCTGAGACCGCCGTGGACAACCCGGCCAGCGCGCGGGTCCTGACGAAGCTGGGCTTCCGGCAGGTGGGCCGCGGGTACAGCGACGAGGATGGCCCGCTGATCCTGTGGGCACACACCGCCACCTGAGCAGCACCCGGCATGAATATGCAGCTGAATACTCAGCACCTCTCATCTGCACGCGCCGCGTGGAAATAATGTTGCAGGCGTGAGGCATACCGCCGCTAAGCCCTTAGGCTGGAGTGCATGAACCTCTCGATTCTGGGTATCCCGATGGACCTCGGGGCGGGTCGCCGGGGCGTGGACATGGGCCCGTCCGCGCTGCGCAACGCCCACCTGACCCGCGCGCTGCGCGACCTCGGCCACAGTGTGACCGACCTGGGCGACGTGCGCGTGGCGCTGCCCGAGAGCGTGGACAAGCTGGAGGAAGGGGGCATGGTGTTCCTGGAGTCCATCCTGGACGCCTGCCAGGGGACCCGCGACCGGCTGGCGGCGCTGCCGGAGGGTACCTTCCCGCTGACGATCGGCGGGGATCACAGCGTCAGCATGGGCACCGTGACCGGCAACGCCCTGCGCGGCACCCCGGGCGGGGCGCGCATGGGCCTGATCTGGGTGGACGCGCACACCGACTACAACACGCCGGGCAGCAGCCCCAGCGGCAACATCCACGGCATGCCGGTCGCGCACCTGACCGGGCTGGGCGACCCGCGCCTGACCGGGCTGGGCGGCGGCTGGCACATGCGCCCCGAGGATATCGTCATGATCGGCATCCGCAGCGTGGACCCCCATGAACGCGACCTGCTGCGCGAGGCCGGGATCAAGGCGTACACCATGAAGGACGTGGACCAGCTGGGCATCACCCGCATCCACGAGGAGACCCTGGAACGCCTGAGCGGCACCCAGCGCCTGCACGTGTCGTTCGACGCGGACGCGCTGGACCCCAGCGTGTGCCCCGGCGTGGGCACGCCCGTCCCCGGCGGCCTGACGTACCGCGAGGGGCACCTCCTGATGGAACTGCTGTCCGAATCGGGCCGCGTGACGAGCATGGACATCGTGGAGGTCAACCCCATCCTGGATACCCGCAACCAGACGGCGGAGGTCATGGTGGGCATGGCCGCCAGCCTCCTCGGGCAGCGCATCCTGTAAGCCCGTTTCCTCCTGCGCCCCCGGCCCGCCCCGCGCGCGGCGGGGGCTTTGTGCACGGGGTCTCGACGGCCCCCCGCGTGGCGTGACATCCTGCGCGTCATGGTTGTCCTGCCCGTCCGTTTCGAGCGCAGTCCCCGCCTGCACCCCATGCTGAGCGAGGTCGCGCACCCGGTGGGCACCCGCGTGGTCGTGCAGGGCAAGCGCGGCCCCGAGGTCGCCACCGTGCGCGGCGAGCCCACGCCGCCGCAGGAGCAGGAGCGCTACGGCGCGGTGCTGCGCGCCGCCACACCCGAGGACCTGAGCCGCTGGGAGGACCTGCACACCACCGGCGAGGACCTCAAATGGCTGCTGCGCGCCCGCGCCCGGCAGCGCAGCCTCCCGGTGAAGGTCGTGGCGGTCGAGTTCACGCTCGACGAGAGCCTCGTGACCGTCAGCTACAGCGCCGAGGAACGCATCGAACTGACCGGACTGATCAGCGAGCTGCGCGGGCACACGCGCGCCCGGGTGAACTTCGCGGCGGTCGGCCCGCGCGAGCAGGCGCAGATGATCGGCACGCTGGGCGCCTGCGGGCGGGAGAACTGCTCCTCGACGCACCTGCAGGACTTCGCGCCGGTCAGTATCCGCATGGCGCGCGACCAGCAGCTCCCGCTGAACCCGGAGAAACTGTCCGGGCCGTGCGGGCGGCTGCTGTGCTGCCTGCAGTTCGAGCACACCCAGTACCTCGACCTGCTCAAGGACCTGCCGCGCAAGAACGCCCGGGTGTGCCACGAGGGGAGTGGCGCGTGCGGGAAGGTCACGAAGCTGCACCCGCTGGCCGGGACGGTGGACGTCACGACCGATCAGGGCGTCCTGACCGACGTGCCCGCCGCGGAACTGCGCCGCCTGACGGACGCGGAGATCAAGGCGATGCCCGACACCGGCCGGGGCGGGGGTCGTCCGGGCAGACCGAATCGCGCGCAGCCGCGAGAATGACGGGGTTCACGCCCCGGACGGTAGACTCGCGGGGATGACCCTCACCGATCTGAGTGCCGTTGAAGCCACCCTGGCCGTCCCGGACGCCCTGACCCGCTGGGAGGCGTTCGCGCCGCGCGTGCAGGCCCTGCTGGACGCCCCACTGAGCGCGGCGGACGTGCCCGGGTGGCTCACGCAGTGGAGTGACCTGAGCGGCGAGCTGCACAGCGTCGCGGCGAAACTCGCGACGCACGCCGACCTGCACACCGATCAGCCGGACGTTCAGGCGCGCTTCCAGGCGTTCACGGGGACCGTGATGCCGGAGGCGGCGCGGGCCGAGCAGGCCCTGAAGGAGAAGCTGCTGGCCGTGCCGGACTACGTGCCGGACGCCGGTTTCGCGCTGACGTACCGCCGCATGCGGGACGAGGCGGCGCTGTACCGCGAGGCGAACGTGGCGCTGGGCGTCACGCACGAGGAGCAGAAGAACCGCCACTCGGTGATCACGGGCAACCAGGGGGTCACGCTGCGCGGCGAGGCCCTGACCATCCCGCAGGCCAGGCAGCGCCTCGACCACCCCGAGCGTGCCGAGCGTGAAGCGGCGTGGCGCGCCCTGACCGAGAGCAACCTGGGCGTGGCCGCCGACCTGGACGGCGTGATGCGGGACCTGCTCGCCACGCGCTGGCAGCTGACGCGCAACGCGGACGAGGCGAACTTCCGCGACTACCAGTGGAAGGTCCTGGACCGCGTGGACTACACGCCAGCCGACTGCGCCGCGTTCCACGAGGCGGTGCGGGACGAGGTCGTGCCCCTGACCGCGCAGCTGGCCGGGGACATCGCCGCGCAGCTGGGCCTGGACTCGGTGCGGCCCTGGGATTACAACCGCAGCAACCTGCTCGACCCGCAGGGCCGCGCGCCCCTGGCACCGTTTCAGACCGGCGCGCAGCTGGAGACGCTGGCGCAGGTGGCCTTCGACGCGCTCAACGCGGGCCTGGGCGCGCGATTCGGGCAGATGCGCGCGGGCGGCCTGCTGGACCTGGAATCCCGCCCGGGCAAGATGACGCACGCGTACTGCCAGTACTTCCCCACCCACAACGAACCGTTCGTGCTGATGAACGTGGTGGGCACCGCCGAGGACGTCCGCGTGCTGTTCCACGAGATGGGGCACGCCTTCCACGGCTTCTACAGCGGGGACGCGCAGCCGCTCGTGTGGAACCGCTGGAGTCCCATCGAGTTCGTGGAGATTCCCAGCATGGCCATGGAGTTCCTGACCCTGGACCACCTGGGGCACGTGTTCACACCCGAGGAACTGGGCCGCTACCGCCAGAAGCAGCTGGAAGGTGTGATCGCGTTCCTGCCGTGGGCGGCGCAGATGGACGCCTTCCAGCACTGGCTGTACGCCGAGGCCCCCGAGGACGTCGGCATCGAGGCGCTGGACGCCAAGTGGCTGGAACTGGACCGCACCTTCCACCCGTTCGTGAACTGGGACGGGCTGGACGAGCGGGCTCGCGCGAAGGGCTGGCAGTACTACCACGTGTTCCAGGTGCCCTTCTACTACATCGAGTACGCCATGTGTTACCTCGCGGCGACCGGCATCTGGCGCGCCGCGCAGGCGGACCCGGCGGGCGCACTGGACCGCTACCGCGCCAGCCTGCGCCTGGGCAGCACCGTCAGCGTGCCGGAGCTGTACCGCGCGGCGGGCGTGGAGTTCCGCTTCGACCGTGAGCATATCCGGGGCCTGATGGCGTTCCTGCGCGGGCAGATGCAGGCCTGACCTGCAGCCATAGAAGGGGGCCGCACCGTGAATGTGCGGCCCCTTCTCGTGTGGTGGATCAGTACTGGTAGGTGGTGCTCTCGCTGACGTTCACGCGCACGGTGCGGTTCGCGCCGCGGTCGACGGTCAGCGTGGCGGTCGTCGCGCCCTTCACGAGCGTGCCGGTGTAGCCGGTGGTCGTCTGACGGGTCTGCTGCAGGGTGTAGCCCATGCTCTGCAGGTCGCGGACCTTCTGGTCGTAGGCGCTGCGGGCGGGGTCCTGGATGGTCGACCCGGCGATCGCGCCGAGCAGGTTGCCGATCAGGTCGAGGACGGGGTTGCCGCTGGTGGGGGCGGCGATGGGACGGGCGAACTCGACGTTCAGGTTGGTGGTGCCGCCAGCGCGGACCGTGACAGTGGTGGTGAAGTCGGTAAAGCCGGGGGCCTGCACGCGGACGGGGTACGTCCCGGCGCGGAGGTTGCTGTAGGTGACGTTCGCGCCGCCCAGTCGCTGACCGTTCAGGATCACGGTGGCGTTGCCGACGTTCGTACCGACGAACAGGCTGCCGGTGCTGACGGGATTCTGCGCGGCGACAGTGTAGAAGGCGGTGTCACTGACCCAGCTGTTCTGGGGCAGGGGGTTGACGACGATGCTCAGCGCCTGGGCGAGGCCGGTCTGGCCGCCCTGGGTCTTGACGGTCGCGAACTGGTCCTGCGCGGTCTTGAACTCGCTGATCTGCGAGAGGTTCAGCGGGGTGAGGCTGGCCAGGGCCAGGACCTTGTTCTGCCCGATGGGGCCGCCCACGGTGTACGTGAAGTTCGCGCCGGCGGCGGGGAAGGTGGTGGTGGTGTTCGCCTTGACGAAGTTCTCGCCGCTCAGGCGGTTGGGCAGGATCTGATCGACGCTGCCGTCGGGATTCACGTTGAACAGGTACACGTACGCGTCGCGGTTGACGGTGGTGCTGACGCTGATCGGCTCGTCGATGCGGTAGGCGGGGTTCTGGTTGCCGGTCGTGTCCTTGTTGATACGGACGCTGACGCTCAGGTCAGGCTGGGTGGGGTTCACGATGATGCTCTGGGCGCTGATCTTCGCCTGGGCACCGGCGGTGCTGAGGGCGGCGGCGGTCCCGAGGGCGAGCAGGGCGGTCAGGTTGCTTTTCATGAGATCAAGTCTGCGGGGAACGCGTGACGGCAGGCTGACCGCACCTGATGGAAGCCTTGAGAGTTCAGGAAAGCGTGAAGAGCGACGCAGGTGGTTCAGGAGAGTCCCCGACAGGCCCTCAGACGCGCCCGCCCCGGCTGTGACCCTGAGTCACCCCGCGCGCGATCAGGTGCGCGGCCCGCAGCGGCTCCGGGACGCGGCCCGCGACGGTGAACGCCTCCAGGGCGACCTGCGCCTGCGCCAGCGTGAGCCCGGCGCGCTGCACGAACACCCCTGCGCAGGGTTCCATCGGCCCGGCGGCCCCGATCAGCGCCCACTTGCGCGCCCCGCCCGGCACGCGCGTCAGCAGCGCCACGCGGATGCGGTCCAGGTCCGGGGCGCGCCGCGCAACGACCAGCACGGGTTTCCCCGTCTGCGCGTGCAGCGCGTGCAGGTCCACGACGTTGAAACCCGCCAGCGCGATTCCCTGAAGCAGAATGAGCTGAATGTGCTCCGGGGACTGGTTCACCAGCCGCGCCAGTTCGGCGGTGCTGTTCCGCCCGTCACGCCTCACCCGGCCACTGACCACGCCGTGCAGGGTGGTTCGGGCATACACCGTCCCGATGACAGGCACGTCGCCCCGCCAGCCGTGCACGAACGGGGCGTCGTCAAAACCGATGGCGTGCGCGAACACCCGCCCAGCGTAGCGTCCTGCAAGGGCCGATCTGGCCTACTCATCCCCTCCGCCATCCGGCGCATGCCGCGCTGACCGGCGGGGCGCACACTGCGGGCATGACCTCGACTGCGCCCCTGACAACCCCGGACCCCGGCTGGCCCGCCGGACCGACCGTGACCCCCTTCAATCCTCACGCCGCCACCCCCGCGCAGCGCCTCGCCGTGGGGCAGCTGCTCGCCGACGCCTTCGCGTACACCTACCCGGACGACCCGGCCCTCCTGCCCGAAACCGAGGCGGTAGGCCTCACGCACCAGCTGGCCACCGAACGCACGGTCCACTACGCCGTGTGGGACGGCGCGCGGGCACTGGCCTGGGGCAGCCTGTCGTACGACCTTGAGCAGAACACCCACATGGCCCACCTGCGGCTCACCGTGCACCCCACCGCGCGCCGTCAGGGTCTGGGGCGCGCCGTCTTGAGCCAGCTGCTCGCCCACGCCGACGAGCTGGGGCGCGGCACCCTGACCTTCGGCACGAGCAGCCGCAGTCCCGCCGGAGAGGCCTTCGCGGCCGCCCTGGGCGCGCAGCCCGCCCTGCCGATGCGCCAGAGCCGCCTGGACCTCACCACCCTGGACCGCGACCTCGTCACCCACTGGCAGGCCCGCCCCGACGCCGACCCGTTCCGCCTGCACCTGTGGCAACGCGTCCCGGACGACTACCTGACGCGCGTGGCGGACATGATGATGGTCATGAACACTGCCCCCCGCGGCGACCTGGAACAGCAGGACTGGACGATCACGCCCGACATGATCCGCTCCTGGGAAGCCATGATCGAGGAAGCCAACGAAACCCGCTTCATGATGGCCGTCGAGGACACCCGCACCGGGCAACTCGACGCGTACAGCGAGGTCTTCTGGATGCCGGAACGCGCCGCGCTGGTGTACCAGGGCGCAACCGCCGTGCGACCCTCCGCACGCGGACAGGGCCTGGGCAAGTGGGTCAAAGCTGCCATGCTGGACCACGTCCTGCACGCCTGCCCCGGCGCGCGCTGGGTGCAGACGAACAACGCCAACGAGAACGCCCCCATGCTGGGCATCAACGTGGCGCTCGGCTTCACGCCGTACAGCAGCTTCACGGAGTGGCAGCTGAAACTCCGGTAACGCGGATTGAGGTTGACGTCGTGGGGGTGCGCCTGCGGCGGGCCTCCCCGCCCCCAGCCCCCTCCCCCTCTGGGGGAGGGGGGCTTGCGTTGCACTGGGCAGGTATTTCTCTGGCTTTTAGGCAGGTAACTGGCGGGTTCGGCCACTGATGTGTCTGCATGCCTCCGGGTTCGCCGCGTTCGCCCCGCGCGCTGCGCGCACGACGGGCTCGTCTGCCACGACGATGGGGTGGCCCCACATCGTGGTGCGGGCCGGAAGGTTCTACTTTTTTGGCTTCAGCAGAAGCAAGCTTTTCAAAGTCGATCAGCGGCTCACTTCAGGTTGCCCAGCCCGCCACCGCAGACTGCCACCGGCCGTCGTGCGCGCAGCGCGCGGGCCTTGCGGGGGGCGGCAGGATGGCGTCGAGGCCGGACACATCACCGCCCGACACAAACACGCCGCGCCGAAAGAAACTCTTGCCCGGTGCAACGCCGCTCCCCGTGCCCCCCTGGGGGAGGGGGCTGGGGGGTGGGGAGGCCCGCCGCCAGGTGCCCCCCTTCCACAGTCAGTCCATCAGGCGCGAGCCATCCTCTCCCCAGTTGTCCGGCGCAGCGCGAGAGCGGTGAATAGACTCCCCAGCAAGCCGAGCAGCAGCAGTGCGGCGGCCATGCCTGTTCCGCCGATGGCGGCGCCGACAGGTAACCCGAGTGCGGCGATCCATTTGCTGATGGTGAACACCTGTCCGTGCGTGGCGAGGTACGCGCCGCGTTGGTGTTCGGGGATCAGGTCGGCGAGGAGGGCCTGCCGGGTGGGGACGTACAGCAGTTCGCCGATGCTGAGGATGACGGACGCGGCGATCAGGGTGGGGAGGTGCGTACTGAAGGCCAGTCCGGCGAAGCCGAGGGCGAAGAGCGCGAAGCCGGCGTGCATGGGGCGGTGCGGGTCGCGGCCGGTGAGCCAGCGGGCGGCGGGGGCGGTGAGGGCAACGATCATCAGGGTGTTCACGGCGGTGAGGACGCTGGCGGCGCGGACACCGTCGAGGGTGACGCCCAGCCAGTCGGTGCGGGGGAAGTGCTGGGCGAGGTGCACGGCGACGTGGTTGGTGCGGGTGAATTCGATGCTGAGGATGAGGATGCCGCCGAGGACGAACAGGAGGAAGGGACGGTCGGTGACGACCTGCGCGTAGTTGCGCAGGAGGGGGGTGAGGCCGAGGTCCGCGCGGGCGGTGGGGCTGGCGGCGCGCGTTTCGGTCATGAGGGCGGTGCAGAGGGCGGCGGTGAGGACGCTCATGGCGACGAGCAGGGCGAGCAGGAGCGTGAAGTGGTCGCGGTACAGCCACCCGCCGACCAGGGTGCCGATCAGGATGCTGAGGTTCACGGCCCAGTAGTTCACGGCGTACATGAAGGTGCGGGTGTCGGGGGTGCTGACGTCGACGAGCATGGCTTCGGCGGCGGGGTTGATGAGGCCGCCGGAGATGTTCACGAGGAGCAGCGCGGCGAAGGTGAGCCAGGGGTTCGGGCCGTGCAGGTTGCCGAGGAGCATGAGGGTGAACGCGAGGAGTTTCAGGGCTTCGCCGGTCAGGAGGGTGCGGCGGCGGCCGAGGGCGTCGGCGAGGGCGCCGCCGTACAGGCCTGCGAGGAACTGCACGACGCCCGCCACGAGCAGGAGTGTGCCGGCCAGCGCGGCGCCGAGGTGGGCGGTGAAGTAGATGGCCATGAAGGGGAAGACCATGCTGCCGACGACGCGGCTGAGGAAGGACGTGGTGATGCGGGTTTTCACGTTGGGGTGCAGGGTGCGCCACATGCGTTCAGGGTGGCGTAGGTGGAAAGGGGGAAAAAAGACGCATAGTGACGTGGTGGTGTCCCCTTTTGCGTCTGCCCCGCCCGCGCCGGACTGGCCGTACCTGTCGCTGCGTGCGGCGCTCCACGCGCGGGACGGCGTGCGGGACACGCACCGGGTGACGCTGGCGGACGCGCAGGCGTGGTGGGGGTGCAGTGACCGCACCGCGAAACGGCAACTGGCGCGCCTGCACGCGGCCGGGCGGCTGGTGTACACGCCGGGGCGCGGGCGGGGGAACACGTCGCGCGTGGCGTTCTCGGGTGCGCTGGAGGGGGAACTGGCGGCCCTGACGGCGCATCTGGCAGCAGTAGGCGCGGCGGCGGATCTGGCGCGGCTCTCACGGCTGGGGTTTCCGCGCGCGTGGGTCCTGACGGACGCGGTGCGCGGCGCGTTCGGGCTGGGGGTGGGTCCGGCGGGCACGGATCGCCTGCGGACGGTGATCACGCGGCCCCTGACCAGCCTCGATCCGCTGACGGTGAACTCGGCGGCCGAGGCGCATCTGCTGACGCAGGTGCTGGACCCGCTGCTACTCTTCGATCCGCTGGCGGGGACGTTGCGGCCTCACCTCGCGCACCACTGGGGCACGCCAGACGGGGGGCGCCGCTGGGTCTTTCACCTGCGCAAGGGCGTGCAGTTTCACCACGGGCGGACGCTGGACGCGCAGGACGTGCAGTTCACGCTGGAGCGGGTGCGGCGCGGGGCGCCATGGTACCTGGGCGGCGTGCAGGAGGTGCAGGCGCCCACACCGTTCATGGTGCAGGTCACGCTGACCCAGCCGGACCTGTTCTTCCCGCGGCGGCTGGCGCACGAGCAGGCGCTGATCCTCCCACGGGACGTGCCGTTCGACGAGCGCCGCCCGATCGGGACGGGGGCGTTCCGCTGGCATGCGCTGGACGGCGGGTTCCGGCTGGAAGCGTTCGACGCGCACTTCGCGGGGCGGCCGCTGATCGACGAGGTGGAGGTCTTTCTCGTGCCGGAGCTGCGCGGGGACGCGCCGCCTACCCTGGACGTGACGGGCGCCGACCAGGATCCGGTCGAGCGCTGGGTGTCGGAGAACAGCGTGCATTTCCTGATCTGGAACGCCCACCGTCCCGCCGCGCGGTCGGCGGCGCTGCGCGCGGCGGTGGTCGAGCTGCACGACATCCGCGCGTTCTGGCACGAATCGGGCCGCGCCGAGCGGCTGCTGCCCGCCACATCGTTCCTGCCCCGGCGCAGCCTGGGCCGCCCCACCCGTGAACACTCGCTGGCATGGGCGCAGGCGCTGCTGGCCAGGGCCGCGTATACCGGACCGCCGCTGCGCGTCTGGGTGCTCGACCTGCCCGGCGCGCGGCAGGAGGCCGACTGGCTCGCCGCGCGCGCCGCCCGCCTGGGCCTGCCGATGCAGGTCGTTCCGGCGCCGCTGGACGCCCTGCCGGACGCCGGGGACGACGTGGACCTGGCGTTCATGGGAGAGATCGCCGGGTGGGACGAGCACCTGTCGTTCTGGTCGGCGCTGAAGCAGCCGGAGCTGCTGTTCCGCCGAATGCTGCCCCCGGAGATGCTGCGCGACGTGGACGCCCTGCTGGACGGCTACCGCGTGGCCCCCGATCCGGATGCGCTGGAGGCCCTGATGACCCGCATCGAGGCGCGGTTGCTGGGCGGGCATCACCTGCACCTCACGCATCACCGCGTCAAGCGGCGCGCGGTGCATCCGCTGATCCAGGACGTGCATCCGGACGCGTATGGCCGGATCGATTTCAAGCGGCTGTGGCTGGGGGACGTGAGGCCCTGAGGCGCGCTGCGCTACGCTGCTGCCCATGAGGGTTGCCGTTGCGGATGTGGGTACCAATTCCAGTCACCTGCTCATTGCGGAGGCGGCGCGTGGGGATGCGGGCGGGTACCGGGTGCTGGACGCCCTGAAGGACCGCACGCGGCTGGGCGAGTGCCTGGACGGGGCGGGGAACCTGACCCCCGAGGGGGAGGACCGGCTGGCGTCGGCGCTGACGCGCTTCCGGGCGCTGGCGTCGGGGGCGGGCGTGGCGGAGATTCACGTGTGCGCGACGAGTGCGCTGCGCGAGGCGCCGAACGGGCCGGAGGTCGCGTCGCGGATGCTGGCGCGGACCGGGGTGTACCCGGTGATCATCAGTGGGGTGCGTGAGGGGGAGTTGACGTACCTGGGCGCGGCGCACGCGGTGGAGCTGGGGGCGGACAGCGTGCTGCTGGACCTGGGTGGGGGGAGTCTGGAGTTCGCGCGGGGGGACGCGGCGCGGGCGCTGGACGTGCTGAGCCTGCCGCTGGGGGCGATCCGGATGCGGGACGCGTTCCTGCGCGCGGACCCGCCGGGGCGGCGGGAGCTGGCGGCGCTGGACGCGGCGGTGCGGGAGGCGCTGGAGCCGCATGTGGGGCGCTTCCGGGTGCGGCCGGGGACGCGGGTGGTGCTGTCGAGCGGTACGGCGGAGGCGGCGGCCGAGGCGATCCTGGCGCGGCGGGGCGAGGAGGCGCGCGGCGTGAACGGCACGCGCCTGAGCGTCGCGGAATTGAGTGAGCTGCTGGAGTACGTGCGGAACCTGAAAGGCGCGGCGCGGGCGCGGGTGCCGGGCCTGGAGCGCCGGGCGGACACGGTCGTGGCGGGGCTGGCGACGCTGCACGCGGCGCTGGGCGTGCTGGGCGCGCAGGAGTTCACGGTCAGTGAGGGTGCGCTGCGTGAGGGCATGCTGATCGAGGAATTGACGCGGCTGGAGGCGTACAGTTCGTCGATCAGTGCGCGGCAGCGCAGCGTGCTGGGCATGGCCGAGCGCTTCGGGGCGAACCTGTCGCACTCGCGGCAGGTGGCGGCCCTGGCCCGTGAGCTGCTCGCACGCCTGCGGGCGCTGGGCGTGGACCTGGGTGCGGAGGGTGAGGCGCGCAGCGTCCTGACGGCGGCGGGCGCGCTGCATGAGGTGGGGCAGATCGTGGCGCAGAGCGCGCACCACAAGCACTCGGCGTACCTGATCCGGCACGCGGAGTTGCGGGGGTTCACGCCGCGGGAGATCGAGCTGGTGGCGCTGCTGTCGCGCTACCACCGCAAGAGTGCGCCCAAGCTGTCGCATCCGGAGTTCGCGGCGCTGAGCGCGGCGGATCAGGCGCTCGTGACGCGCTGGGTGGGCATCCTGCGGGTCGCGGACGGCCTGGACCGCTCGCATGCGGGCGCGGCGCGCGTGACCGGCCTGACCCGCACGCGTGACGGCTGGCAGCTGGGCGTGCAGGGCGCCACGCCGCTGGACCTGGAGGGCGCGCGTGAGAAGGCGGACGTGTGGGCCCGCGCGTTCGGGCCGCTGACCCTGAAGGCCGAGTAGCACGCCGCAGGGCGTGGGGCGGCGGGTATGCTGGGCGGCATGAAGGACGCCCCGCCCGCCGCCCAGCCTGCACTGTCACCGGCCGTCACCTCTCCGGCACTGCCTCAGAACATCCTGAGCATCCAGTCATGGGTGGCGTACGGGCACGTGGGGAACGCCGCCGCCGTGTTCCCACTGCAACGCCTGGGGTTTGAGGTCTGGGCGATCCACACGGTGCAGTTCAGCAACCACACCGGGTACGGCGCGTGGACGGGCGCGGTGTTCCCGCCCGAGCAGGTCGCGGATCTGATTGACGGGATCGAGGCGCGCGGCGCGCTGGGAGGGTGCCACGCGGTCCTGAGCGGCTACATGGGCAGCGAGGGCACGGTCGCGGCGGTCGTGGACGCCGTGCGCCGCGTGCGCGTGGCGAACCCAGGCGCCCTGTACGCCTGCGACCCGGTCATGGGCGACGTGGGGCGCGGCGTGTTCGTGCGCCCGGAACTGCCGGAGCTGATCACGGCGCAGGCGATTCCGGAGGCGGACGTTGTCACGCCGAACCAGTTCGAGCTGGAACTCCTGACCGGGCACACCGTGGACACGCTGGAGCACGCGCTGGAGGCCGCCCGCGCGCTTCGGGAACGGCTGCGTGCGGGTGGGCCGCGCATCGTGGTCGTGACCAGCCTGGTGCGCAGCGGCGCGCCGGAGGGCAGCATCGAGACGCTGGTCGTCACGGACGGCGGCGCGTGGCTGTGCCGCACGCCCCTGCTGCCCCTGGACCCACCGCGCAACGGGACCGGGGACGCCATCGCGGCGCTGTTCCTGGGCCACTACCTGCGGAGTGGGGACGCCGCCCAGGCCCTGAGCCTGTCCATGAGCGCCCTGTACGCCCTGCTGCAACGCACGCATGTGGCGGGCACCCGTGAGATTCAGCTCGTCGCCGCGCAGGACGAGTTTCTGAAACCCGTGCGGGTGTTCGAGGCGCAGCAGGTCGGCTGACCCCCGCTTTGTGAGACCCGTCTCAGTGTCCGTTCAGGGCCAGCCCAACGTCTGTTGCGA
Source organism: Deinococcus soli (ex Cha et al. 2016) (assembly GCF_001007995.1). NCBI lineage: Bacteria > Thermotogati > Deinococcota > Deinococci > Deinococcales > Deinococcaceae > Deinococcus > Deinococcus soli (ex Cha et al. 2016). The sequence continues at coordinate 2,310,100 of NZ_CP011389.1, read as the reverse complement.
TCACTCTCATGGTTCCGGGAGGGCGGCAGCGAAGACTGACAGGCATGAAACACATTCTGTTCCCGACGGTGGCTGCGGCCGATGCCTTCACTGCTGATCTCCAGGCCCAGGGTGTCATCGCGCCCACGATGGGCAGCAGCACCTACACCCGCCGCAGCGCCGCGACCGACATGGGCGCGACCCGCACCGATGTGGACGGTCCTGGCCACCTGACCATGGAAGGCGACGGCGTGGGCGGCACGCCCGAGGACGCCGGTGCAGGTGCGGTGAAGGGCACGGGTGTGGGCGCTGTGGTGGGCGCAGCGGCCGGTATCCTGGCGACCGGTGCGACCATCGCCACGGGCGGTCTGGCCCTTCCCGTGATCCTGGGCATGACCGCGCTGGGCTCCGGCGTGGGCGCAGCGGTCGGCGCGACCGGCGGCGCGATGGGCGTGGACGAGACCGGCAAGGTCGACGACCGCTACGATGTGGACGACACGTACTACGACCGCATGGACAGCACCATCAACAGTGGTGGCCGCGTGGTGGCCGTGCATGACAGCGTGCCTCAGGACGTCCTGATGGACGCCGTCGCCCGTCACGGCGGCGAGATCGTGGACAGCGGCGCGCGCCGCTCGGACTACGTCGCCTCGATGTAAACAGATGTAAACACCTCAACGACACAGCCCCCGGGAACACATCCGGGGACTGTGTCGTGTGGGACAGCGGTGTCCAGTTCCAGCCAGGGGCCAACAGCACGCCCCTTCAGGCCCCGTCCACCCGCTCCTCCCTCAGATCCTCGCTCTGCTCCGCTGCTCTGTGGGGCCGCCTGATTCGGAGGTCCTGAGGAACAGCAACCTCCTCTCTCCCTGAATGCCGCTGTGGGTTCAGGAGGGGTGGGGTGGGTGGGGCAACGCCACCTTGCGGAACCAGAAATTCTCCAGCGACTGGATGACATCCACGAATTCCGCGATGGACACGGGTTTGGGAATGTACGCGTTGGCGTGCAGATTGTAGCTGCGCCAGATGTCGCTCTCGGCGCGGCTGGTGGTCAGGACGATCACGGGGATGCTGCGCAGCTCGGCGTCCTCTTTCAGGATGTCGAGCAGTTCCAGGCCGGTCATGCGGGGCATGTTCAGGTCCATCAGGATCACGTCGGGGCGGGGGGCGCCCGCGTGGTCCTCGCTGCGGCGCAGGAAGTTCAGGGCGTCCACGCCGTCGCGGGCGTGGCTGAGGTGGTGTGGGAAGTGCGCCTCCTCGAAGGCTTCCTGCGTGAGCATCACGTCGGCGGGGTTGTCCTCGACGAGCAGGATCTCGACTGGTCTGGTGGTCATGGGTGGTCTCCGGTGGGGGCAGGGGTGAGGGGCAGCGCCAGGTGGAATGTACTGCCCTGGCCGGGGGTGCTGTCCAGCCACAGGTCCCCGCCGAGCTGCTCGGCGGCGCTGCGCGTGACGGCCAGACCGATCCCGCTGCCCGTGTACTCGTCCATGCCGTGCAGGCGCTGGAACACCCCGAAGATCCGCTCGTGGTACTCCGGGGCGATGCCGATCCCGTTGTCCTGCACGTGAATCACCCAGCGGCGCGCCTCACGCTCGGCGGTGACGCGCACGCGGGGGGGCACGCCGGGCTGCTGGAATTTCAGGGCGTTCCCGATGAGGTTCTGCAGGGCGTGCCGCAGCAGGTCCGGGTTGCTGTGCACGGTGGGCAGCGGGCCGACGTCCACCTGCGCGCCGCTGCCCTCGATCTGCACGGACAGGTCCGCCACGATGTCGCGCGTCAGGTCGCCCAGGTTCACGTCCTGCGCGGCGCGCGGGGCTTTACGCACGCGGGAGTACGCGAGGAGGTCCTGGATGAGGGTCTTCATGCGCAGCGTGGCCGAGGTGGTAAAGGCGATGTACTGGTCGGCGCGGTCGTCCAGCTTGCCGTGGTAGCGACGGGCGAGCAGTTCGGTGTAACTGCCGATGGTCCGCAGGGGTTCTTGCAGGTCGTGACTGGCGACGTACGCGAACTGTTCGAGTTCGCGGTTGCTGCGTTCCAGGTGCGTGTTGCTGGCCTGGAGGGCCTCGGCGGTGGCACGCAGCTGCGCCTCGCGGTCCTGCACGGCGCCCGCCATCGCGTCGAACTGCGCGCCCAGCTGCGCGAGTTCCTGCACGGGCATGCGGGGTGTGCGGCGCGCGTAGTCGCCCTGCGCGATGGCCTGCGCGGCAGCGTTCAGGTCCAGGACGGTGCGGCTGACGGTGCGCGTCACGCGGTACGCGGTCAGGAGCAGCAGCGCGACGCTCAGCAGCAGTCCGCCCGCAGCGATCCACTGCACGCGTTCCAGCAGCACCCGGCTCTGCTCGGCGGCGGCGTTTAGGCGCAGCGTCTCGTTGGTGGTCATGACCGCCAGGACGCGGCGGGCCTCGTTCAGCAGGCCGCCCCCCACGCCGTTCCCGACGCGCGCGGCGGCGCGGTCCAGCGAGTCGCGCCGCGCGCGGATCTCCGGCTGCGCGGCCACCTCGTTCCAGCGGGTCACGGCGGCCTTCACGCGCCCCAGGTTCGTGCGCTGCAGGTCCGTGACGCTCAGGTCACGCAGGGCGAACGTGTCCGCCTGGAAGGCCAGCATGCCCTCCTCGAAGGGGTCCAGGTAGCTGTCCTGGGCGGTGATCACGAAGCCCCGCTGGCTGTTCTCCATGACGGACACCTGATTGGTCATGTCCGTGATGAGTTGCAGGCGCACCTGCGCTTCCAGGACGTGTTTCAGTGCCGCGTCGTTCTGCCGGACGCCGTACGCGACCAGTCCCCCCACACCCAGCAGCAGCGCGAAGGGCAGCACGAAGGGCCGCAAGAGCACCTGCCGCAGACTGGGCGCCTGCGGCGCGGCGCCCTGCACCGGGACCGGGGCGGGCTCGGCAGGGACGGGAACGGCCGACATCGCCGCGCATTCTAGTGCAGCGGCGCGCACCTGCGCGGCGCGCAGCCGGACCCGCGCGGGGAATTTTGAACCCGGTCCACCGGCGCGGGGTACAGTGAACGCATGACATTCCAGAACGTGAATCTCACCCACGCGGGTGAGGTCGCCACGCTGACCCTGACGAGCCAGAAGGGCAGCATGGGCCCGACCTTCTGGCCCGAAATCCCCCGCGTCCTGACCAAACTGGGCGGCGCCCGCGCGCTGATCCTGCGCGGCCAGGACCTCTTCAGCGCCGGATTGGACGTCCGCGCCAGCGCCCCCGTCATCGCCCCCACCCTGGGCGACCCCGAAGCCTTCGCCGCCGTCGTGGCCGAGATGCACGCCGCCATTGACGCGTTCGCCGCGCTGCCGATCCCGGTGATCGCCGCCGTGCACAGCTGGTGCATCGGCGCGGGCCTGGAACTCATCAGCGCCTGCGACATCCGCATCGCCAGCGCAGACGCCCGCTTCAGCCTCCCCGAGGTGAAACTCGGCATCACCGCCGACCTGGGCGGCCTGCAACGCCTCCCCCACCTGATCGGCACCGGCCGCACGGCGCACCTCGCCCTGACCGGCGACCCCATCGACGCGCCCACCGCCGAACGCTGGGGGCTGATCACGGAACTCCTCCCCACCCCGGACGCGCTGTTCGACCGCGCCCACGCCCTCGCCACGGGGCTGGCCGCCCTGCCGCCCCGCGCGGTCGAGGGCACCAAACGCACCCTGCACGCGCACCTGCCCCACGCGCAGAGCCTCGACCAGGCCGTGCGCTGGAACGCCCAGCACATGACCGCCGACGGCCTCGCCCAGGCACTGAAGTAGGGTCGAGGGTCGAAGAGTCAAAGACCCTCGACCTGGACCGCTGAGACCCTTAGACCTTTAGACCCTCCGCCCCTCAGACCCCCTCAAGGAGCCCCACCATGAGCCAGAACCCCGGTACCCTCCAGCCCGGCACCGCCGACAGCACCTTCCGCCCCGACCTCCTGCAGGGCAAGCACGCCCTGATCACCGGGGGCGGCAGCGGCATCAACCTCGGCATCGCGCAGAGCTTCGCCGCGCACGGCTGCAAGGTCACCATCCTGGGCCGCAACCTCGAGAAAGCCCAGACCGCCGCGCAGGGGATCAACGACGCGGGCGGGCAGGCCATCGGCGTGAGCGCCGACGTGCGCGACATCGCCGCCCTCCAGGCCGCCGCCGAACAGGCCGTCGCCACTTTCGGGCCCATCGATATCGTCCTGGCGGGCGCCGCCGGGAACTTCCCCGCACCCGTGGACGGCATCAGCCCCAACGGCTTCAAGACCGTCGTGGACATCGACCTGCTCGGCACGTACAACACCATCAAGGCCTGCGCGCCCCACCTGACCACCCCCGGCGGGAACGTCCTCTCGATCAGCGCGTATGGCGTGCCCGTCCCCATGCAGGCGCACGTCGTCGCCGCGAAGGCCGGCGTGGATGCCCTGACCCGCACCCTCGCCGTCGAGTGGGGCCTGCGCGGTATCCGCGTGAACGCCATCATCCCCGGCCCCATCGACGGCACCGAGGGCATGGCCCGGCTCGCCCCCGACGAACGGACCCGGCAGCAGTTCATGAGCACCGTCCCGCTGGGCCGTTTCGGCATCCCGCAGGACATCGCCAACGCTGCCCTGTTCCTCGTGTCTGACGCCGCCAGTTACGTCACGGGCGTCATCCTGCCCGTCGACGGGGGCCAGAACATGCTCGGCGGCGCGCCGCAGTACCAGATGTACCAGCAGATGGGCCTCGCCCTGCCGAAGAAAGACTGATACGGGCTCTGAGCTGTGGGCTGTGAGGAATGAGCAGGCATCCTCCGAGCCCACAGCTCATGTGCATGCCCGCGCCGTCCCCGCTGCCGCTACGCTGCGGACATGTCTGCTGTCACGCTGCCCACGCACCAGCACCTCTCGGCTCTGCGGGGGGCGGCGCTGCTGAATCTGCCCGACTGGTCGGAGGTACGGCGGGTGAATCTGGACGGGCTGGGCCTGAGGGCGCTGCCGGAGCGAGAGGCCGCGCCGGACCTGACGGTCTTCAGCGTGTACGACAACGCGCTGACGGATGTGCCGGACTGGGTATGGACCCGCCCGGAGGTGCGGACGCTGAACCTGTCCGCGAACCGTCTCACGGCGCTGCCGGCCGCGCTGGGCGACCTGCGCGAACTCCGGATGCTGGACCTGGGGCACAACGAACTGGCCGCCCTGCCGGACGTGTTCGGCGGGCTGGGTCGGCTGACGTTCCTGTACCTGAGCCACAACCGCCTGACGGAGCTGCCGGAGTCCATGCGCCGGCTGGGGGCACTGACGTACCTGAACGTGACGGACAACGCCCTGACGCGCCTGCCGGACTGGCTGGGCGACCTATGCGCCCTGACGGAGTTGCGGCTGTACGGCAACCCGCTGGAGGCCCTGCCGGACAGCCTCGGGGCGCTGGGCTCGCTGCGGGAACTGCAAGTCATGAACGCCCGCCTGACCGCACTGCCCGCCAGCCTGGGCGGGTGCGGGGCGCTGGAGGTCCTCGACCTTCAGGGCAACGCGCTGACCGAACTGCCGGACACGCTGGGGCAACTTTCCCGCCTGACGACCCTGAACCTGCGCTTCAATGCGCTGACGCACCTGCCGGGCACGCTGGGCGACCTGCGCGCGCTGCACACCCTCGACCTGCGCGCCAACGAACTGACCACCCTCCCCGAAGGGGTGGCGTACCTGCCCGCCCTGCGGAAACTCGACCTGCGCTGGAACCGTATCGAGCAGTTGCCAGACGCCTTCGACACGCTGATCGCGCGGGGCTGTCAGGTCTACCTGTAGGGGCTGCGAGCGCCCCACCTCTTACTTGCACAGGTCGGTCGTGCAGATCTCCACCTGGGCATAGTCCCGGCTGGCCTGCACGACGAGTTTCAGGGTGAGCTGCCCGTTCTCGTAGGCGTAGCTGTCGCCGGTGGTGCCCGGCAGGGCGGCGGGGGTAACTTTCTTCAGGAGGTTGCGGTTGTCGATCCACCAGTCGCGGTAGATGCGGGGTTCGGTGGCGGCGGGCAGCGTGACGGTCAGGGTGTCGCCGGGCTGGCGGTTCTGAAGGCCGAGGCGCAGGTGGGGGCTGGCGGCGCTGGGCGTCAGGGTGTAGGTCTGGTTCAGTCGGGCGCTGGTGCTGAAACTGGTGAAGCTGCCCGGCGTCCCGGTGAGGCTGACGGTGCCGTGCGGGCCGGTCACGGTGACGGGGGCGAGCTTGCCGCCGCGAACGTCCTGGAGCCACAGGCGGGTGTACGCGCCGGGGCAGGTGCTGGCGTTCCAGCCAGCGTTGGGGGTGCAGTCGGGCGCGCCTTTCAGGAGGGGGCTGGCGGTGACGGTCAGTCCGGCCGTCCCGGTGACGGTGCCGTCGGTGTCGAGGAACGTGGCGGCCTTGTCGCCGTCCTTGTCGGGTTGCGCGGCCGGGAAGTACACGCGGGGGCTGGCGTCGGCCCAGCGGAGGTTCAGGGCGTTGTTGGTGGGGACGAGGCTGAAGGCGTTCTTCGTGAGGTACCCGAGGCCGCTGGCCTGCCGGGTGGTGTCGGGTGTGAATCCGGCGAGGGTGGCGCCGTCGATGGTGACGTGCCCGTCGTAGAACTGGTAGCCGCGGATGGGGAAGCTGGGGTCCCAGGGGCGTGGGAGGGCGCGGCCGCCGGTGCCGGTGGGTTCCCAGCTGTCGGGCTGGCCGAGGTTGGCCGTCTCGCCGATGAGGGTGCCGCCCCGGAGGGTGCTGTCGTCGCTGGCGAAGGTCGCGCCGACGCCGTTGTCGGCGAGGGTGGCGTTCAGCAGGACGTGGCTCTTCCCGCGCAGCCACACGCCGTGGTCGCGGTTCTTGTACGCGGTGAAGTCACTCAGGGTGGCGGTGACGGGCGCGCTCTTGGGGTCGCTGGGCGTGGTGACGGGCGCGTAGTACGTGACCTCGGTGGTGCCGTCCGCTTTCGGGCCGTTATCGAGGTTCAGGCCGCGGTCGGTGCTGTGGGCCACGTTGCCGCTGAAGTCCCCCAGGGGGGTGCGGCGGGGCCAGATGTCGGTCCTGGCGGCGGCGAGGCCGGTGGGGTGTTCGGGGAACGCGAGCCAGAAGCCGCTGCCGTCCACCCCGGCAGCCACGTTGTTCCTGACGGTGTTGGCAGGGTGGGTGATCCAGTACCCGGCGGGGCGTTTGTCGCTGTCGAGCAGCGGCGTCTGCCCCTGTTTGGCGTCGGGCGCCTTGACGCGCGTGACGAGGTTCCCGCTGAGGGTGTTGCCCGTCTCGTCGCCGTCTTCCAGAAAGATGCAGTGGCCGATGTTGTCGAAGGTGACGTTGTCCTGCACGCGCAGGTCACGGGTGCCGTGCACGACCACGCAGCGGTTGTACGACTCGTGGACGCTGCTGCCCCGCAGGTAGGAGGCGGGGGCGCTGCCCAGCTGGTGGAAGTGCACGGGGTAGCGGCGCAGGGTGTTCAGCTGCCCGACGCGGGAGAATTCCGCGCCCTCGATGCGGGCGGTGCTGTTGCCCATGATCATGACGTGCGCGCCCACGCCAGTCTGCGCGGCGTCGTCCGTGGCAGCCACGACGACGTTGCGGGTCAGGAGGCCCACCTCGGCCCGTTCGTTCACGCCCAGGCCCGCGACGGTGATCGGGTCGCCCCAGTGCGTGTACTTCAGGGGCGAGGCGAGGGTGACGGCGCTGCCGCTGACGCGCTGCACGGTGACCTGCTCGGTCTGGGCCGGGTTGAAGTCGGTGCCCGTCAGCGTGAGGCTGTCGCCGGGCTGCCAGTCGGGCGCGCGGTCCAGCGTCAGGGTGCTGCTGCCCCGGCGGGCGGTGGCGTTCAGGCGCGTCCAGGCGAGGCGGGGTTGCCCGTGGAGGTCCAGGGTGCCGTCCATGACGCCCAGCACGCGGTCGCCCATGCCCATGACGTCCTCGCCGGGGGCCTTGTTCGTCAGGAGGATCTCGGCGTGGTGCGTGAAGGGCTTCGCCTCACTGCCGATGCGCAGTTCGCCGTGCACCATGATCCACTCGGCGCGCAGGGTGCGGTCGGCGCGGTCGTCGAATTCCAGCACGCTGCCGGTGGGGATGGTCAGGCCGCCCAGGTCGGGCGGGGTGGTGTCCAGCAGCACGCGTTTCCCGGCGGGCAGGGTGACCTTCTGACCGGCGGTGGGCAGGGTGCCGCCCCAGGTGGCGGGGTCGCTCCAGTTCACGCCCGGCTGGGTGGGCGCCGGGGCTGGGGTTGGCGTGGGGGCCGGGGTGGGCGTCGGCGTGGGGACGGGGGTGGTGCCGCTGCCGCCGGAACCCGAGCCGCAGGCGGTCAGGAGGGCCGTGAGGAGCATGACGGTCGCAGAGCGGCGCGCGGGCATGAAGGAATGATAAACGCGCGGTCAGCAGGTGGGCGTGAAGGACTTCGCACCCCTCCCCACGCCTGTCCAGACTCAGGTAAATGGCGTCGGGTACAGCCTCAATCCGGCGAATCCATCCAGGAGGCTGGGAGGTCACGACTGTCTGAACCTCGCCTCCGCATTGACTCATAGTTTTCATAATAGATTTTTAGATTATGAGTCATACAAGAGGTTGCACCATAGGAGGCACCCCATGACCATTCCCCTGAACGACCGCAACATCATCCTCGACACCGACAGCTACAAGAGCAGCCACTTCCTGCAGTACCCGAAAGGCACCACCCGCCTCTTCTCCTACTTGGAAAGTCGCGGCGGCAAGTACCCCCAGACCCGCTTCTTCGGGTTGCAGTACATCCTCGACCGCTACCTGACCACCCGCGTCACCGCCGACATGGTCGAGGAGGCCCGCGCCCTCATCGAGGCGCACGGCGAACCCTTCCCTTTTGACGGCTGGATGCGGGTCGTGAACGTCCACGGCGGCAAGCTGCCCCTGGAAGTCCGCGCCGTGCCCGAGGGTACCCTGGTACCCATCCACAACGTCCTCCTGAGCTGCACGAACACCGACCCCGAACTCCCCTGGCTGGTCGGATGGTTCGAGACGATGCTCATGCGCGTCTGGTACCCCACCACCGTCGCCACGCAGAGCTGGCACATCCGCGAGATCATCCGCGCCGCCCTCGAAAAGACCAGCGACCGCGCCGCCGAGGAACTCCCGTTCAAACTGCACGACTTCGGCAGCCGCGGCGTCAGCAGCCGCGAGAGCGCCGGCATCGGCGGCCTCGCGCACCTCATCAACTTCCAGGGCAGCGACACGCTGGAAGCCCTGCGCGTCGCCCGCAACCACTACGGCGCCGACATCGCCGCGTTCAGCATCCCCGCCGCCGAGCACAGCACCATCACGTCCTGGGGCAAGGAACACGAGGTCGACGCGTACCGCAACATGATCACCCAGTTCAGCCGCCCCGGCAGCATCTACGCCGTCGTCAGCGACAGCTACGACCTCAAGAACGCCATCAACACCCTCTGGGGCGAGGAACTCAAGGCCGACGTCATCGCCTCGGGCGGCACCCTGGTCGTCCGGCCCGACAGCGGCGAACCACCCGCCATGGTCCGCCTCGCCGTGAACGCCCTGGCCGCCAAGTACGGCACCACCACCAACAGCAGGGGCTACAAGGTCCTCAACCACGTCCGCGTCATCCAGGGTGACGGCATCGACGAGCAGACCATCCGCCAGATCCTCGACAACCTCGACGTGGACGGCTACAGCGCCGAGAACGTCTCCTTCGGCATGGGCGGCGCCCTCCTCCAGAAAGTCGACCGCGACACCCAGCGCTTCGCGTACAAAGCCAGCGCGGGCCTCATCGACGGCGCGTACCGCGGCATCTACAAGGACCCCGTCACCGACCCCGGCAAACGCAGCAAGGACGGCGTCCTCGACCTCGTGCAGGAAGGCGGCCGCATGGTCACGAAGGCATACAAGACCTTCGACACCGACTTTCCCGGCAGCCTCATGCGCACCGTGTACAAAGACGGCGAACTGATCGTCCGCGACACGCTGGAGACGATCCGGGGACGTGGATAAGCCATGAATTTCGCAGACGTCCGCTTCGACCTTCGTGATTGCAATCCGGCGGTCGTGGACGCCTGGGCGGCGCATTTCGCGGGTGTGGAGCAGGTGCGCGTGCAACTGGGGGACATCTTTCAGGATGAGGCGGACGCGCTGGTCAGCCCCGCGAACAGTTTCGGGTTCATGGACGGCGGGATCGATCTGGTATTCAGTGAGCAGTTCGGGTGGCACTTGCAGGCGCGCGTGCAAGAGCGCATCCGCCGGGACTTTCACGGGGAGCTGCTGGTCGGGCAGGCGTTCGTCGTCCCGACGCTGGACGCGGTGTGGCCGCACCTGATCTGCGCGCCGACCATGCGCGTCCCGGCGGATGTGTCCGGTACGCCGAATGCGTTCCTGGCATTCCGGGCGGCGCTGCTAGCAGTGCAGGCGCACAACGCGTCGGGCGGGTCACCCATCCGGCGGGTGTCGTGCCCGGGACTGGGCACCGCGATTGGCCGCATGGCGCCGGACGTGTGCGCCCGGCAGATGCGCGCCGCGTACGACGCGGCGGTGCTGGGCCGCACGCCGGAGCTGTCCACGCTGCAGGACGCGAAGCTCTGGCACGTGCAGCTGACCCGCGCGGACCTCTGAACGGCAGCAGTCCCCAGCGTTCGCCGGAGCTTGTCTTTCACAAGAGGTCAGCTGGCGAGGTCGCGCCGACGGAACAGGAGCGTCCCCCTCAAGGCCGGTCAGTGTTCCGGTCGTGCGCGGAGCACTCCCAGCAGACGGTCAGGGCCCATGGCCGGAGGACAGCCGCGCCGGAATGCACCAGGCGTTTCTGGACGACCTGCAGATTCGGGCAGGCGAGCGCGCCCCGGTCACCAGACATGCCCGGCAGGTCCTAACCGCAGAATTCAGAGGTCTGGAGGGGGTCCCCTGAGACCTCTGAATCAAACGGACCCGCAGAGCAGAGCGAGGAGCTCAAGAAGGAGCGGTTGGACGTGGACTTGAGGGGCGCGCTGTTGGCCCCAGGGTGGACCTGGACACCGCTGTGATGAACCTGACCTGAGCAGGGGCCAGATGCCGCGGTCCTCAACGGTCCGGACCACAGGGTCGGTGACCTCCGCGCCACTGTGGAGGTCACCTGTCGTCGGCGTAGTCGAAATCGTGCCGGAGCTGGTTGAGGTACGCGCGGGCGACGATGTACTCGTCGCCGCCGTGCCGGTCAAGCAGGTGATTCAGGGCTTCGATGACCCCCACTGCCTCCCCTTCCGTGGTGGACTGGCTAAGGGCGGTGAGCAAGTCATTGAAGGTGGACAGCTGCGTGCGGTGGGCCGTGCGGATGCTCTGCCGCACCACATCGCAGATGCCAGTCAGCTGTTTCAGCCGTTGGTCGTCGTGCATAGAACGCCTCCGCTGCACCACCCGATCGGCGGCCACGACGTCGGGGTGTCCGTGGACGTGAGGAGTGGAGTGGGCGCCTGGTCGGCGCGGGGATGTTGGGTGAGGCTTCCGCTGGGCCAGCCGATCGGCGGCCAGGAGGGGGCAGGGACTTCGGAAGCGACAGGGACCGTGGTGACCGGGACCGGCTGAACAGGATTGAAGGCGAGCGTGGCGACGGAGGGGAGGATGAAACAGAGGGCCTTCAGGGTGTTCAGCTTGTTCATGGGTTCGCTCCTTGGCTGAGATGTCCGGATGGTACGCAGGGGGGTGGGAATCAGCTGGGAAGGCGTGTGATTCCCAGGCTGTCCCGCGCACGCAGCGGCCAGCGGATGACCCAGGGCACCCATGTGATCCGCCGTCAGGCGGTGATCAGACCGAGGTCACGGAAGCGGCTCAGGACCTCGCGCGAGGGGACCTCCCCGTACTCACGTTCGAGCATGAGGCGGTAGGCCTGAAAGGCGCTGGGGGCACTGGACGGTTCATGCCGCAGCAGAACCCGGATCAGGGCCAGGTGCGTTTCGGCGTCTGCAGGTTGGGCGCGCACGGCCTGTTTCATGAGGGTCACGGCGAGGCCTGGGTCGTTCATGGAAATGCGGCCCTCGATCTCCCCAAGGGCATACAGCTGGTCCTGGCGAAGGCTGTCTCGGATCGCCTCGAACCAGTCGGAGGTCAGGTCGGTGGCCAGGGCGTCCACGTGCAGGCGTAACAGTTGGGCCGGATCGCCGTTCCGGGCGGCGTCCTGGGCGGCGCGCAGGTTCAGGGCGACATTCAGTTCGGGTTGCAGGGCGTAGGCGCCCTGCGCGTAGGGCAGGGGATCGCCGGGGAACCCGAGCGCATCTTTGAGGGTCTGCCGCAGGCGGCGCACCACCACGCGGAAATACTCGTGGTGTTTGGGGTCGCGCGACCCGTCCCACAGGTCATTCAGGATGTCGTGCAGTGTCCCCCGGCCGTGCCAGAGCAGCCACAGCAGCAGCTCTCCGGCCTTGGCGAGGGGCAATTTGACCGGTTGATCGCCGGCCCACAACTCAATCTTCCTGCCCACCTCGACCCGCAGGCCCACTGACACCGGATCGGGCAGCGCGGTGGGTGCGGCGGCCTGCCCGGCCAGGGGGTGTTCAGGGCAGTGCGCCGCGAGGTAAGCGCGCAGCGCACTCAGATGGCGCTGATCGGCGTAGGTGACGCTCGGGACGTCAAGGGCCTGAAGGGTGTGCCGGCTGGCGTCCAGGGCGGCGCGGCTCAGCTGGCCCTGCTGGGCGTCCAGGGCCAGGAGCAGGGTCTGGGCGCGTGCGGCGTGCGTGCGGTCCACGCAGTCGCGCGTGGCGGCGCTCAGGGCGGCGCGGGCTGCGTCGGCCTGACGGTGATCCAGGGCGTGCAGTCCCTCGAACAGAGGCAGCAGGTGGCGGCGGAAAATGGGCCGCTGGGCTGCGTCACGGAGCTGCGCGTAGGCCTGATCGGCCCGTTCAAGGTCAGCCGCGCTGCCATGCAGGTCGAAGTGACTGGCATGAAGGAAGGGCAGGAGCACCGGCAGGTTCAGGGAGCGCATCACATCGCGGGCGTTGGCCAGGGAATGGGCAGCGCCGTCCCGGTCACCGCGGATGAGTTTCAGCCGGGCAAGTGCCTGATACAGGGTGGGCAGGTGGATTGGTTGCGTGCGCAGGGCCAGTTCAATGCACTCGGTCAGGAGAGCGGCGGCCTCGTCGTGCTGCCCCTGTTCGATCAGCACCTGCGCCCACTCCGTATCGATCTGCAGGGCCCTTCGGCGCTGCCCATGCGCCTGGAGGATGCTGCGGGCGCGGCGCAGCACCTCTTCGCGTTCCATCCAGCGGCGCTGCATCAACAGCGTGTACTGGTGCATGCTGAGCACGTTCGCTTCAGTCAGGTCGTCCCCCTGCGCCCGCGCCTGCCGGATCAGATCATCGGTGACCTGTTCACCATCCGCAAACCGCTCCAGCGAGATGAATGCAGAAGCGAGCTGCATGGCAAGCGCGGTCCGCACGGTGCCGTCCGCCACGTCAAGACCTGCCTGGGCGTGCGTGAGCTGTCCCTCAAAATTCCCCTGACGCGCGGCGTGCAGCGCAAGAGCGGCGAAGCCCACCCCGGACAGCTGCCGGGCGTTCAGCATGGTGTGCAGCAGGCTCAGGCCTGCCTCGCCCTGCCCGGTTTCAAGTTGCGCGACTGCCTGGAGTTCCAGCCACCAGTCAGGCGCGCGGCCCGGGTGCAGCCCAGCCAGTTCATTGAGGAGGGTGAAATCCAGCTGGACCCGCAGTGCGGGAAACAGATCCCGCGCGTAGGCTTCCATCAGGTCCGGCCGTTCAGCGCGCCGGGCGTGGCGCAGAGCGGTGGACAGGTCGTGGTCCTGCGCAGCCATCTGGGCCCGTAACAGGTGGGCCTGACGGTTACGGTCCGGCAGGCGCTGCAACTGACGCTCCAGCAGATTCAGCAGCAGGCGGTGCGGTCGGTACAGCCCCCGACCCAGAGGTGTGAGGGGCAGCCCGGCGCGGCGCAGCGTGGTCAGCCACTCGGGGGGCAGAGGACGCCCCAGAACATCCGACAGGTCATCACTCCATTCATCAAACAGCGCGAGGTCAGGCAACGCTGCCAGTACCTCGGTCGGCAGTGGGGTCAGGGCGTCATGCAGGAGTTGATTGATGTCCACCTGAGCCGTGGATTCGAGCAGGCTCAGGGCGATGCTGACCGGCCAGCCCTCGCTGCTCACCATCAGCTGCGCAACGTCCTGTCCGCGGTCATGCGCCTGGAGGAAGATGGCCGTCTCCTGATCGGTGAAGCGCAGGTGCTCGGTCGTCAGGACGCTCACGTGCCCGGATGCCACCAGCCGCGCCAGCGGGAACCCCTGGGAATCGTACGTGGCGATCAGCACCCGGTACCCTTCCGGCAGCAGGTCAATCAGGGCTGCCAGGAACGCCCCGTGGGTCTGGGTGACGTGCTCGGCCCGGTCAAGCACGATGTCGACGCCCGGCCCATCGGTTGGCATCTGTTCGAGGATGCGGTCCATGACATCCAGCAGTGCCCCGGTGGGGTCCGTCGGGAGGACGCCACACGCCACGTGAAATGCCTGGCAGAGGTTCTTGCGGAAGACGGCAGTGTCCTCATCGCCCGGGCCAAGTGACAGCCACACGACCGGCCGGGTGGTGTTGCGCGCGTACTGCGCGAGCAGTGTGGTCTTGCCGTAGCCACTCGGGGCCAGCAGGACAACTCCAGGACGGTCCGGAACAGAAAGTTGCGCCAGTGCGTCCACGCGGATGACCTCGGAGGGCAACGCGCGCGGCACCGTTGTCCGGGCAGAACCTCTGGAGCTGAATTGCGTCATACCTGACTTTACCGAGATGCAGAGTGCATGAACCGATCACGGGCTCCCGATTCCCAGTCTGGAGAGCATCTGGGTCCCAGGCGGTTCCCAGTGACCCACGTACAACTGTGGCAAGAGCGGAAACGAGAACGCCACAGACGGTGTTCACAAGCTCAAGTTCCACCTGAGGAGGTGAGTCATGAAGAACATCCTGAACCTGCAGGCCCTGCGCACCACCGCCCCCGCCCCCACCGACTGGAGCACCATCAGCAACCACTGCGGCAGCAACCAGCTCGCCTGATCACCCCCCCGATCACTCCACCATCGCCCTCTCGCCCCACAAGGAAGTGACCCCATGAAGAACATCCTGAACCTGCAGACCCTGCGCACCGCCGCCCCCGCCCCCACCGACTGGAGCACCATCAGCAACCACTGCGGCAGCAACCAGCTCGCCTGATCACCCCCCCGATCACTCCACCATCGCCCTCTCGCCCCACAAGGAAGTGACCCCATGAAGAACATCCTGAACCTGCAGACCCTGCGCACCGCCGCCCCCGCCCCCACCGAGTGGAGCACCATCAGCAACCATTGCGGCAGCAACCAGCTCGCCTGATCACCCCCCCGATCACTCCACCATCGCCCTCTCGCCCCACAAGGAAGTGACCCCATGAAGAACATCCTGAACCTGCAGACCCTGCGCACCGCCGCCCCCGCCCCCACCGAGTGGAGCACCATCAGCAACCATTGCGGCAGCAACCAGCTCGCCTGATCACCCCCCTCCGATCACTCCACCATCGCCCTCTCGCCCCACAAGGAAGTGACCCCATGAAGAACATCCTGAACCTGCAGACCCTGCGCACCACCGCCCCCGCCCCCACCGACTGGAGCACCATCAGCAACCACTGCGGCAGCAACCAGCTCGCCTGATCCGGGCATGCACAAGTTCGATGCACTGGACGCCCTGAACCACGTCCACACCTATCTCCCCATCCGCCCGGCAGCGACCGGCCAGGAATGACCTTCACGGGGGGCGCAGCTGCGCCCCCATTTTTTGCCCCGCCACAACAGCAGAACGATCAATTAGACCGATCCATTCTTCCAGGAGGCACCATGAGCACCGGCGCGAACCTCGTCCCCCCCCGCTTCAACTTTCAGCAGGTCGTCCGTCACCTCTACCTGCGCTCCGACTACTACGAGCCCTTCGAGCGGTACCAGCCCGGCACCGAGTATGTGACCGTGGTGCAGCCGCTGCTGCCCCTGGCGACCCGCGTGGTCCGGGAAGCCTTCTGGACGCACGTGCAGCCGCTGGGCGCAGCGGTCCCCATGCAGGGCTGGAAACTACACGTGTCGGCCACGCCCGGCAACGCCAGGGCAATCCTGGAACGCGTGACCCGCATCTGCGTGCAGGCGAACGTGCCCTTCAAGTTCGCCAGTGATCCGTTTGTGCTGTCGCTCCTGCTCGGCAAGGGCTGCGCGCGCGGCTCCAGCGGGAAATTCATGACCCTCTACCCCCGTGACGAGCAGCAGGCCCGGACGCTACTGGAGACGCTGTACGGGCAGCTGAAGGACTTTGAGGGCCCCTATGTTCTCTCGGACCGCCGCTACCGCGACTGCGCGGTGCTGTACTACCGCTATGGCGGCTTCACGCCCATCACGCGGCGCGACCCGGACGGCGCACTCACGTCGTACCTGATCCGCCCGGACCTCAGCCTGGAAGCGGATGAACGCACGCCGCAGTACCAGCAGCCCGACTGGCTGCGTGACCCCTTCCAGCCGGACGAGCCCGACGAGGACGCCGCACTCCTGAATGGCCGCTACGAGGTCCAACAGGTCCTGAATTACTCGAATTCCGGCGGGGTGTACCTGGCCGCCGATCAACAGACGGGCGCAACGGTGGTCCTCAAGGAGGCCAGGCCCCACGTGAACGCCAGCGTCACCGGGCAGGACGCGGTAGAACAGCTGCGCAAGGAACACCGCCTGCTGACCCTCCTGGGCGGCAGCGGGGTCGCGCCGGAAGCCCTGGACCTGTTCACGAGCTGGGAGCACACGTTCCTGGCGCAGTCGTACCTGAGCGGCATGTCCCTGCATGCCTTCGCCGTCAAGTACAGCCCCGTGGTCCGCACCACTCACGACCTGGCCGCCCTACAGAGCTGGTGGACGCTGCTGCGGTCCGTTTCTGTGCAAGTCATGCGGGCCGTGCAGGCCGTGCACCAGCGCGGCGTGGTCTTCGGCGACCTGTCCATGAACAACGTGCTGGTCTCAGTTGACGAGGGCCGGTGCGCAGGAGCCTGGCTGATCGACTTCGAGGGGGCCGCGCAGCGCGGCGTGGACCCGGACATCAACATGTTCACGCCAGGCTTCGACCGGCCCGGCCGGGCCGGTCAGGCGGGCACCACCGTCGCGGACGATCACTACGCTCTGGGCGCGCTGCTGTTCAGCTTGCTCCTGCCCGTCGCAGTGCTCAGGAACGTCAAGGACGACGCACTTCCCACCTTCCTGCAGGCCTTCGCGGCCGACTTCGGCCTGCCCGCCGCGTTCGTGCAGGTCATCGAGCAGCTGCTCGCCTCGGACGGCACGCTGGATCTCGCGGCCCTCATGGCACAGTTGCATGACCGCGTGACCCTGCGCCGCACGCCCGCCATCCTGACGCCCCCCCGGCCGGTCGAGGCCGCGCAGCTGGAGCGGGTGGCCCGCAGCGCCCTGCGGCACGCCATCGGGGTTGCCGACGACACCCGGCAGGACCGGCTGTTCCCGTCCTCCCCGCAGCTCAGCCACAGCCTGAGCCTGGATTTCGGCGCGCTGGGCGTCACGGCGGCGCTGCACACCGTGAACGGCGAGGTGCCCCGCAAGGTGCGCGAGTGGATCCGCCGCCAGCCCCCCACGACGGGCACGGCACCCGGCCTGTTCAGCGGGCTGGCCGGTATGGCCGTGGGCCTCGCCCGCTTGGGTGAACGCGGGCTGGCCGAACGGGCCTACCAGCTGGCCCAGCGGCACGATCACCTGTACGCCCGCGTGCACCTGTACGGCGGAGCCAGCGGGTTCGGGCTGGCGAGCCTGCTGCTGCACCGGCAGTGGGGTGACCCGGCGTACTTGGACGAGGCCCGCCGGATCGGCGACCTGCTCGACGCGACCGCCCGCCGGTTGGACGGGCGCGCCACCTGGCCCGACTTCGGACCGCAGGAAGTCGGCCTGGGATTCGGTGGCAGCGGGGTGGCCCTGTTCCTGCTGTACCTGCACGCGGCGACCGGGGAACGTCGATACCTCAGCCTCGGCGAGGCAGCCCTGGCTGAGGACCTCGCGCAGGCCCGCACACTGGACGGCGGAGCGCTGGGCTTCCCGGACCAGCCCGGCGGCTCGGTCCTCTACCCATACTGGCTGACCGGCAGCGCCGGGGTGGGCAGCGTGCTGGTCCGCTACGCCCACGTCACCGGACACCCCATGTACCGGCAGCTGGCCGGGCAGATCCGGCTGGCCACCACCTCCAAGTACAGCGTGTTCCCTGGCCTGTTCATGGGCATGGCAGGGCTGGGCATGTACCTGCTGGACGCCGCCGAGTTCCTGAACGATCCCTCCTACGTGCAAGACGCCCACCGCGCCGCCCGTGGGGTCCTGCTGTTCAGCGTGCGCCGGGCGCAGGGCGTCACGTTCCCTGGCGATTACCTGCACCGCGTCAGCACCGACCTGGGCAGCGGCAGCAGCGGCGTCGCCCTGTTCCTGCACCGCCTCGCCGCTGGTCGCACCAACCCGCTGCTGCCGGACGACCTGCTCAACAGACACGGAGGCCAGGCATGAGAAGCTGGAAGGAGGACTGGACGCTGGTGGTCGCCGGGCAGACCCGCCCGTACCTGCTGGCCCTGACCTGGGCCGGATCGATCGCCTTCCTGATGACAGCCCTGAATCCCCTGGCAACCCGCCTGATCTTCGACGTGGCGGTGGCGCGGGGCCGGCTGGACTGGCTGATCGGTATCGCCGCAGTGTCCCTGCTGGTGTTCAGCCTGCTGCGCTGGGCGGACTTCCAGGGCGGCCAGTACCAGCAGCGGCTCACGAACCGCCTGAGTGCGGCGCTCACGCGGCGCATGGTGGACGGGTACTACCGTCTGCCCCCGGTGCTGGTCGCGCAGCAGGGCGACGGGTACTTCGTGGCGCGCACCATGACCGAGGTGGAACAGACCGTGACGCCCGTGGTCACCACCGGCATGCAGCTGCTGCGCGCCCTCATGACCCTGGTCACGGCGCTGGTCACGGTGCTGCTGCTGTCCTGGCAGCTCACGAGCGTGCTGCTGGTCATCACACCCGCTCTGCTGCTGCTCGCACGGCACTTCGCCGCCCGGCTGCACCAGGACGCCCACGGCGTGCAGGAAGCCACCGCCGCCCAGCAGGAGATCCACGCAGCGGCCATCGGGGCGTACCGCACGGTCCGGACGTTCCAGCTGGACGGCCTGGCCCTGCATCAGCTGATGCGTGCCGTGGACCGCCGCCTGGACGCGGTGTACACCCTGGGGTACCGATCCGGAAAGTACAGCACCCTGAGCCGCATCACCCTGAGCGTGGCGGAACTGCTGGTGCTGGTCCTGGGCGGCTACGCCGTCATGACCACCTCGCTGACGCTGGGCAGCCTGATGGCGTACATGACGGCGTACTGGATGGCCGTGGGGGCGGTGCAGTCCCTGATTGACCTGCTGCCGGGCGTGCAGGTCCTGCGCGCCAACATCGCGCGCCTGGCCGGACTGCTGGCGCAGGCGACCGAGGCTCCGTCCTTTCCCGCCGCACCCCGGCAGGTGGCGATCGAGTGGCAGGGCGCTGCGTTCGGTCAGGGGGATACCGCAACCCTCACCGACGTGAACCTGACCGTCCCCACCGGCAGCCGTGTGCTGATCCAGGGTGCGAACGGGGCGGGCAAGAGCACCCTCGCCCTGACCGCCCTTGGCCTGCTGCCGCTGCGGGACGGCACCCTGAGCCGTTCGGGCGAGGTCAGTGGACTCGTCGAGCCGGTGGTGTTCCCCGCGCTACCCCTGCGGGAGCTGCTGAGTGGGCACGACCCCCGCGCCGCGCAGGAGCTGACCGAGGCGTTCGGACTCACGGCGCTGCTCGA
Organism: Deinococcus soli (ex Cha et al. 2016); assembly: GCF_001007995.1. Lineage (NCBI taxonomy): Bacteria > Thermotogati > Deinococcota > Deinococci > Deinococcales > Deinococcaceae > Deinococcus > Deinococcus soli (ex Cha et al. 2016). The sequence continues at coordinate 2,290,417 of NZ_CP011389.1, read as the reverse complement.
CGCCCGCTACGACGAGCTGTCCCTCGGGCAGCGCAAGAAGTTCGCGCTCACCATGACGCTCCTCAAGCCCGCCGACCTGTACGTGTTCGACGAGCCGCTGGCCAACCTTGACGACCCGACCCAGCTGACGGCGTTTCAGCTGATGCTGAAGTACACCGGCGGCAAGACGATGCTCTCGATCATGCACGACGCCGCCAGCGTCACTGGGTACTTCGATCTCGTGGCGGACGTCCGGGCCGGGCGGCTGCACCTGAATGACACGCCGCTCCAGGTGGCCTAGCCGCATCCCGATCACCGGGTCAGCTCCACCCAGTTCAGTGCCCGCCCCGGGAGGCTTTCCCGGGGCGGGCATCCGTCACACCCGATGGGGACAGCCTCTTACTCGTCGTCCTCTTCGGGAAGGTCGGCGCCCAGGGTATCGGGAACGGGCGGGGCGTTGCGGTTCTTGCCGATCTCGCGCACGCGGCCGCTGAAGCGGGTGCGGATGTCCTCGTAGACGGGGTGGGCGCGGATGTCGCCGGGCCTCCCGGGGGTCACCCTGGCGTCCTGCGGGGGGGCTTTCGCCTCCTGCGGGGCGGGCGTGGGGGCCGGGGTGGGTTTCGGGGCGGGGCGGGGGACGCCGAGGTCCGCGAAGGGCATGTCCTCCTCGGGCGGCAGGTCGCCCAGCAGGTCGGGGCCGCCGAAGGCGTTCCAGTCGGGTTCCTCGGTGATGACCTCGCCCAGGTAGAGGTTCCGTTCGCTGCGCGGGGGCGGCCCGGCGTCACGGGGGATACTGGCGGGCTGCGCGGCGGGCGTGTCGTCCCACGGGCCGGGGTCGAGGTCGGCCAGCGGGGCGGGCGCGGCGTCGTCGGGGCTGGTGGGGGGCACGCGCCGTTCGGGGAGGGGTGGGGGGAGCGTGGCGACGCTGGCGCGTGGGGACGGCCCGGCCTGGGTCGGCGCGGTGGCCTGTTGCGCCGGCGCGGGCTGTATCGGGGTGGCCTGGGCCTGTGGCGGGTCAATGGGCGCGAAATCCGGGCCGCGCGTGCCTGCGGGGCGGCGGGGGGCGCTGCGGGTCGGGTCGAACGGCGCGACGTCCGGCGCGGCCCCGTGGTCCGGCGCAGGCTCCCGGACGGGCGGCGCGGCGCGGGCCGGGGCTGGGGTCGGGGCGGGCGGGGTCGGCTCGGGGGCCGGGGCGCTGCCCGCCGAACCGCCACCGAACTGCCCACCACCGGATTGACCCCCGCCGAGGTTCACGCGGCGGCTGCCTTCCGGCGCGATCAGTTCGAAGGTGACCGGGCCGAACACGCCCAGGACGATCCTGGCGATGTCGTCGAATTTCGCGGCGACCTGCTTGGCGTGGAAGGCGTTGCGGTCGTCGTACCCGAGGCTGACGTAGCCGGGTTCGGCGTGCTGCCGGGCGGGTTTCAGGAAGGCGCGCAGCTGCATGCTGGCCTGCCGGGTCACGTCCGCCCAGCTGCCACCCGTCGGGGCGGGAATGGGCTGCGCGGGGTCGGGGCTGGCGGCGCGCGGGCCGGGGGCTGCGCTGCCGGGCGTGGGGGCGCGGCGGGCCTCTCCCACCGGGCCGGACGGCGCGGCGGGCGGGTTGGCACGCAGTGTGGCGAGTTCCTTCTCCAGGCGGTTCAGGCGCTGCGCGAGGTCCGCCGGGAGAGCGGCCCCCGCGCCCGCGCTGGCCGGGGCGCTGCCGCCGCTCACGGTGTCGGCGGCGAGCAGGGCGTGCGTCAGGGCCAGTTCGAGGCTCTGCTGGTCTGCGGCGCGGGCGAAGCGGGATTCCTGCTCGTCCAGGGCCGCCTGAAGTTTCAGCAGGCGGGGAATGTCCGCGCCGTCCAGGCGACCGTCGGGGTTCAGGCCCAGTTCGGCGTGCAGGGCCGCACCCAGCGCCGCGACAAGGCCCTCGACGACCGTGCGGGCCGCGAAGCCGTCGCGGTACAGGTGCCCCGCGCCACTCAGGGCGGCGCCCGCGTCGCCGCTCACCAGGGCGGCGGCGATGCCGCGCACGCGCTCGCCGGGCGGGAGACCCAGCGCCTCCTCCACGCCCGCACGGGTCACGGCGGTGCCGGCGGCCAGCATGCGTTCCAGCAGGCTCTCGCCGTCACGCATCGCGCCGTCGGCCAGCCGTCCGATGAGTTGCAACGCGTCGCCCTCGGCGCGCACGCCCTCGCGCTGGGCGAGCCCGGCGAGCTTCCCGGCGATCTCCTCCGGGGTCAGGCGGCGGAAACGGTAGTGCTGGCAGCGCGAGAGGATCGTGGGGATGATCTTCTCGGGTTCGGTGGTCGCCAAGATGAAGATGACGTGGCCGGGTGGTTCCTCCAGTGTCTTCAGGAGGGCGTTGAACGCGGCGCGGCTCATCATGTGCGCCTCGTCCAGGATGTAGATCTTCTTCCCGCCGCGCATGGCGGCCAGCCCGACCTTCTCGCGCAGGTCGCGGACGTCGTCCACGCTGTTGTTGCTGGCCGCGTCGATCTCCATGACGTCCGGGTGCGAGCCGGCGCGGACACTCAGGCACGACTCGCACTCCCCGCAGGGCTTCGGCATCGGGCCGGTGCAGTTGGCGGTCATGGCGATCAATCGGGCGGTGGTGGTCTTCCCCACCCCGCGCGGCCCGCTGAACAGGTACGCGTGCCCCACGCGGCCCTGCTCCAGCGCGGCCTTCAGGACGTCCTTGACGTGCTCCTGCCCGACCACGTCCTCCCACCGCACCGGGCGGGCCCGCTGGTAGATGGCACTCACAGTTGTCTCCCGGCGACACGGCGCAGGAGCGGCTCGAACGCTGAACCCCGCGGCCTGTCGCCGCTCAACTCAAGCCCCACCCTGCATGCACGCCGCTTCACCTCACCATTCTAGGGCCCAGGTGAAGCGGGGCGCAGTGACGGGGGGAAGGGTTGATGGGCAAAGGGTGATGGGCCGGACTGTCCCGCCTCCATCACCCATCAACTTTCAACCATCACCCCTTCCGAAGTGGGAGGTAGCGGGGTTCCCAGGCGCGGCCCCGGATGACCTGTTCGAGTTCGTCTCTGGTCATGTTGCGGATGCGGCGTTCGGCGCACACGCCGTCGCGGATGGATTGCAGGGCGACGTTCACGGCCACCTGGATGCTCAGTTCGCGCAGGTCGCTGATGGGCGGGTAGACGCGTTCGCCGGACTGCGCGGTGAATTCGGCCAGGGTGCGGGCGGCTTCCATGACCATGGTGTCGGTGATCTCGCGGGCACGGCTGGCGATCGCGCCGAAGCCCAGGCCGGGGAAGATGAAGGCGTTGTTGCCCTGCCCGATGGGGTGGCGCTTGCCGCCGTACTCCACGTCCGGGAAGGGGCTGCCGGACGCGACGATCGCGCCGCCCTGCGTCCAGTGGATGACGTCGGCGGGGCGGGCCTCGACGTGGCTGCTGGGGTTGCTCAGCGGGAACACGATGGGACGTGGGGTGTGCTCCAGCATCGCCTGGATGCTCTCCTGGCGGAACAGGCCGGGCACGCCGGTGAAGCCCAGCAGCGCGGTGGCCCGCGCGTTCACGATGACGTCGTGCATGCTGGGGTACTCGCCCTCGTATGTCCAGCCCTGGAGGTCCTCGGGGCGGCGCACGAAGCTCAGCTGCTGCTCCTCCAGGTCCGGCTGGCCGTGCATGAGCAGGCCGTGACGGTCCACGACGAACACCCGGGCGTTCGCGTCAGCGTGGCTCAGGCCGCCCCAGGTCATCAGGCCCTGCCGGATCGCCATGGCCACGCCGATCCCGGCGGCGCCCGCGCCGACGATCACGAACACCTGGTCCTCCAGCCGCTCGCCCTTGATCTGCGCGGCGCGCATCAGGCCCGCCAGGGCCATGGCGCCCGTACCCTGGATGTCGTCGTTGAAGCTGGGCACCACACGCCGGTAGCGTTCGAGCACGCGGAAGGCGGTGCCGCGACTGAAGTCCTCCCACTGGATGATCGCCTTCGGATAGCGGTGCGACACGGCCTCCACGAACGCGTCCAGGAACTCGTCGTACGCGGCGCCGGTCAGGCGCTGGTGGTGCACGCCCAGGTACAGCGGGTCGTCGATCAGGTCCTGGCGGTTCGTACCGACGTCCAGTTCCACGGGCAGGGTCTTGTCGGGGCCGACGCCCCCGGCGGCGGTGTACAGGGACAGCTTGCCGATGCTGATCGCCATGCCGCCGAAGCCCTGGTCACCGATGCCCAGGATGGCGCTGCTGTCGGTCGCGACGATCATGCGCACGTCGTTCACGGTGACGTTCTCCAGCATGTCGTCCACCCGGTCGATGTCGCCGGTGCTGACCGTGAACCCGCGCGGGTAGCGGTAGTTGCTGGAGTAGTTGCGGACCGCCTCGCCCACGGTGGGCGTGTAGATGATGGGCAGCATCTCCTCCAGGTGATCCTCGAGGATCGCGTAGAACAGCACCTCGTTGCGGTCCTGCAGGGCGCGCAGGTACTCGTGTTTTTCCAGGTCGGAGTTGCACTTCAGGTAGCGCAGGTACGTGCGTTCCTTCTGCTCCTCGAAGGTGCTGGTGTGGGGCGGCACGAGGCCCTCGAGGTCCAGTTCGCGCCGCTCCTGCGGGGTGAACGCGGTGGTCTTGTTCAGCAGGGGGTTTTGCAGCAGGGCGAGGCCCGTCACGTTCACGCGGATGAAGCGCTGACCGGCCTCATCGCGCTGCACGTCGTAGTACCGGGACACGGGAAGAGATTTCGGCATGACGCTCCAGCATAGCGGCCCCCCGCTGCACCCGGTCCAGGAAAGCCGCGCACGAAACGCACGCCGCCCCCCAGGCCGCAGCTCAGCTCAGTTCAGCCCGTGAACAGAAGGCGCACAGCAAACCGAACCGCCCCCCTCCATCACCCATCAACCCGTTCCGCCCAGCGGGCGCGCAACGTGTCGAAGCCCGCATCGATGCGCGACTGTGGCAGGACCATCTGGGTGGTGCTGCCAAATCCGATCTCGTCGCCGAGTTCGTTCACGGCGCGCATCCGGGCGACGATGCGCCGCCCGTCCATCCGGTCGAAGGTGGCGGTCACGGTGACCGTCATGCCGGGCAGCGCGGAGGCGGTGTGCGTGACGTCCACCTGCGTGCCGATGCCGCCCTCACCGTCTTCCAGGAAGGGCAGGATGATCTTGCGCCCGGCCTCCTCGAAGTGTTTGGCCATCCAGTACGTGGCGTACACGGGGTGCAGGCGGCCCAGTTCGCCAAAACTGACGGTCATGTCGTCGGTGACGGTCACGGTCAGGGTCTGCGTGAAGCCTTCCGGGATGGCGTGCATGAGGGGCAGGCTAGCAGGGCCGGGGCAGTATGGGAAAAGCGTGAATCCCGCTCCTGCGGACACCTGCCGCGCGCGTCCGTAGACTGCCGGGATGAGGCTCAAGCCTGCCGACCTGTTCACCCTGCTGCGCGAGGCCTTCTTGGCCTTCGGGCAGGACAAGGCCCCGCGCCTCGCCGCCGCGATCGCCTACTACGCCATGTTCAGCATCGCGCCGCTCCTGCTGCTCGCGGTGGCGGTCGCCGGGCGGTTCCTGACCGACTCGGCGGTGCTGGACCAGCTGTTCGGCCCGGCGGGGCTGGTGTCGCAGAACCTGGGCAGCGACACCGCCGAGTTCCTGCGCGGCCTGATCAAACCCGACAGCCTGCTCAAGGGAAGTCTCGTGGCGACCATCGCGGCGTTCGTGACGCTGTTCATGGGCGCCACGGGCCTGTTCGTGCAGGTGCAGGACGCCCTGAACTCCATGTGGGGCGCCGACCCGGCCCCGCCGCAGGGCATCGTGAACATCCTGTGGACGCGCGTGAAGTCGTTCCTGATGATCATCGTGATCGGCCTGCTGCTGATCGTGTTCCTGGGCCTGAACACGTACCTGTCCGCCATCGCGCAGACCCTGGGAGACACCATCGGCGCGGGCGCGTTCTTCGTGCGGCTGGGCACGGCGCTGCTGTCCACGCTGTTCCTCGCGCCGGTCTTCGCGGGCGTGTACAAGGTGCTGCCCGACGTGAAACTCCAGTGGCACGAGGTGTGGGTGGGAGGCTTCTTCACGTCCACGCTGTTCACGCTGGGCCAGCTGGGCATCGGCCTGTACCTGGGTCAGGCGGCGCCCGGCAGCGCCTTCGGGGCGGCCGCGACCCTGATCGTGCTCCTGCTGTGGATCTACTACTCCGCGATGATCTTCTTCTTCGGCGCCGAAGTCACCTGGGTGTACTCACAGAAGTTCGGCACGCACGCCGGGGGCGCCGCGAACACCGCGAAGAAGGAAGCGCTGGCCGCGCAGGGCGTGGACATCGACCCCACCGAGAGTGCCCAGGAACGCGACGCGAAGGACGCCGCCGGGCGCCCCGCGCAGGACGCCCGGGGCCGCGTGCTGGGCGTGGCGGTCCCGACACTGCCGCGTGTACTGAAGCAGGTGCCGCGCCGCGAGGAGGGCCGCATGCTGCCCACCGTCCGCGCCGCCCTGTGGAACGCCGTGACTGCCGTGCTCGCCGTGCCCGTCGTGATCGTGCTGCGCCTGCTGGGCATCACCGGCGGACGGCGCAGGTAAGGGCACAGGGAGCGGGGCGGAGGTCGTGGGTCACCTCCGCCCCGCTCCCTGTCCGGCAGATCATATGGACTCCGGTTGCAAGGTGTGCAGCATCTTTCAACCCGAGCGGACTCGGAGAGCTGCGCAGCAGCGCGAGCAGGAGCGAAACGGAATCCGTTTTAGTCGAGCACGGCGGGGAACGGCAGGGTGCCCTCGTAGATGGCGCGGCCCACGATGGCGCCCTCGATGTGTTCCTCGCGCAGCAGGCGCACGTCGTCGAGGTTCGCGACGCCGCCGCCCACGATCAGGGTGTTCATCCAGAGACGGCGGACCTGGGCCATCAGGTCGCGGTTCAGGCCGCGCAGCGTGCCGTCGCGGGTGACGTCCGTGAAGATCAGCGTTTCCAGGCCCGCGTCGGCCAGGGTGGGGGTCAGGTCGGCGACCATGACGCCGCTGCCCTGCGCCCAGCCGTGCGTGGCGACCTCCAGCCCGCGCGCGTCCAGGCTGACGACCACCCGTTCGGGGCCGTGCGCGGTGATCAATTCCCGCACGAGTTCCGGCTGCTTCACGGCGGCGGTGCCGATCACGACGCGGTCCACGCCCAGGCGCAGCAATTCCTCGGCGGCCTCGCGGCTGCGGATGCCGCCGCCCACCTCGACCGGTACGCCCAGTTCCTGCGTGATCTGCGCGATCACGGCGCGGTTCTCGCCGCGGCCCGTGGCGGCGTCCAGATCCACGAGGTGCACGAGGCCCGCGCCCAGGCCCACCCAGTGCCGGGCGGCGTCCAGAGGGGAGTCGAAGTACACGGTCTCGCGGTCGGGGTCGCCCTCGAACAGGCGCACGGCGCGCCCGGACTGGATGTCCACGCAGGGAATGATGAGCGGCTCTTGCATGGGCCACAGGATACGGGGCCGGCTCGCGCGGGGACGCCTGCGGGGCTACACTGCGCGGGTGCGCGTCGGGATTGTCACTGCGACCTACCTGCCGTCCCGGAACGGGGTGGCGACCAGCACGGCGCTGTTCGCGCGGGGCCTGCGCGAGCGTGGGCACGAGGTGCGGATCTTCGCGCCCCGCCACCCGCTGATGCCCCCACGCGAGGACGGCGTGTACCGCCTGAACTCGTCCTTTGCGGGCGCGCGGGCGCTGGGTGCCCCGGCGGACTACCCCGTGATGCTCGCGCCGGGGCCCCTCCTGACCTCGCGGCTGCCACTGCGCGGGCTGGACGTGCTGCACACCATGCACCCGTTCCTGGCGGGCCAGCTGGCCCTGAAGTGGGCGCGGCTGTCCGGGGCGCCCGTGGTGTACACGGCCCACACGCAGTACGACCAGTACCTGCACTACGCGCCCATGCCCAAGCGGGTGGGCCGCGCGGTGCTGCGCCCGCACGTGAGCGCGTTCGCACGCCGGGTGGACGCGGTGCTCGCGCCGGGCCGCGCGATGGTGGACATGCTGCGCGAGTACGGCTTCCAGGGCCCCGTGGACCTGATGCCGAACCCGGTGGATCTCGCCGCGTTCCGCGCCGCCACGGGCGCGGCGTTCCGCGAGACGTACCACGTGGCGCCGGACGCGCCACTGGTCGTATCGCTGGGCCGACTGGCCCCCGAGAAGAACCTGGACGTCATGCTGCGCGCCTTCGACCGCGCCCGCGCCAGCCGCCCGGACCTGCGCCTGCTGGTCGTCGGGGACGGCCCCAGCCGCGCCGCGCTGGAACAGTCGGCCCCCGAGGGCGTCACCTTCACCGGTCCCGTCCCGTACGAGCGAGTTCCCGAGGCGCTGGCGGCCGCCGACGTGTTCATCACCGCGAGCACCAGCGAGGTCCTCCCCATGAGTATGATCGAGGCCCTCGCGGCGGGCGCGCCCCTCGTCGCCGCGCAGAGTCCCGCCGCGCTGGACCTGATTCAGGAGGGCGTGAACGGCACCGTCCGCGCCGCCACGCCCGAAGCGCTCGCCGAGGGCCTGCTCGACACCCTGATGCCCGGTCGCCTGCCCGCACTTCAGGCCGGGGCGCGCGCCAGCGCCGCGCAGTACGACCTGACCACCCGCGCCGCCGCGCTGGAAGCCGTGTACGAACAGGTCATCCACCGCAAACGCCGGTAGGGAACGGAACTGCAGCGGAGGGGAGGCCGCACTGGTCTCCCTTCCGCTGCTGTCTGATCGTCATGTAATACAGGAAGGCCCCGGCATTTCTGCTGGGGCCTTCTGTGTGGTGCCGAAGATGGGACTTGAACCCACACGCCTCGCGGCGCTAGTCCCTGAAACTAGTGCGTCTACCAATTCCGCCACCTCGGCACACCTTTGGTATTCTCGCCCGCGCTCGGGCGCGTTTCAGGGCTCGCTTACTTTATAGGCGAGTGCCGAAACTGTCAACACCCCCCGGCCCCGGACGTGAAAGGGCCGCGGCGGGGAGGGTACCCCGCCGCGGCCCTCGGGGGTGATTCAGCTGACAGGTTCGCCGCGTTCACGCAGGCGTTCAGCGAGCTTGCCGGGTTCGAAGAGGCTGGCGCCCGCGCCGTAGCGGGCGGTCACGGCGCGGTTCAGGAGCCACACGGCGCCCGCGACGCCCACGAGGCTGATGATCAGGCCCGGGACGCGCATGACGGCGTTCACGGCGGCGATCTGGGCGTTGAAGTCGTCCGTGCCGAACTTCGCGGTGACGCGCTGGTAGTTCACGACGCTGTTCACGACGCCGCCGATCAGGTCGACCACGGCGAACACGACGGTGCCCTGCACCAGGCCGCGCCTGACGACCGGGTCGCGCATGGCGGTCTGGGTGGCGGCGCGGTGTTCGGGGCTCTCGCCGATGCTGGTCGCGTCGAGGAACACGCGGAACAGCGGCACGCTGGTGGCGGCGCTGATCAGGAACAGCAGGCCCACGAGGTACGAGCGGGCGCTGTCCTTGATGGCGTACCAGAAGCCGTCCACGTACCAGAAGGCCAGCGCGCCGCTGAAGATCGCGCCTGCCCCGCCGATCAGGGCGACGGGGCTGACGTTGCGGTTCACCAGGAGGTCCCACAGGACGTACCCGACGGGAATCAGCGCGGCGAGGAGGTACGCGCGGACGTTGCCGGTGGTGCCGCCCCCGAACACCTGCTCGGCGACGCTGATGCCGCTGCCCAGGATATTCGGGCTGAGGATCATGATCGGAATGACCAGCGTGAAGATCAGGTCCCAGACGGTCTTGGGCACGCGGGAGCGGTTGGCGGGCGTGGGGGTGGGAGCTGCGGTCATACCCGGCATTCTCGTGCATTCCCGCGTGAGGAGCGGCCCGGGGCCGGAGGCGGGCCTGACGGGCGGTCCGGTACGCTGTTCGGCATGCACGTTCTGGAGGTCTTCACGGTGTTCCTGCGGCTGGGCCTGTCGAGTTTCGGGGGGCCGGTGGCGCACCTGGGCTTCTTCCGGGCGGAGTTCGTGGAGCGCCGCGCGTGGCTCAGTGACGCGGAGTACGCGGAGCTGGTGGCGGTGGCGAACTTCCTGCCGGGCCCGAGCAGCTCGCAGGTGGGGCTGGCGGTGGGTCTGCGCCGGGCCGGGTGGGCGGGGGCGGGCGCGGCGTGGCTGGGGTTCACGCTGCCGAGCGCGCTGCTCATGGCGCTGCTGGGCGGGACGCTGGCGGGCGGCGCGGCGGACGGGGCGGGGTGGGTGCAGGGCGTGAAGCTGGCGGCCGTGGCGGTCGTGGCGCAGGCGGTGGCGGGCATGTGGGGCGCGCTGGTGATGGACCGGGTGCGGGCGGGGCTGGCGCTGGGCGCGGCGGCGGCGCTGCTGGTCCTGCCCGCGTGGTGGCCGGGGGCGGGCGGGTGGGGCACGCTGGGCGTGCTGGGCCTGTGCGCGCTGATCGGCTGGCGCACCCTGACGGCGCCGGTCACAGAGGGGCAGGCGCTGCGCGTGCCGGTGTCGCGCCGGGCGGGCACGGCGCTGCTGGCCCTGTGCGCGGCGCTGGCGGTCACCCTCGCGGGCCTGTCGGCCCTGGGGGGCGGCTGGGCGCTGCTGTGGGCGACCTTCCGGGCGGGCGCGCTGGTGTTCGGCGGGGGTCACGTGGTGCTGCCGCTGCTGGAACCCGCGTTCGTGCCGGCCCTGCTGCCGCACGGGGCGTTCGTGGCCGGCTACGGCGCGGCGAACGCCATGCCGGGGCCGCTGTTCACCTTCGCGTCGTACCTGGGGGCCGCCGCCGCGCCCGCCCTGGGCCTGGGGGCAGGGGTGGGGGCGCTGCTGGGCACGCTGGGCATCTTCCTGCCGGGCGCGCTGCTCATGCTGGGAGCGCTGCCGTTCTGGTCCGCGCTGAGTGGCCGCATGGGCGCGCGCGCGGCGCTGGCGGGCGTGAACGCGGGCGTGGTGGGCCTGCTGCTGGCGGCGCTGTACACGCCGGTGTTCACGGGCGCGGTGCGCGGCCCGGCCGACCTGGCGGGCGTGCTGCTGGCCTACGCGGCGCTGACGGCTGGGCGGGTCCCGGCGTGGGTGGTCGTGCCGGTCTGCGCGGCGCTGGGCTGGCTGCTGGGCGGCGGCTGACGGCGGGACCGCGTACACGTCCCGCGCGCCACCGTGCTTAAGCTGGCTTCATGAACGAATGTGGGCAGGGGTCGGCGTGCAGCTGACCGTGAACGGCCAGCGCCGCGAGGTGGCGCACCCGGACGAGATGCTGGTGTGGGTGCTGCGCGATGAACTGGGCCTGACCGGCACGCACTACGGCTGCGGGATCGGCGCGTGCGGCAGCTGCACGGTGCTGGTCGGCGGGCAGGTGACCCGCGCGTGCCTGACCCCGGCGAGCGCGGCCGCAGGGCGGGAGGTGACGACCGTGGAGGGACTGGCGCGTGGGGAGCAGTTGCATCCGGTGCAGCAGGCGTTCCTGGAAAATCCGTTGCAGTGCGGGTGGTGCCTGCCCGGGCACCTGATGTCGGCAGTGGCGCTGCTGGGGCGCACCCCGGACCCCACGCCCGCGCAGATCGAGGAGGCGGCGGGCATCAACCTGTGCCGCTGCGGCGGGTACAACGCGATCCGCCGGGCGGTCGCCCGCGCCGCGGAACTGAAACGGGAGGGCCTGTGAAGCCCGTCACGCGCCGCCGGGTCCTGATCGGCCTGGGGAGTGGCGCGGGCCTGCTGGTGGTGGGGGTGCCGCTGGCGCTGACCGCGGGCCGCCCGGCGCTCGTGGAGTTCATCGAGGAGAACGGCACCGGGCCGCAGGACGCGCCCCGCGACCCGGACCTGTGGTTCGAGGTGACGCCCGCCGGGGTGACGTTCTTCGTCCCGAAGGTCGAGATGGGGCAGGGCATTCACACGGCGCTGGCTCAGATTGCGGCGGAGGAACTGGAGGTCACGCCGGAGCAGCTGACGGTTCGGCAGGCGGACACGGCGCGCGGGTACGCGGGCGGGACGATGTTCACGTTCGGTTCGACCAGCGTAAAGGCGCTGTACCGGCCCCTGCGCGAGGCAGCGGCGACCCTGCGGGAACTGCTGCGGGAGGAGGCGGCGCGGCAGCTGGGCGTTCCGGCGGCGCGGCTGACGGCAGCGGGTGGGTCGTTCTTCTTGGCGGGTTCGCGCCAGCGCATCCCGTACGCGCAGGTCGTGGCGGGCAAGCAGGGCGAATGGGTGATCCCGGAGGCCGCCCCCACGCTGAAGGCGCGGCGGGACTTCAAGCGGATCGGGCGGGCCATGCCGCGCACGGACTTCCGGGACAAGGTGCTGGGCACGGCCACGTACGGGTACGACGCGCGCCTGCCGGGCATGCTGTTCGGGGCGGTGGCGCGCCCGCCGAGGTTCGGGGCGCGGCTGGTGTCGGCGTCGGCGGGCGCGGCGGGGCGGCAGCCGGGCGTGGTGCGGGTCGTGATCGACCTGAAAGCGGGTTTTGCGGGGGTGGTCGCGCGGACGCGCACGCAGGCCCGCGCGGCGCTGCCCTCCCTGGACCTGCGCTGGGAGGGCGGCACGACTGCCAGCAGCGCCGACCTGGACGCGCAGATTCAGGCGGGGTCGGGCTCGGTGCTGCGGCGGCGCGGGAACGTCCGCGCGGCCCTTTCCGGGGGGACGGTGGTGCAGGCCGAGTACCGCACGCCGCTGGCCGCGCACGCGCACCTGGAACCGCTGGCGGCGCTGGCGGACGTGCAGGCGGGCGGGCGGATCGAGGTGTGGGCGTCCACGCAGTACCCGCAGATGGTCATCGACGACCTGCGCGGCGTGTTCGGTAAGGACCGCGAGGTGCTGGTCCACCCGACGCAGCTGGGCGGCGGCTTCGGGCGCAAGGCGGGGCAGCATGCGGCGCTGGAGGCCGCGCGGCTCTCGGCGGCGGTCGGCAGGCCCGTGCATGTCGGCTGGACGCGCGAGGAGGACCTCCAGCACGCCTTCTACCGGCCGCCCACCCATCACGTCCTGCGCGGCAGTGTGGGCGCGGACGGTGGGCTGCGGGGCGTGGAGCAGTTCACGGCGGGCGGCGACATCATCTGGGGGCAGACCGGCCTGCCGGAGTTCGTGCGGGACGCGCTGGGCTTCGATCCGGGCGGCCTGGCGGGGCAGTTCCTGCCGTACGACCTCCCGGCGTACCGGGTCGTGAACCGCCGCGAGGCGCTGCCCGTCCCGACCGGGTACTGGCGCGGGCTGGGCGTGCTGCCGAACACGTTCGCGCTGGAGAGCTTCATGGATGAACTCGCGCACGCGGCGCAGGCGGACCCACTGGCGTTCCGGCTGCGGCACCTGGGGCCCGGCGGGGACGGGGGTCGCCTGCGGACCGTGCTGGAGCGCGCCGCTCGGGCGGCCGGGTGGGGCACGCCCGTCGCGGCAGGCCGGGCACGGGGCGTGGCGTGCTGCCTGGACCTGAACACCGCCTCGGCACTGGTCGCGGAGGTCTCGGTGGAGGATGGGCGGGTGCAGGTGCACCGCGTGACGGTCGCCGTGGACCCCGGGCTGGTCGTGAACCCGGACGGCGCGCGACTGCAGATCCAGGGGTCGGTAATGATGGCCCTGAGTTCCGCGCTGCACGAGGAACTGACCATTCAGGACGGGCGGGTGGTCGAATCGAACTTCGACCGGTACCGCCTCCTGCCCCTGCGGGACGCGCCGGAAGTCGAGGTGCTCCTGATCGAGAGCGGCGAGGACCCGCAGGGCCTGGGGGAACCCGTGATGGGCCCGGCGGCGGCCGCCGTGGCGAACGCGGTGTTCACCCTGACCGGCCAGCGCCTGCGGACCCTGCCCCTGCGGCCCGGAAGTTGAGGTTCAGCCTCCGGGCCTCGCATGAGCGGGAGCCCGTCCGTTTCGTGGAGGGACTGGAACGACACCGATTCCCCCACTCCACTCCCGGATCCCCTTTCTCTCCTACTCTGCGGGGCAGCTCTGCGAGTCGCATCCGCTCGGGTGGACTGGTTGGCAAAAACCAGTCCACCCGAGTCGATGTCACTCCAGCACGTAGCGGATGCTCTCCTCGAAGGTGACGCGGGCGACGTCGGCGCGCGGCAGGACGACGTTGCGGCGCCAGGGCATCCATTCGGTCTGCCCCTGGGCGCTGCGCAGGAAGCCGCGCAGGCCGACCTCGACGTAACGGGCGTCGCCGCCCAGCAGCGCGGCCAGTCCGGCGCGGATGGCGTCCGGGTCGGTCAGGGGGCCGGTCAGGCGCGCGGAGGGTACACCCGGGGCCTCCTCTGGCGTCTGGGTGGGCCTCTGTCCGGTGGGGTTGGGATGCGGGCGGTACAGGTCCACCGTGAAGCCCGGCAGGGCCAGCAGCGCGGCGCGGGCCTGCGCTTCGGGCAGCGGGCGGGTGAAGGTGACGTGCAGGTCCAGTTCGAAGCCGCGCGTGCCCTTGTCCGTGCGGGAGGTCGGGGCCGTCACGGGAGGCTCGGCTCCTGAAGGCTCTGCGGCTGGGCGCTGCGCTCCAGGGCCTTGCGGTGCTGGTACAGGTGCGCGGCGACCATGCGGGTCCAGTCCAGCGCGTCGAGTTCCCCGAAGAAGGGGTGCCAGAGGGTGCGGCCGGGCGTGGCCCGCAGCGCGCCCGTGACGGTGCTCAGGCCCGCGCGGCTGTGCGCCCAGGTGGCGTCCAGGTCGTCCCAGGCGAGGCCCGTGTCGCCGGGCTGGGTATGGGGCGGGGCGACGCGACGGCCGTCGGGCGTGAGTTCACCGGGGGTCTGCGGCATGGGGCGCAGTTCCCGCTCCGAGAGCAGCAGACCGACGCCGCGCGCGATGGAGTCGTTGATCTTCAGGACGTGCTCGGCCTCCTGCGCGGGGCTCCAGTCGCGCCCGGGCTGGGTGCGGGTCCAGTCTTGCTGGCGGGTCCGCAGGTGCGCGTGGAACAGGTCGAGTTCGCGGTCCAGACGGGCGCGGACGTCCTCGGGCGTGGCGCCCATGGGGGCCAGGGCGGCCGGGTCCAGCAGCGGTTTGGTCATGCGGGCAGTGTACGCCGCGCGGCCCGGCGCGGTCAGCCCTGCCTCCACCCGGCCCACACGCCCAGCGCGCCCGCGCCCGCCACGCCACAGCGCGCCCGGAATGCCCACCCGGCGGGCGTGCTCCAGCGGCTCAGGGGGTCGGCAGGGCCGTAGGCGTCGAAGTCCCGGGCCTGCGCGGCCAGCCCGGCGTTCAGGCAGGCCTGCACGGCCTGTGGTCGGAAGGCCCGACCGGTCAGGGCGCTCAGGAACGCGGCGGCCTCGCGGGTCTGCGCGTCGGTCAGGCGCGTGCCGCGCGGGGCGCCGGGGCGCAGCAGGCGCGCGCCGCTGACCCGCCCGCCGGGGCGGACGTCCACCTCCAGCCGCCAGCCGCTCGCGGTGCGGTAGGTGCGCTGCTGGCCGTCATGTCCGCCCAGGGTATCCGGGGTGTTCTCGCGGACGGTCTGGAGGGTGCAGCCCAGCGCCCGGCACAATGGCGTGGCGGGCACGTCTACCGCGCGGCCGATCCAGGCGGGCTGCGCCGCACCCCCGGCCTGCGCGGGCGTGAGCAGGAGCAGCGGCAGCAGGGCGGCCCGCAGGAGGTTCAGACCGGCAGCCTTCATAACGGCAGGGTACCGGGCACGCATGAGGAGGGGGCCGCAGGTCAGCGCGGCCCCCCTCTCCCCCGTTCCTGAAGTCAGTGGACGGGCTGGCCCAGGACGGCCTTGCCACCCAGGTACGGGCGTAGCGCCTCGGGGACGTGGATGGTCCCGTCGGCCCGCTGGTGGTTTTCCAGCAGCGGCACCAGGATGCGCGGCGTGGCGATCCCGGTGTTGTTCAGGGTGTGCGCGTACACCAGCTTGCCGGTCTCGTCGCGGTAGCGCAGGCCGGTGCGGCGGGCCTGCCAGTCGCCCAGGTACGAGCAGGAGTGCGTCTCGCGGTACTTCTGCTCGCTGGGCACCCAGGTCTCGATGTCGTACATCAGGACCTTGCCCGCGCCCATGTCGCCCGTGCAGTTCTGCACCACGCGGTACGGCAGTTCCAGCGCCTGCAGAATCGCCTCGGCGTTGCCGAGCAGGGTCTCGAACCACTTCATGCCCTCCTGCTCGTCGGCGCGGCAGATGACGTACTGCTCGACCTTGCGGAACTCATGCACGCGGATCAGGCCGCGCACGTCCCGCCCGGCGCTCCCGGCCTCGCGGCGGAACGCGCCGCTGATCGCGGAGAACGCCATCGGCAGCTGGTCGGCGCTCAGCTGCTCACCGGCATACAGGCTGTTCACGGGCACCTCGGCGGTGCCGGCCAGCATCAGCTCGTCACCTTCGAGCTTGTACACGCTCTCCTCGTCGCCGGGGAAGTGCCCGGAGTTCACGAGCGTCTCGGGGCGCACCAGTGCGGTCGTGCTCAGCGGCGTGAAGCCCCGCCCCGCCAGGAAGCTCATGGCGAACATCTGCACGGCCATCTCCAGCAGCGCGCCCTCGCCCTTCAGAAGGTAGCTGCGGCTCCCGGACACGCGCGCCACCCGCTCGAAGTCACTCCAGCCCTGACCCTCCAGCAGGTCCACCTGATCGCGCGGCGTGAACTCGAACGCGGGGAGCGTTCCTTCGCGGCGCAGCTCGACGTTGTCATTGTCGTCCTTGCCGACCGGCACCGAGGCGTGCGGGATGTTCGGCACGCGCAGCAGCAGCTGCCTGAGGTTGTCCTCGTGGGCGCGCAGGGCCGGGTCGAGCAACTTGATCTCCTCGGCCAGGTCCTTGCCGCGCTGGATCAGCGTGGGTCGCTCCTCGGGCGTCGCCTTGGGCACCAGTTTGGCGTTGGCGTTGCGTTCGGCCTGCATGGCCTCCACGCGCTGCTTGAGGTCCACCAGTTCGCGGTCGATGCGCAGCAGGTCGTCGATGTCGATGGGCACGCCCTTGACCTCCACGGCGTGCTTCACGGCCCCGGCGTTCTCACGGATGAACTTGATGTCGAGCATCACAGCCTCCAGAGACGGTCGGTGACCATCAAGTCAAGCGAGGGGCCGCCCCTGAGCGTCTTGCCCGTCATCAGTCGGTCTCCACGGTGCGGGGCACGCGGATGTGGCCGTCGGGCATGCTCTCGGGCGCCAGAGCAGTGACGGTCGCCACGGGGAACACGTCGCCCGCCACGTCGTCGCGCAGGACGTTCACGAGGGTCACGGGGCGCTGCATCTCCGGCACGCCGCCGGTGTCCACCTCATTCAGCTGTTCGAAGTAGCCGAGCACGCGGGTCAGGTCGGCCTGCATGGCCGCGCGTTCCTCCGGAGTCAGGTGCAGCCGCGCGAGCTGCGCGAGATGGTCGATCTGGGCCGCGTCAATCATGCCCTGAAGTATAGGCGGCGGCCCCCGGAACCCGCACCCGCCCACTGGCGTAGTCAGGGGCATGCGCCCCCTCACCGCTGCCCTGATCGTCCTGACCGCCACCCTGCCCGCGCAGGCCCAGACGCCCACTCAGACGCCATCCAGTCCGGCGGCCGCCGTGACGCGCCTGTTCAGCGGGCCGGTGCAGCCGGCGTGGCTGGCGCCGTCCTTCCTGGCGGCCCTGCCGACCGAGGCGCTCCAGGCGGCCCTGGACGGCCTGACTGCCCAGCTGGGTGCGTTCGTGCGGACCGAGCCGCGCGGCGACCTGCTCGTGGCGGTGTTCGAACGCGGTGAACTGAACGTGCTGGCCGCGCTGGACGACCAGGGACGCTTCACGGGCCTGCGGTTCGCGCCGCTCCTGACGACAGCCCAGGCTCCCGGGGTGGGTTCGCCGCGCGAGGTGCTGACCCGCATCTTCGGCGGGCCGTTCGACGCCACGCTGTTCGCCCCGTCCTTCCTGGCGGCCGTGCCGGAGGCGCAGCTGCGCGCCCTGCTGGCGGACGTCACGGCGCAGTTCGGCGCCCTGAAGGACGTGCGGGTCGGCGCGCAGATCGCGGGGCTGATCTTCGAGCGGGGGCAGCTGAACGTGACGCAGTTCTCGCTGGACGACCAGGGCCGCGTGACGGGACTGCTCCTCACGCCGCCCCCGCCGGTCTTCACGTCGCTGGACGAGACCCGCGCGGCCTTTGCTGCCCTGCCCGGTCAGGTCAGCCTGCTCGTGCAGGAGGTGGGGGCGCCCACGCCTGCCGCCGCGCTGAACGTCACGCGGCCCCTGGCGGTCGGGTCCACGTTCAAGCTGGCGATCCTGGCCGAACTGCAATCACAGGTGAGCGCCGGGCAGAAACAGTGGACGGACGAGGTGACCCTGACCGACGCAGACCGCAGCCTGCCCAGCGGCACCCTGCAGGACGCCCCCACCGGCAGCCGCTACACGCTGCGGGACCTGGCGGCGCGGATGATCGCGCAGAGCGACAACACCGCCACCGACCTGCTGCTGGGCGTGGTGGGCCGCGCGGGCGTGGAGGCCCGGTTCGGCCAGCGGCCCTTCCCCAGCACCCGCGAGGCCTTCGCCCTGAAGAATCCCGCGAACGCCGCGCTGCTCGCCGCGTACCGCGCCGCTGTCCTGAACGTGCCCGCGCGCCGGGCGGTGCTGGACCGCGCCCGCATGGCGCCGCTGCCCGCCGCCACCGACTTCGCGGGCGGCCCCCTGGCGCGGGACGTGGAGTGGTTCGCTACACCGGCCACGCTGTGCCGCCTGATGGCCGGGGTGGCGGCCCTGAAGGAGACGCAGCTGAACCCCGGCGTGGCCGACCCGGCGCGCTTCCGCAGCGTGAGTTACAAGGGCGGCAGCGAGCCCGGCGTGCTGAACCTGACCACGCAGATCACCACCCTGACCGGGCGCACGTACTGCGTGAGTGCCACCTGGAACGCCCCGGGGCCCCTGCAGGAGGACGCGTTCGTCGGGCTGTACGGCGCGACCCTGGATCTCCTGCGGTGATCCCACGGCGCTGAACAGCGGGAACGTCCCCCGGAGCCATGGGCACCGGGGGACGTCGCTGGAGCGCTGCTCAGGGGCGGCGGCGCAGTTCGTCGCGGATCTCGGCCAGCAGTTTTTCCTGGGCGGTGGGTTCCACGACGACCGGTGCGGCGGGTTTGGCCAGGCGCTCGCGGAAGCGGTTGTAGGGCGTGACGACCACGACGTACAGGACGAGCATGGTGATCAGGAAGGTGATGAGCGCCGTGATGAACAGGCCGTAGTCGAATTCCACACCGTTGATCACGAACTTGCCGCCGACGGCGCCGCCGCCGGTCGCCAGTTTGATCAGCGGGTTGATGAAGGCTGTCGAGAAGGCGCCCACCAGTGCGGTAAAGGCTGCACCCGTCGCGACGGCGATGGCGAGGTCCACGATGTTGCCGCGCATGATGAAGTCTCTGAATCCACTCAGCATGGCCGGAGTGTGTCAGGTCGTTCAGCGTTCAGCAATCCTCCCCTCATGAAGAGATCTAGACAGGTTTGGTTTCTGTGGAATTTTTACGGGACCGGCTGCCGGAAACTTGCTAGCAGCACGGCAGATTCCGTATCCGCCCACACCATCCGCGGCGGTGGGGGCGTACCCCCCTCCCCCGCCGGGTAGAGGGGCAGACCACGCACCACCCCCGGACGCAGGACCGGCCCGTCACCCTCTTCAGGGGCGCGGGCCGGTCGGCGCAGCGGGTGGTGGCCTTACGCCTGCCCGCGCATGTTCTGCTCGGCGACCTGCACCGAGATGGGTTCGGCGGTGTCCTTGACGGCGTGGGCGCTCATGCCGAACTGCGGGCCGCTGCTCTGCGCCCCCTGGAGAATCACGCGGGTCAGTTCACCCAGCGTGGAGCCGCCCGAGCGGATGTCCATGCGCAGTTCGGCGCGCAGGTCGTCCAGGCTCACGTCGTCGAGCATGAGTTCCGTGCCGTAGCGCAGGGTGGTGGGCGGCACGATCAGCAGGTCGGCCTCGCCCGGCTTCACCGCGTGCCGGAAGCAGCGGCCCGTCAGGAGCCCCGCGACGGTCGTGACCTTCCCGAAGGTCTTGTTCTCGACGGCACGCACCTCGATGCTGAGGTTCCTGATGGCCCGCAGGGGTTCCACGGCGCGGTCGAGGGACTCGGCGAACAGCGTGCCGGTGCCCAGGATCACGCGGCGCGGTTCGGGCAGCGCGGCAGGCAGGTCCGGGACGCCCTCGGTGAGGAAGTCGCGGATCATGCCCACGCCGTTTTCCAGCATGGGGAAGCCCTCGTACTCCTCCTCGCTGGGGAGCGGCTCGCCGGCCAGCAGGTACAGTTCGTCCGACGGGAACACGAAGCGGGTGCCGCGCTCGGCGAGGAACTGCTTGCGCCACACGTTCAGGCGCCGCAGGGTGTCCTGCGCTTCCTCGCGGGAGAACACGCGCACGTCCGGGAGGTTCGTGCGGTGGCTGGTCAGGCCGATCGGCACGACCGCCGCGCTGATCACGTTAGGGCGGCTCGACAGGTACTCAACGGTCTCGTCGAGGTTCTCGCGGTCGTTGCGTTCGGGCACGAGCACGATCTGCGTGTACAGGTCGATCTGCTCCAGCCGCTCGATCATGGAGCGGATCTGCACGGCCTGGGGGTCCTTCACCTTCAGGCGCCACCACTTCATCATGTCCTGGCGCAGGTCCTGGTTCGCGGTGTGGACCGACACGTACAGCGGCGAGAGGTTCTCGTCCTCAATCCGCTGGATGTCATGCTCGGAGAGGTTCGTCAGGGTCACGAACGAGCCGTACAGGAAGCTCAGACGGTAGTCGTCGTCCATGATGTACAGGCTCTTGCGGAAGCCGCGCGGCATCTGGTGCACGTAGCAGAAGTCGCACTTGTTCGCGCACTTCTTGATGCCGTCGAACAGCACCTCCTCGAACTCCAGGCCCGGGTCCTCCCACTCGACGCTGAACGTGAACGTGTCGTCCAGACTGGGCGCCGCGGTCAGGAAGAGGCGGTGGTGGTCCTGCGCGGTGCCGGGCACGCCGGTCATGACGCGCGGCGCCTCCTGCGGGCGGGCGATCTCCAGCGTCGCCCGGCCCTGCGAGAGCAGGTGGCGGTACGCGAGGACGTCCGTGACGGCCTGCCCGTTCACGCGCAGCAGCACGTCGCCCGGACGCACGCCCGCACGTTCGGCGGCGCTGCCCGCCTCCACGGTCTTGATGGGCGCGGGAAACACCTGATCCTGTATCTGTTCGGCTGCCGTCACGTCACTTCACCCCTTTTCGGGACGCTGTGGCGGCCCCTCACCTGTCACCTGCGCGCGGGCCGCCCTGGGGGCACCGCATCAAGCACAGCAGCATAACAGCCGCGCCCAGGGTCAGGTGTGAGCGGGCGCAGGTTCGCGCCGGCGCCCGGGCGGGACAACCGGCCCACCCGCTCAGGCGAATACTCAGCGCAACAACGTCCAGCACGGCAAAAAGCCGCGCCCGCCTTCGCTATTCACACCCCCGGAGGGTGCCCATGAACATTCACGTCGTCGGGGCCGGTATCAGCGGCCTGGCCTTCGCCCGCGCCATGACCCTGCGCGGCCAGTCCATCCACGTGCACGAGGCCGCACCGCAGCTCCAGTCCATCGGGGGCGGGCTGATCATCCCGCCGAACAGCGCCCGCATCCTGGAACGGCTGGGCGTGGCGGACGTGCTGGACACCCATGGGCTCGCCCTGCGCGACATGCAGATCATCGACGCGGGCGGGCGCGTGCTGTACCACCGCGACCAGCGCGAGGTGGCCCGCGCGCACGGCCGCGGCCTGTACGCGATCTCCAGAACGGCGCTGCACCGCGCGCTGGCCGCAAGCCTCCCGGACGGCACGGTGCACACCGGCCGCCGCCTGCTGGGCCTCACGCAGGACGCGCATCAGGTCGCGGTGACCTTCACGGACGGCACCCGCGTGAACGCCGGGCTGCTCGTGGACGCCGAGGGCCGCGTCTCCCGCGCCCGCGACCTGCTGATGCCCGAGGCGCGACTGGTGAGCACCGGGCAGATCGCGTACCGGGGCCTGACGAACATCGACCCACTGCCCGAGTACCGCGAGTCCTTCGTGGAGTTCTGGGGGCGCGGGCACCGCTTCACGTTCTTCCGCATCGCGCCCGGCGTCACGTACTGGCACGCGCCCATCCACACCGCCCCCGGGCAGACCCGCAGGAAGACCGACCTGCTGCGCGAGTACCGCGACTTCCCCGACCAGGTGATCGAACTCATCGCCCACACCCAGGAGGACCGCATTCACCCGGTGGAACTCAGCGACATCGACCCGCTGCCCCACTGGCACCGGGGCCGGGCCGTCCTGATCGGGGACGCCGCGCACGCCACCACCCCGAACCTCGGGCAGGGCGCCGCGCAGGCCCTGCAGGACGCCGACGCCCTGGCGCAGGCGCTGTGCAGCGGGCTGCCGCTCTCACTGGCGCTGCCCGCCTACCAGCGCGCCCGCGAGGGCACCGCGAACAGCATGGTGCAGCAGTCCCGGCACCTGGGCCAGATCGGCCAGCTGCGCGGCCCGGCCCGGCTGCTGCGCAACGCCGCCCTGAAACTCAGCCCTGAACTGGCCCGCCAGCGCATCGAGACCTTCTACGACGGCTGAGGCGACTCACAGCAGCATTCAGGAGTATTGAAAAGCACCTTCAATGCTCCTGAACGAGCGGACTCGAAGAGCTGCGCCGCAGAGCGAGCACCTGACAACACCAGCGGTTGGAAGTGGCATCGAAGGGCGTGACGTTGGCCCTTCAATGGAACTGGACACCGCTGTCAGTGACTCGCCCAGGCCGTCAGCGCCCGGCCAGTTCCGTGAGTAGCGTGGCGAGGTGGCGGGCGTTGCCGTCCAGCGTGTGGCCGTCCAGCACGCTCTGGCGCGCCGCGAGGCCCATGCGGCGCAGGGCGTCCGGGTGGGCGGCCAGGGCCCGCAGGGCCGCCGCGTAGCCGGGGGCGCCGCCGCGCACGAGCAGGCCCTCCTGACCCATGCGGATCAGTTCGCGCTGCGCGGGGATGTCGTTCGTGACGACCGGCGTGCCGCTCGCCAGGGCTTCCAGGGTCGCCAGGGACTGGTTCTCCGCGATGGTGGGTTGCAGGACCACGTCCGCCGCGCGGTACAGGTCTGGCATGTCGTGCCGTTTGCCCAGGAACGTCACGTTGCGCGGCGCGGCGCGTTTCAGGGCGGGTTCCAGGTACCCGGTCCCCACCAAGACGAAGTGCAGTTCCGGCGCCTGCCACGCCGTGGCGATGACCGCCGGGTGGTTCTTCTCGATGCTCATGCGGGCCGGGTTCAGCACCGTGAAACCGGTAAAGCCCAGGCGCCCGCGCAGCGCGGCGCGCTCCCCCGGGTCGCCGGGGCGGAACTTCACGGTGTCCACGCCGTTCGGCACGGCGTGCACCTGGGTCATGCGGTGGTGACGCCGCAGGTACGCCGCGCCCCACTCGGACACGGTGATCACGTGCTGCGCGCCGCGGATGTCCCCGGCCTGCAACCACTCGTAGCACGCGCGGTACACGCCCTGCGGCAGGCCCGGAATGTGCAGCATGAGCTGGTCGTGCACCAGGGACACGAACGGCCCGCGCAGCGCGCGGTAGTACTTGCGGTACCCGCGCGGGTTCCAGCTGCTCAGGATCGTCAGGTCGAAGCCCTGCCCCTCGCTCTCTACGCGGGCCACCTCGTCCAGGGTGCGGTAGGCGTGCACGGGAATGCCGCGTTCCTGAATCTGCGCGCGGAAGTCGGCGGTGCCCGGTACGTCCGGCATGGCGACCTCGGCGTGCACCCCGTGGGCGCGCATGGGGGGAATGATCTCGCGCATGTAGACCTCGCTGCCGCCCACGGCGGGCGCGTCGGTCACGAACAGCACGCGCAGCGGCGCAGCATCGGTCCTCATCACCCGGCAGGGTACCGTAAGCCCCGATGACCCTGATGGAACTGCGTGAGGTATGGGGCAACGCGCCCCTGATGGCCGCCGCCGTGGGCGTCCTGATCCAGGACGAGCACGGGCGGGTGCTGCTGCAACGCCGCGGCGACGACGGCCTGTGGGGCGAACCGGGCGGCGCGCTGGAACCCGGCGAAGACTTCCTGATCGGCGCCCGCCGCGAACTGTTCGAGGAGACCGGGCTGGACTGCCCGAACCTGACCCTGCTGCCGCTGCCCGAGGGGTTGCAGGACGGCCCGGAGCTGTTCCACCGCTACCCGAACGGGCACGAGATCTACATCATCGGGATGCGGGCGCACGGCACGCTCCCCGCCGCCGCGCTGGAGCAGGCCGCGCCGGACGACAGCGGCGAGACCCTGGAACTCCGTTGGTTCCCGCTGGACGCCCTGCCGGACCTGAGCAACAATGCCAACCACGCCAGCCTGAACGTCCTGCGCACCCGCGCGGGCCTGCCGCCCCTGCCCCTGGCCCCCACGCCACCCGCACCGCCGGTCGGGAATTTCCTGATGGAGTTGCGGCGCGTGATCGGCCCGCGCCCCTGGTTCGCACCCGGCTCGAACGTCCTTGTCACCGACGAACAGGGGCGCCTCCTGCTGCTGCGGCACGGGCACACCCGCCTGTGGACCCTGCCCGGCGGCAGCCTGGAACCCGGCGAGGCCTTCGCCCAGACTGCCGCGCGGGAATTGCACGAGGAGACCGGCCTGCGCGCCGCTCACCTTGAGCCGCTGCACATGTTCGCCGGGCCGGAGTACCGCTTCACGTACCCGAACGGGCACGTCATCGACAACGTGTCCGTTCTGCACCGCGCCCAGGGCGTCACCGGCACCCTCACCCCGCAGGACGGCGAGGTGCTGGAGGTCGGGTGGTTCAGCCCCGCCGACCTGCCGGGCGAAGAGGACCTGAGCGGCGAACTGATCCGCGCCAACCTCCGCTGGTGGCGCACGCACGGGGACACCCCCGCCCAGTAACCAGAGGAGGCCAGAGCGCGCGGCCTTGGCCTCCCTGATCAGGTCGAGTGGGTCACACGCCCCCTCACCCCCACCCTCTCTGCTCCGCAGCTCTGCGAGCCCCACGAGGGGAAAGGGAGCGAGCTTCACTTCTCGCGGATACTCCAGCCCTGCGCGCGGACGGCGCCCATGAGTGCGTCCATGACGGGATCGACTTCGGCGTCGGTGAGGGTCTTGTCGCCGCGGAAGACGAGGCGCACGGCGACGGAGCGGTTGCCCGCGCCGATCTGCTCGCCGGTGAACACGTCGAAGGGTTCCACGCTTTCCAGAAGGGTGCCGCCGTGTTCGCGCAGCAGCGCGGCGATCTCGCCGTAGCTGACACCGGTGGGGGTGATGACGGCGAGGTCGCGCCACGCGGCGGGGGCGCGGCTGGGGTCGCGGAACGCCCACTCGCGGCCCGGGAGGGGCAGCGCGGCTTCCATGAGGAACGTGTCGCCTTTCAGGCCGAACGCCTGGGCGATCTCGGGGTGCAGCGCGCCGAGCCAGCCGACGCTCTGCCCGTTCCAGACGACCTCGCCCGCGATACCGGGGTGCAGGGCCGCTGGTACGGCGTCGCCGCGCAGCTGGCGCAGTTCGAAGCTGGCGCCCAGGGTGCCCGCCAGGGATTCCACGAGGCCCTTGAACGCGCGGAAGTCCCCGGCAACGCCTGCCTGATCGGTGCGGGGCGCCAGCGGGCCGCGCATCAGGAGGCCCACACGTTCGGTCTCGCCGCTGGCGGGGAAGATGCGGCCCATCTCAAAGATCAGCGCGCGGTCGCCCTTCGCGTGGGCCTGCGCGGCCTTCACGAGGCTGGGGTACAGCGCGGTGCGCAGCCCGGTGCGGTCGGCGGTCAGGGGGTTGCGCAGGCGCACGCCGGGCCGCTCGGTGCGGGCCTTCCCGGCCTCCTCGTCGCTGGTGAAGGTGTACGTGACGACCTCCTGCGCGCCCAGTCCGGCCAGGGTGCGGCGCAGGGTCGCGCGGGCCACGCCGGGCTTCTCCGCGCCGAGGTTGCTCTCGTGCACGCGCAGGGTGGGCAGGGTCTCGGGGAGGTGCACGAAGCCGTGCAGGCGCGCGACCTCCTCGGCGAGGTCCTGCCAGATCGCCATATCCACCCGCCACGAGGGCGGCAGGACGCTCAGCGTGTCCCCCTCGCCCTCCACGACACAGCCCAGGCGGGTGAGGATGCCGCGCATCTCGGCGGTGTCCACGGGCATGCCCAGCAGCGCGCGGATCTGCTCGCCCGTCGCCTCAATCCGGCCCGGAATCTCGGGGTCGCCCACGACGGTCGCGCCGGGGTGCACCTGTCCACCCGCGTCGCCCAGCAGGCCCACCAGGCGGGCCGCCGCGCGTTCGGGCAGCAGGGGGTCCACGCCGCGCTCGTAGCGGTACACGGCGTCGGTCTTCAGGCCCAGGCGGGTGCTCGTGCGGCGCAGCAGCACCGGATCGAAGTGCGCCACCTCGATCACCACGTCCGTCGTGTCCGCGCGCACGTGCCCGCGGTCGCCGCCCATGATGCCCGCGATGCCCAGCACCGTGTCACCCGGCTTGGGCCGCCCGGCGGTCTCGAAGGCCTCCGCGACAGTGGACACCCCGGGCTGCGCGCCGTCGAGGATCAGCAGGTCCTCCGGGCCGACCTCATGCTCGCCGCCCATCAGGTCCCGCACGACCTCGCCCTGACGCAGCCCGAACGCCACCAGAATCTGATCGCCCCGCACGTCCCGGCGGTCGTACAGCGCCGTCGGCTGGCCCAGTTCCAGCATCACGTAGTTGCTGGTATCCACGATCAGGTCGATGGACCGCATGCCCGCCAGGGTCACGCGGCGCTGCATCCACAGCGGCGCCGGACCGTTGCGCAGCCCACTGACGGTGCGGGCCACGAAGCGGTCGCAGCCGAAGCGCAGCTTCTGCGTCGGGTCCCGCTCGATGCGGATG
Organism: Deinococcus soli (ex Cha et al. 2016); assembly: GCF_001007995.1. Classification (NCBI taxonomy): domain Bacteria; kingdom Thermotogati; phylum Deinococcota; class Deinococci; order Deinococcales; family Deinococcaceae; genus Deinococcus; species Deinococcus soli (ex Cha et al. 2016). The sequence goes on along the minus strand of NZ_CP011389.1, from coordinate 2,263,874 downwards.
CCCTTCTCGGGCAGGGACACGCGGATCTCGCCCTCCCCCACCGCCTGCGGCCCCATCGGGGGCTGCACGAGGTCCAGTTTCAGGAACGCCGCCAGATCCCGCGCCAGCCCCAGCGCACTCAGCACGTCCGCGCGGTTCGGGGTGACCTCCACGTCCAGCACGTGATCCGCCGCCCACAGCTCCCGCAGGGGCGTCCCGGGCTGCGCCGTCCCGGCGGGGAACAGCATCAGGCCCGCGCTGCTCTCGCCCAGGCCCAGTTCCTTGGCGCTGGCCGCCATGCCCCAGGACTCCACGCCCTGCAACGCCCGCACGCCGTACGTCAGGCCGCCCAGCTCCGTGCCCGGCGACACCAGCGCCAGCATCGTCCCGGCAGGCAGCCCCACTGCGTTCCCTGCACCCGACGCGATGACCTTCTCGCCGTGCTCACCGACATCCAGCGTCAGTTTCGTCAGCTGCGTGCCCGGCATCGCCTCGGCCGCCTTCACCGCCACCAGCAGCACCCCCGCCGGCGGCGCGGCGACCTCCTCCACGCCCTCCAGGGGCAGACCCAGCCCCGCCAGAATCGGCTCCAGCTCCGACACCACCGGCAGACCCGGCACCAGTTCCTTCAACCACGAATACGGAATTTTCATTGAGTACCTCTTGAGTTGGTCGGGGGCAGGGAACCCCCTTATCCCGGCCCTCTCCGCGACAGGAGAGGGAGACAGAATCTTCAGTTTCAGCCTGCTGTCAGTCGTGTTGGGGCGCGGCGGTCCCTGCCACCTCGCGCACCAGGTCCCGTGCCCGCTCCGGCACGAGGTTCACGCTTTCCAGGTCCGTGAGGGGCACCCACTGCGGCGAGTACCAGTTCTCGTCGCTGCTGCGGATCGCTTCGGGGCCGTCGCCGAGGCGCATCTCGCCGGACTGCACCTGCGCCCGGAAGTAGTGCTCGAGGTTGCCGATGTTCTCCAGCACGAGGAGGGGCGGGCCGACCGTGACGGTCAGGTTCACTTCCTCCAGCACCTCGCGCACGCAGGCCTGCGCGGGCGTCTCGCCGTCCTCGATGCCGCCGCCGGGCAGCGTGGCATACGCGCGGCCCGCCTTACGCCGGAGCATGAGGAGCACCTCGGCCCTGTCATTCAGGATGATGGCGACGGCGCGGGCCCTCACTCCAGTTCTCCCCGGAACTGCCCGATCACGCGGGGGTCGTTGGCGTAGAAGTAGCGGATGTCGGGGATCTTGTACTTGAGCATGGCGATGCGTTCCGGGCCGAGGCCGAACGCGAAGCCGGTCTTGCCTTCGTACACGCGCGCCTTGCCCTGCGCTTCGCGGAGGTCGTCCACGGCCTTGAAGACGTTGGGGTGCACCATGCCGCATCCGCCGAGTTCGAGCCATTTGCTCTCGCCGCGGGGGTTGTCCCAGTACACGGCGAAGTCCGCGCCGGGTTCCACGAAGGGGTAGTAGCTGGGCTGGAAGCGGACCTTGGCGCCGGGGCCGTAGAGGCCGCGGGCCATCTCGGCGATGGTGCCTTTCAGGTCGGCCATGCTGATGTGGTCGCCCACGACGAGGCCTTCGAGCTGGTGGAACATGCTTTCGTGGGTGGCGTCGGTGGCTTCGTAGCGGTAGACCTTGCCGCGCACGACGATCTTCAGGTCGGGTTCGTGGTCGACCATGTAGCGGATCTGCATGGGGCTGGTGTGGGTGCGCAGCAGGCGGCCGTCCTCGAGCCAGAAGGTGTCCTGGAGGTCGCGGGCGGGGTGGTACCAGGGGACGTTCAGCGCTTCGAAGTTGTGGTGTTCGTCCTCGACTTCGGGCCCCTCGACGACGGTGTACCCGAGGCGTTCGTAGATGCCGGTGAGGTCGTCGTAGACGCGGTTGATGGGGTGCAGGCCGCCACTCGGGAGGGGGAGGCCGGGGAGGGTGACGTCGATCGCCTCGCTGGCGAGCTGGGCGTCGAGGGCTTCGCGCTTGAGGGTGGCTTCGCGGGTGTCGAGGGCGTCCTGGATGGCCTGACGGACGGCGTTGATTTCTGCGCCGCGCGCCTTGCGTTCCTCGGGGGGGAGTTTGCCCAGCGTGCCGAGTTCGCGGGTGACGAGCCCGCTCTTGCCGACGTACTTGGTCTTGACGGTCTGGAGCGCTTCGAGGGTGGTGGCCGCCTGGATTTCGGGGATGGCTTCGTGCTGCATGGCTCTGGTTCCTCCTGTGGGGGGAATGAAAAAGCCCCGCCTCGCGGGTGCGGGCGGGGTGACGCGCTGCGACCTGTTCAGGCGAGCGTGACCCCGGTGCGGGTAAACGGCGAAGGTGTACCGGTCCGGGGCGTCATGGGGTTCAGGGTAGCAGGTCCGGGCGCGGGCGGGGCACAAGTGACCGGGCGGTGTTGACATCGGCTTGACAACTGGGGGCAGAATGGTAGTCCGATGTTCAATTCAACTGTCCGGCGCGGCTTCGTGCTGCTGGCCTCCGTTTCCCTTGCGTTGTCTTCCTGTGGTCGCACCCCCGCCTCGGCGGCGCCGAACCTGTCTGCCCTGGCAGCGGCGGGTGAGCCGGTCATCAACGAGCTGTACTACGATTCGCCCAGCACGGACGTGGGGACGTTCATCGAACTGAAGGGCCCGGCGGGCGCGAGCCTGAGCGGCTACACGCTGGCGGCGTTCGACACGGCGGGCACGCAGTACCGCACGATCACCCTGTCGGGCACGATCCCGGCGAGCGGGTACTTCGTGGTGGCGCAGGACACGACCGTGGCCAGCCGCACCCTGGTGAACGTGGGCGCGGACCTGAACAACGGCTCGGGCAGCCTGCGCCTCCTGAAGAGCACCACCATCATTGACGCAGTGGCGTACGGTACGCCCAGCAGCAACAGGGGTGAGGGCAGCCCGGCGCCCACGACCGGGGCGGGCAGCGCCCTGGCGCGCGTGCCGGACGGGTCGGACACGAACGCGAACAGCGTGGATTTCAAGGTGCAGGTCAGCACGCCCGGCGCGGCGAACGGTGGCGAGACCGGCGGCGGGGGCACGACCGGGAAGAAGGTCCTGTTCGACCTGACGAAGGCCGAGGACGCCGGGAACGCCGACTGGCGCATCGACGGAGCGTACAGCGATTACGCCAGTGCCCTGCGCGGGCTGGGCTACACGGTGAGCAGCCTGACAGGCACGAGCATCACGTCCACCAGCCTGTCAGGCGCGTCGGTGCTGGTCATTCCCGAGCCGCAGAATCCCTTCAGTGACGCGGAGCGCGCCGCGATCCAGTCGTTCGTGCAGAACGGCGGCGGCGTGTTCATGATCACCGATCACCGCGTCAGTGACCGCAACAACAACGGCTGGGACAGCCCGGAGGTCTTCAACGGCTGGGACGGCAGCACGCCCGCCAGCGTGGGCAGCACCCTGCAGGCCAGCCTGAACAGCGACGTGATCTTCGGTCTGGGCGCGTCGTTCAACTCCAGCTTCAGCGATCCGGTGTACACGGCGACCCCCGTGACCACCCACCCGATCCTCAGTGGCGTGAGCAGCGCCGGGGTGTACGTGGGCACCAGCGTGGACGTACTGACGGGCACGGCGCTGATGGGCACGGGCGGCAAGACGTACCTCGCGGTGAACAACGTCGGGTCCGGGCGCGTGGCGATGTGGGGCGACAGCAGCACCTTCGGGGACAACACGTACTCGGACGGCAGTACCGGCACGTACAACAACTGGCCGAACCTCAGCAACGCCGCGATGGGCAAGAACATCGTGCGCTGGCTGGCGAAGGACCTCTGATCTTCATCTAATCTTCACGTTCCTGACCGGCGGCCCGCTTCTGGGCGGCCGGTCCTGTTTTACGTGTCCAGGCGCATGAAAAGATGACACGCATGATCTGGAGACCGCATGGGTGAAGTGCACGCCGAACTGTTCCTGCTGATTGTCGGGGTGCTGCTGCTGGGCAGCCTGCTCATGAGTCGCATCGGGGGGCGGCTGGGCATTCCGGGCCTGCTGCTCTTCCTGGGGGTGGGCATGCTGGCAGGGTCCGACGGGCTGGGCATCCAGTTTCACGATTACCGGCTGGCGCAGGCGATCGGGACGGTGGCGCTGTGCTTCATCCTGTTCCAGGGCGGCCTGGATACGAACTGGGCGCACACGCGGCCCGTGGTGCGCCGCGGCCTGAGTCTGGCGACGGTCGGGGTGCTGGGCACCGCCGGGATCATGGCGGCGTTCGTGCATTACGCGTTCGGCTTCCCGTGGCTGACGGCGTGGCTGCTGGGCGCGGTGGTCAGCAGCACGGACGCCAGTGCGGTGTTCAGCGTGCTCAAGGAGCGGCAGCTGGGCCTGAAGGGGGACGTGGCGCCGCTGCTGGAATTCGAGTCCGGCGGGAACGACCCGATGGCGGTCTTCCTGACCGTGGGCCTGCTGGAACTGATCGCGAATCCGGGGCTGGGCGTGCTGAGCATCGTGCCACTGTTCGTCAAGCAGATGCTGCTGGGCGCGGTGTTCGGGGTGGTGCTGGGGCGGGGGGCGCTGTGGGTCCTGAACCGCCTGCAACTGCAGTTCGAGGGCCTGTACTCGGTGCTGTCCCTGGCGCTGGCCCTGACGATCTTCGCGGGCACGGCGGTCGCGGGCGGCAGCGGCTTCCTGGCGATCTACATCGCGGGCGTGATCCTGGGCAACGCGGACTTCATTCACAAGCGCTCGCTGATCGGCTTCCATGACGGGCTGTCGTGGCTGATGCAGGTGGCGATGTTCCTCACGCTGGGCCTGCTCGTCAACCCGCACGAACTGCTGCCCACGGCGGGCCTGGCCATCGCGTGCGCGCTCGTGCTGGTCTTTCTGGCGCGGCCGGTCAGCGTGTACCTGGCGCTGGCCCGCGCGAAGATGCCGCTGAACGAGAAGAGCATGGTGGCGTGGGTGGGCCTGCGCGGCGCGGTGCCGATCGTCCTGGCGACCTTCCCGCTGCTGGCGGGCGTGCCGCAGGCGCAGACGCTGTTCAACATCGTGTTCTTCATCGTGCTCGTCAGCGTGCTCCTGCAGGGCACCACCCTGACGCTCGTGGCACGGTTCCTGCACGTGCGCGAGGCGCTGCCGGTGAACGCGGCGTCCCCGATCACGTACACGCCCACCGGACACGACCGCAACAACATGGTCGAGGTGGAGGTCGCCCCGGGCAGCGCCGCCGACGGGCAGCGGATCGTGGACCTGCACCTGCCGCCCGAGGCGCTGGTCATCCTGATCAACCGCGCCGGGGAGTACCTCATTCCGCGCGGCGCGACGGACCTGCGCGGCGGGGATCAGGTGCTCGTGCTGGCCGGACCGGAGGAACTGCGCGAGGTGCGCCGCACGCTGGGGCGTCCCGGCCCCGCCTGACCCGTCCGGTCCGCGCCGGTCAAAGTGTAACGACACCGTGACGCGCGCCCGCTAGGCTCCTCCCAGACCACACAACATGGGGGGAGGAGTGATGCGACAAGAGGCATCCGGCGCGCCGTGACGGCGACGTCGGTTCACATGGACAGGGCGGCCCCCGCACCGGCCATTGCGCTGGAGGCGCGGGGGCTGGTCAAGGACTTCCGGGGATTCCGCGCCACGAACGACGTGAACCTGCAGGTTCATGACGGGGAGATTCACGCGATCATCGGCCCGAACGGGGCCGGGAAGACCACGCTCTTCAACCTGCTGTCGGGCTTCCTGAAACCCACGGCGGGCGAGGTGCGGCTGTTCGGCGAGCGGGTGGACACCCTGAGGCCCTTCGAGATCGTGCGCCGGGGCCTGTCCCGGTCGTTTCAGATCAGCTCGGTCTTCCCGACCCTGAGCGTGCGGGAGAACGTGCTGGTGGCGCTCCAGTCGCCCACGCCGCTCCCGCACCGGTTCTGGGTGCCGCTCTCGCGGCTGGAGTCGCTGGGCGAGCGGGCGGACGCGATCCTCGCGGACGTGGGCCTGGGCGGCATGCCAGGGCGGCTGGCGGCGGACCTGAGCCACGGGGAGAAACGGCAGCTGGAGATCGGGATCTCCATGACGCAGGACCCGCGCGTGCTGCTGCTGGACGAACCCACGTCCGGCATGGGCTCGGAGGGCATCGCGCGGGTGATCGCGCTGGTGCGGCAGGTGGCACGCGGGCGGACGGTGGTGCTCGTGGAACACAACATGAGCGTCGTGGCGGAACTCGCCGACCGGATCACGGTGTTGCAGTACGGCTCGGTGCTCGCCAGTGGCCGCTACGAGGACGTGCGGCGCGACCCGCGCGTAATTGAGGCGTACCTGGGTGAGGACGGGGGGCACGCGTGACGCCGCTCCTGTCCGTGCAGGAACTGAACGCCTTCTACGGCCAGAGTCACGTGCTGCGCGGCGTGACCCTGCACGTGAACCCGGGCGAGGTGGTCAGCCTGATCGGCCGCAACGGCGCCGGGAAGACCACGACGCTCAAGAGCGTGATGGGCGTGCTGCGCAGCCGCACGGGGCAGATCACGTTCGGCGGGCAGGACATCAGCCGCCTGCCCAGCAACCGCGTGGCGGCGCAGGGGCTGGCGTGGGTGCCGGAGGAACGCGCGATCCTCAGCACCCTGACCGTCCGCGAGAACCTCGAACTGCCGCCCAGCCGCCCCGGAGGCTGGAGCACCGAGCGCATCTACGACGCGTTCCCGGTGCTGCGTGAGCGCGGGCATCACCCGGGCAGCAAGCTCTCGGGCGGCGAGCAGCAGATGCTGGCGATGGTGCGCGTGCTGCGCGCCGGGCCGAAGCTGCTGCTGCTCGACGAGCCCAGCGAGGGGCTGGCGCCCGTGATCGTGCAGCGCATCGGCGAGATCATCGACACGCTGCGCCAGAGCGGCATGGCGGTGCTGCTGGTCGAGCAGAACCTGAAGTTCGCCTCGCGCCTCGCGGACCGGCACTACGTGTTCGTGGACGGGCAGATCGTGGACGAGGTGCCGCGCGAGCAGGTCGAGGCCCGTCGGGAGGACCTGCTGCGCTACCTCAGCGTGTAGGCCCGCCCCTCTCCCCCATTCCTGCACTGCCATTCACTCCTCTGGAGGTTGTCCCATGAACAAGACCCACACCGCCGTCCTGGCCCTGACCGCCCTGCTTCTGGCGCCCGCCGCGTCCGCCCAGTCCCTGTCCGACGGGAGCATCAGGGTGGGCGTCCTGACCGACCTGTCCGGCGTGTACTCCGAGCTGTCCGGGCAGGGCAGCGTGAAGGCCGCGCAGATGGCCGCCGAGGACTTCATGAAAGCGAACCGCGCGTACGCCGGGAAGGTCAGCGTCATCGGCGTGGACCACCAGAACAAGGCGGACGTGGCCGGGAACAAGGCCGCCGAGATGATCGACCGGCAGAACGTGGACATGCTGGTGGACATGCCGACCAGCAGCGCCGCGCTGGCCGCCACCGAGGTCGCCCGGCAGAAGAAGACGGTCGCCATGGTCGTGACCGGCGCCACCACCGCCCTGACGAACGAGAAGTGCAACAAGTACACCTTCCACTACGCGTACGACAACTACATGCTCGCCAACGGCACCGGCACCGCCGTCACCAAACGCGGCGGGAACAGCTGGTACATCATCTACCCCAACTACGCGTTCGGGCAGGACCTGAACCGGCAGATGGTGTCGGCCGTGCAGGAGAACGGCGGGAAACTGGCCGCGCCCAGCGACGCCACGCCCTTCCCGAACACGGATTTCAGCTCGTACCTGCTCAAGGCCCAGAGCGTGCGGCCCAGGATCTTCGGGACCATGCAGGCCGGGAACGACCTCGTGAACGTCGTCAAGCAGTACAACGAGTTCGGCCTGAAGAAACAGGGCATCGGCCTGGGCATCGGCCTGCTGTTCGAGACCGACGTGGCCGCGCTGGGCCAGGACGCCTTCGCGGGCGCGATCGCCACCGTGCCGTGGTTCTGGAACTTCGACGCGCGTTCCCGCCAGTGGGCCGGGCGCTTCGAGAAGGCCTTCGGGAAGAAACCCACCTGGGCTCAGGCGGGCGTGTACTCCGCGACCCTGCAGTACCTGAACGCCGTGGCGCGCGCCAAGAGCGACAACAGCGACGCGGTCGTCAGGGCGCTCGAAGGCCACTCCTTCGACGACTTCTTCGCGCGCAACGCCACGATCCGCCCCCAGGACCACCGCGTGATCCTCGACGTGCAGGTCGTGCAGGTCAAGGGCAAGAGCGAGTCCAAGGAAGCCGGGGACATCTACAGGCGCCTGAACACCATTCCCGCCGCGAAGGCCTTCATGCCCCTGAGCGAGAACAAGTGCCGCATGTGAGGAAGGCGGTCTAAGCAGTCTGAGGGGCTGAACTGGCCCCTCGGACTCTATGACCCCCGGACGCTTATGAATACACAGTTACTCTTGATTCAGGTGTTCAACGGTCTGGTGAACGGCGCGTTCTACGCGCTGCTGTCGCTGGGCCTCGCGGTGATCTTCGGGATGCTGCGGATCGTGAATTTCATGCACGGCGCGCTGTACATGCTGGGCGCGTTCGCGGCGTTCGCGCTGGGGCAATTGCTGGGCCTGGGCTTCTGGCCGTCGCTGATTCTGGCGCCGCTGCTGGTGGGCCTGCTGGGTGTAGTGCTGGAACGTGGGCTGCTGTCGCGGCTGTACGGGCTGGAGCCCAGTTACAACCTGCTGCTGACCTTCGGCCTGACGCTGCTCACGCAGGACCTGGTGAAGCAGGTGATGCTGAGCCGTTTCGCGGTGTCGAGCGCGCCGTACTCGCCGCCCGAGGTGCTGTCGGGCGTGGTGAACCTGGGCTTCGTGGTGTTCCCGAAGTACCGCCTGTTCGTGATCGCCCTGTCGTTGGTCGTGTGCCTGCTCACGTGGTTCGTGATCGAGAAGACGCGCGTGGGCGCGATCATCCGTGCCAGTACCGAGAACCCGGTGGTGACGCGGGCGTTCGGCATCAACGTGAGCCTGTGGGTGACGGGCGTGTTCGCGGTGGGCGCGGCGCTGGCCGGGCTGGCGGGCGTGCTGGCCGCGCCGATCTACTCGGTCGAGCCGTACATGGGCGCCGAGCTGATCATCACGACGTTCGCGGTGGTCGTGATCGGCGGGATGGGCAGCATCCTGGGCTCGGTCGTGACCGGTTTCGCGGTGGGCGTGCTGGCGGCGGTGGGCGCGGCGGTGTACCCGCCGATCGCGAACACGCTGGTGTTCATCCTGATGGCCCTGGTCCTGCTCGTGCGCCCTAGTGGGCTGTTCGGCCTGCCTGAGGGGGCGCGGTGAGCGCCGTCTCGAAACTGGGGGTGACGCGCGATCCAGCCCGCGTGACCCGCGCCGCGTGGCTGATCGGCCTGGGCGTCCTGCTGCTGGCGCTGCCGCACCTGATCTACCCGGTGCTGGCACTGGACATCCTGGCCTGGGGCCTCTTCGCGGTGGCGTTCGACCTGCTGTTCGGTTTCAGCGGCCTGCTGTCGTTCGGGCACGCGGCGTTCTGGGGCACCAGCGCGTACCTGACCGCGTACCTGCTGGGGCACGGGCAGAGCGTCCCGGTGGCCCTCGCGGGCGGCACGCTGGGCGCGCTGGCGCTGGCGGTACCGGTCGCGTACCTCAGCGTCCGCTCCAGCGGCATCTACTTCAGCATGATCACGCTGGCGTTCGCGCAGATGGTGTCCTTCCTGGCGCTGCAGTGGACGGACCTGACCGGCGGTGAGAACGGGTTGCAGGGCTTCGCGCGGCCCAGCCTGTTCGGTCTGGATTTCAGTGACGCGCAGGTGCGGTACTACGTGTGCCTCGTGCTGTTCGCGCTGGGCTTCGGCGTGGCGTACCGCGCGGTGCGCAGTCCCTTCGGGCAGGCGCAGCAGGCGGTGCGGGACAGCGAGCAGCGCGCGCAGAGCGTCGGGTACAACCCCGCGCGCTTCAAGTTCACGGCGTTCCTGCTGAGTGCCGGGCTGGCCGGACTGGCGGGCGCGATGTACACCTTCGGGCACGGCGTGGTCAGCCTGGAGGTCGTGAACTGGCGCACGTCCGGCGAGGTCGTCATGATGACCCTGCTGGGCGGCACCACCACCCTGTTCGGCCCAGTGATCGGCGCGGGTATCGTGCTGCTGCTGCGTGACGTGCTGACCACCGCGAACCTCCCGGTGGGCATCGTGACGGGCGTGGTGTTCGTGCTGGTCGTGCTGTTCTTCCGCCGGGGCGTGGTGGGGACACTGCAACACTGGCGGCGCCGCCGGTAAGGGGCACAGGAAGAGGGCCGCCCGCGCACCTAGCCGGGCGGCCCTCCTTTTGCGGTCACTGCTCGTCTTTCAGGCCGCGGATCTCCTCGATGAAGCGCTCCAGGCTGTCGAAGTCGCGGTACACGCTCGCGAAGCGGATGTACGCCACGTCGTCCAGGGGCCGCAGGAAGGTCATGGCGCGGCGGCCGATCTCCTCGCTGCGGATCTCGCCGGTCTGCACCTCGTCCTCGAAGCCGTACGCGAAGGCGCGCAGCAGGTCCTGATCCACGGGGCGTTTCTCGGTGGCCAGCACCAGCCCGCGCAGCAGCTTGTCGGGGTTGAACGCCTCGCGCGGGCCGCTGCGTTTGACGACCATCAGCGGTTCGAGCTGCGCGCGTTCGTAGGTGGTGAAGCGCCGGGCGCAGTTCAGGCATTCGCGGCGGCGGCGGATGCTGGCCCCGTCGTCGCTGGGCCGGGAGTTCACGACCTTGCTGTCCGGCGCGGAGCAGTACGGGCATCTCATGCCGGGACCGCCCGGCGGGAACGGTCGGGGCGCGGTGCGGACGTGGGGCAGGTCACAGCGGGTAGTCCTCCTGCACGCGCAGTTTCGGCAGGGGCGGGAGGGGCACCTCGATGACGTTGCCGCGCAGGGAGGCCATGCCGGGCGCCGCGAGGGCCATGACGGCGGTGGACAGTGGGCGGTCGAGGGTGTCGTCGCTGCTGCTGGCGCGTGAGGGCAGCAGGAGGTTCAGGCGCAGGTTCTCGCGGTGGGCGTTCTCCACGAGGCCCTGCACGGCGCCGCGCTGCGGATGGACGTGCAGGCCGCGTTCGTCGGTGTGCGGGCCGATGATGGTCAGCCACGTGCCCGGGAGGCGGCGGCGGATGATCTGCGCGATGGCGACGCTGCTTTTCACGTTGCAGTTGAACAGGTCCATCCATTCGTTCTCGCTGAGCATGGTGAACTCGGCGTGGGCGCGTTTGTCGGCGAGGTGCACGATGCCGTGCAGGCTGCCGTAGATGTCGAGGATGCGGGTCTGGGCGCTCAGCCAGTCCAGAGGCACGCCCACGTCGGCCTTGATGGGCACGGCGGTGCCGCCGGCGTGTTCGAGCTGGCTGGCGGCGGCGGCGAGGGTCTCGCTGTTGTTGCCGATCAGGACGACGCTGGCCCCGGCGCGGGCCAGGGCGGCGCTGACGGTGCGCCCGTACCCCTGGTCCGCGCCGGTGACGGCGATCACCTGTCCGGCCAGCACTTCACCGACGGGGGTGTGCGCGGGCACGGCAGCGGTGGGGGTCTGCTGGGTCATGTGCCTCAGCATACCGGAGCGCGCGCGGCGGTTATCCCGCCTGGGGCAGGGGTTGCAGCGCCTGGGCGGGGGGATCGCCGGCGCGGTGGCCGCAGCCGCAGGGATGGCACCAGTAACCCTGGTCGCCGTCGCGCAGGTCGTGCAGGGTCAGGGGCTGGGCGCAGTGGGGGCAGACGTGCCGGTAGCCGCGCCCGCTGGCGGGCAGGGGGTCGGCCTGCGGGCGGGAGACTTGCTTCATACTACGATCATAGCAGAATAAGCCCAGACAATTCGTCCCGCACAGGAAAGAGGTGGGCCGCCGCCCACCTTCGCCATCCCGGTTATTACAAATCCGGTTCGTCCGTGAAGTCCGGTTCCGGCGCGCGCGCCCCCGGCGCAGGCTCCCCCACCCGGCGGCGCTTGCGCAGCATCGCGGGTTCCTTGTCCAGGTTGAACACGAAATGCCGGGGGCGCCGCTCGCGCAGCCACGTCTCCAGCGCCACCAGCCGCGGCCGGAAGCGGATGAACTCCCGCAGCTGCCGGATCGGCACGAAGCGCGCCTCCTGCACGTCCCGGTCCGGGTCGCGCGGCTCCAGCTTCCCGCCCACCTCACGCCCGGTGTAGAAGAACTGCAGGTGGTGACCCCACGTGACCGCCTGGAATTCCACGATGAACGCCAGGTCGCGCAGTTCCACGACCAGTCCGGTCTCCTCGAAGGTCTCGCGGCGGGCGCCGTCCTGCACGAGCTCCCCGGACTCCAGGCCGCCCTTGGGCAGCGACCAGCGGCCCCGCTCGCGCACGAGCAGGATCTCGTCGCCGCGCAGCACGATGCAGCCCACGCCGATGCGCGGGTCGGCCAGCGGCCGCTTCTGCCCGCGCTTGCTGGGCGCCGCCGGAACGGGCGTGGCGGTGGTGTTCGTGACCTGCCCGGGCCGCGCCTGCGCGCCCCCGGTGCCGCGGCGACGGCGGCGGCGGCGCTGCGCGCCCTGCCCTCCGGACTTGACCTGTTCTTCCGCCATTACACGCCCTCCGGCGCGAGGTCGTTGAAGCGGACGTGCGCGCTGTGAAACTGCAACTTCACCGTACCGACCGGACCGTTGCGCTGCTTGCCGACGATGATCTCCGCGATGCCCTGCTGATCGGTCTCCTTGTTGTAGTACTCGTCGCGGTAGATGAACATCACGATGTCCGCGTCCTGCTCGATCGCGCCCGACTCACGCAGGTCCGACAGCATCGGGCGGTGGTTGGGGCGCTGCTCGACGGCGCGCGACAACTGCGACAGCACGATGATCGGGACCTCCATCTCGCGCGCCAGTCCCTTCAGGCCGCGCGAGATGGTGCTGATCTCCTGCTGGCGGTTCTCGGTGCCGCCGCCGCCCTTGCTGCCCGACATGAGCTGCAGGTAGTCGATGACCACCAGACCCAGCCGCCCGTGCTGCGCCGCGATCCGCCGGAGTTTGCTGCGCAGGTTGTTCAGCGTCAGGTCCGCCTCGTCGTCGATGATCATCGGCGCGTCCGCCAGTCGCCCGGCCGCGTGCGCCAGCCGCTCGAAATCCCGTTCGTTCAGCTGACCCGAACGGATGCGGTTCATGTCCACACGCGCCTCGCTGCACAGCATGCGCAGCGCGAGCTGCACGGCAGGCATTTCCAGGCTGAACACCGCGACCGCCTTCTCGCCGCGCAGCGCGACGTTCTGCGCGATGGACAGCGCGAACGCCGTCTTCCCCATCGAAGGCCGGGCGGCCAGCACGTTCAGGCTGCCCTTCTGCAACCCAGAGATCTGCTCGTCCAGGTCACGGAAACCCGTGCTGACGCCGTCGGGGATGCCCTTGTTCTGGTGCAGCAGCGTGATGTACTCGAAGGTCTCGGTGACGACCTCGTTCATCGCCTGGAACGCCTCGCCCTTCTTCTTCTGCTCGGCGACCTCGAAGATCATCTTCTCCGCGCGGTCCAGCAGGTCCTCCAGCGGCAGCTGCGCCTCGTACGCCAGCTGCATGGCCTTCCCGGACGCGCTGATCAGCGACCGCAGCGTGGCCTTCTCCTGCACGATCCGCGCGTAGTGCTCGGCGTACGCAGCGGTCGGCACCTGATCCGACAGGCCGATCAGGTACGTCAGGCCGCCCACCTCGTCGAGCATGCCCTTGACGCGCAGGTCCTCGCTGAGGGTGACCAGATCCACCGGCTCGCCGCGCTCCTGCAGGGTGCGCATGGCGGTGAAGATCTTGCGGTGCCCTTCGCGGTAGAACATCTCCGGCGTGACCGTGTCGCCCAGCGAGTTCAGGGTGTCGTTGTCCAGTAGGATGCTGCCCAGCACGCTGATCTCAGCGTCGTTGCTGTGCGGCGGAACGCGTGGCGTGAGTTCCAAATGCGGCCTCTCTCCCGGCAGGGCGCGGGACGCTGGGGCCCCGGACCGCTCCCGCCGTCCAATGTGATGTGAGCAAGTCGGGGACACCCGCAGGTCATCCCATTCGCCTGACCCCGCTGACGGAGCAGGCTGAACTGCCCAGCAGCATACCACCCCCACCCATGGGGGAATACCGCACCGCGACCCTCACAAACGAAAGGGCAGTTCAAAACAATGAAAAAACGGCGTGCAATTCACACTTGGCCCCTGCCGGTCACCGCGGGGCGGATCGTTCCGCACCCCACCATTCCGTAAGACTGTTGTGAGAAAACCCCAGGTACACTTCACATCAAGGCAGGACAGGAGACACCTGACCCGCCCAACGCCATACGCAGACCACCCGGACCCATCCATCCATCAACCGGGACGGTCGCACCAGGAGCACAGCATGAAGAACACCACCCAAGGCTTCACCCTGATCGAGCTGCTCATCGTCATCGCCATCATCGGCATCCTGGCCGCCGTCCTGATCCCCAACCTGCTCAGCGCCCGCACCAAGGCCAACGAGAGCGCCGCCCAGAGCTTCGTGCGCAACACGCTGACCGCCGTGGAAACCAAGCGCGATAGCGTCAGCGGTAAACTGGACACCAGTATCACGGACTGCAAGGTGGCGCAGGAAAAGACCGAAGAGCCTGCCGGTGTCACCAGCTGCACGATCATCTACGGCACCAAGGATAACTATGGCGTGACGCTCGCCATGCAGGACGGCAAGACCTTCTTCAACTACGATGGGGTCAACATCGCGAAAGGCGCTGCAGCCATCACTACCGCTGACCTCAAGTAAGGCAGCCGCTTTCAAACCCGAGGGGGAGCTTAGGCTTCCCCTTTCTCGTTCATATGAGGGCAATCGGTAAAATGACACAAGGCTTCACCCTGATCGAGCTGCTCATCGTCGTTGCCATCATCGGCATTCTGGCCGCCGTCCTGACACCCAACCTGGTCAGCGCCCGCAACAAGGCCCACGACGGGGCTGCCATGGGCTACGGGCGGCACATGCTGGCCTACGCCACGTCCTGGTTGACGAACGACCCGAAGAACAAGGTCGCCGACATGCCCAGCGACTGCAACGACACGGCCTATGTTGCCGAAGGGGCGTCTTCCAGTCTGCCCGTCTCCGTGCAAACCTGCGAAGTCGTGAAGCTCAGTGCCGGTGCCTACGGCGTGAAGGTCAAATCGCTTTCCGGAAACGAATACACCTTCAGCAATTAACTGGATCACCGCCGCAGACGACCACACGTTCACTCTGTGGTCGTCTTCTCCTGCAATAGCCACTCGGTCTGAACCACCAGCTGCCCGTTATACTTCCCGTCATGCAGAGGCAGCCTTTTACCGCTCTGGCGGCCGTGTATGACGCGATCATGGCGGACGTGGAGTATGACCACTGGTCGGATTTCGTCCTGTCGTTCGCGCGGGATGGGGGGCTGGCCGGGCCGGGCCGCGCGCTGGATCTGGCGTGTGGCACCGGGGGTTTCACGCGGGAGTTGCGCGCGGCGGGCTGGGATGTGACGGGCCTGGATTTCAGTGAGGCGATGCTGGCCGAGGCGCGCGTGCGTCTGCCGGGCGTGCCGTTCGTGCAGGGGGACCTGCGGACCTTCGACCTGGGGGAGCGGTTTGGGCTGGTCACGTGCGTGTTCGATAGCCTGAACAACCTCCTGACGCCGGGGGATCTGGGCGCGGCGCTGGCTCGGGCGCGGGCGCACCTGAGTCCCGGCGGGCTGCTGGCGTTCGACGTGAACACCCGCCTGGGCGTGCGGGAACTGTGGGAGGGGGACGCCATCGAGGGCCTGGCCCCACTGCCGGACGGCGGCGAGGTCCACTACCACTGGTCGCACCACTACGACGCGGAGGCGGATGTGGGCGTGGTGCAGGCGTTCTGCCGGGTGGACGAGCAGGAGTTCGTGGAGACGCACCGTGAGCGCGGGTACGACCCGGCCGACCTGGAGCCCCTGCTGGGGGCGGCGGGGTTCGCGCGGTGGGAGATCGTGGAGTACCCGGATTACGCGCCGCCGGAACCGGACGCGCCGCGCGTGTGGGTGTTCGCCTGGGCAGGTGAAGCGTGAACGGGCTGCCGGTGCTGGGCGCGGGCGGCTGGGGCACGGCGCTCGCGGTGAACGCGGCGCGCAACGGCCCGGTGCGACTGTGGGCGCGCCGCGCGGACTTCGCGCGGACGCTGGCCGAGCAGCGGGTGAACGCGGCGTACCTGCCGGGCGTGACGCTCCCGGCGGGCCTGGAGGTCACGGCCCACCTGGGCGAGGCGATCACGGACGCGCCGTTCGCGCTGGTCGTGGTGCCCAGCGTGGGCGTGCCGGACCTGCTCGCGGCGCTGCCGCGTGACCTGGGTGTGGTGCTGTGCGCCAAGGGCCTCGCGCCGGACGGGGGGCAGCTGAGCGTGCTGGCGCGGCAGCTGGGGTTCACGCGCGTGGCGGTCCTGAGCGGCCCGAATCACGCCGAGGAGATCGGGCGGGGCCTGCCCGCCGCCACCGTCGTCGCCAGCCGCGACGGTGGCTTCGCCCGGTCCGTGCAGGCGGCGCTGATGACGCCGGGCCTGCGCGTGTACACCAGCGACGACGAGACCGGCGTGGAACTGGGCGGCGTGCTGAAGAATGTCATGGCGGTCGCGGCCGGACTGGTGGACGGCCTGAACCTGGGCGACAACGCCAAGTCCGCGCTGATCACGCGCGGCCTGCGCGAGATGAACCGCTACCTGACCGCGCTGGGCGCCCGCGAGGAGACCGTGTATGGCCTGAGTGGCCTGGGCGATCTGGTCGCCACGGCCACCAGTCGTCACAGCCGCAACCGCGCGGCGGGCGAGGCCATCGCGCGCGGCGAGCATCCGGGGCAGGGCGGGAAGGTCGTGGAGGGCCTACGCACGGCAGGCCTGCTGGACGCGTGGGCGGCGGCGCACGGGCATGACCTGCCGATCGTGCGGGCAGTGGCGCACGTCACGCGCGGCGAGTGGACGCCGGGAGACGGCGTGGCGCGCCTGATGGAACGCGAGGCGAAACCCGAGCAGCACTGAGCGGGTCAGGGGCCGTCTCCTCTGCCCTGACCTGGGCGGGTGAAGGCTGAACCGGGGATCAATTTCTGGGGTTTTCACCGTGCAGCGGGCCGATATTCACGCCCGCTGCATACCATATGTGGTCACCCTTCAGACAAGTGCCCACAAGATGTAGTACGCTCTGGGCACTGCGCGTGATACGCTTCACGCGTTAAGAACAACCCAACGGCCCACCTCTCATCCCGCTGCGACACCAGCGGCATGCGCGGCTGTTTGCCGTTTCATGCCCCGCACCCTCGCCCGCAAGGAGACCCACCGTGACCACCCTGAGCGCCCAGCCCCTGACCAACTTCGACGAGAATGCCCACCACATTGCCAAGCGGCAGTACCTGCAAGGCACGGACGGCGACCTGAGCGGCATGTTCCGCCGCATCGCCACCTGGGTGGCCGGCGCCGAGGAGGCGGGCGCGCGCGAGCACTGGGCGCAGGCGTACTACGACCTGATGGCCGAGAAGAAATTCTGCCCC
The DNA here is from genome assembly GCF_001007995.1 of Deinococcus soli (ex Cha et al. 2016). Lineage (NCBI taxonomy): Bacteria > Thermotogati > Deinococcota > Deinococci > Deinococcales > Deinococcaceae > Deinococcus > Deinococcus soli (ex Cha et al. 2016). The sequence goes on along the minus strand of NZ_CP011389.1, from coordinate 2,246,581 downwards.
GGCGGGCGCGTCCTGGCCGGTGCGGGCACGCAGCACGGCAACGTCCTGAACTGCTTCGTGCAGGGCGCCACCGAGCACGCCCCGCACACCTTCGAGGGCGTGATGGAAGTCGCGAAGAAACTCGCGCTGGTCACGAAGGTCGGCGGCGGGAACGGCGTGAACCTGGACGTGTACACGCCCCGCGCCGAGAGCAGCCGCCCCGACACCGGCGTGCGCGGCTGGGTGTACATGAGCGCCGCGCACGCGGACGTGCAGGACTTCATCGAGGGTCTCATGCGCCCCCCCACCCAGCCCGACGGTGAGAAGCAACCCATCGCCGTGCGCAACTGGACGCGCGTGGTGTACGGGCAGGTCATCAGGCCGGAACTGGTCGCGCTGGCCCGCGCCAACGGCGTATCGGTCGTCAAGGCCATGCCCGAAGGCGTGCAGGCCGTGCCGGACGACATGGGCGGCATCATCGACGCGGCCCGCAAGATCGCCGAGGACGCGAAGACCGGCCTGGAACCCCGCCTGGACCTGAGCAGCATGCGCCCCGAGGGTGCCCCCATCAAGGGCTCGGGCGGCACGAGCAGCGGCCCCGTCAGCTTCCTGCTGGAGATCTTCGACAACTTCCTGGAATGGGCCAACCGCGGCGCCGAGCAGAGCGGCCCGATCAACACCCTGCGCTTCGTGTACGCCCCCGTGCTGCGCGTCGTGCGTCAGGGCGGCACCCGGCGCGGCGCGGGCATGGCCACGATCAGCATCGAGCATCCGGACGTGCTGGACTTCCTGACCGCCAAGGACCTCGACCGCGAGGCCGCCGAGGGCGACATCAGCACCTTCAACATCAGCATCCTGGTCAGCAGCGCCTTCTGGGACACCCTCCAGGCGGGCGGCCTGTGGCCCGTGAACGCGCAGGACGTGCCCGGCAAGTACTACCTCGCGCCGCAGAAGGGCACGTTCAAGGGCACCCTCCCCAGCCTGCCCACCCGCGCCGAGGACGACGCGCAGGGCGTCCCCGTGTACACCGACAAGACCGGCAAAACCAGCATCCCCGCCCAGTGGCTGTGGGACCAGATCGCGCAGCACGCCTGGAGCACCGGCGAACCCGGCCTGATCTTCGTGGACCGCATCAACGAATACAGCGCTCTGAAGAACCTCGGCGAGCGGTACCAGATCCGCAGCACCAACCCCTGCGGCGAGATTCCCCTGACCGTCGGTGAACCCTGCGACCTGGGCGCCATCAACCTCGCCGCTTACGTCCAGAACAGCGCCTTCGATTACGACACGTTCCGCGCGGACGTCCGCACCTGCGTGCGCTTCCTGGACGACGTGCTCGACGTGAACGTGTTCGCACTGGAAGACAACCGCGTCGCCAGCCAGGACCTGCGCCGCCTGGGCCTGGGCGTCATGGGCCTCGCCGACGCCCTCATCAAACTCGGCCTGCGCTACGACAGCGAAGCGGGCCGCGACACCATCTACGACATCATGAGCGCCCTGCGCGAGGAAGCCATCGCGGAAAGCGAACGCCTGGGCGAGGAACGCGGCATCTACCCCGTGTACACCCGCAACGCCGAACAGATCCCCCACGCGCCCCGCCGCAACGTCGCCGTGCTGACCGTCGCCCCCACCGGCACCACCAGCATGCTCATGGGCGTCAGTAGCGGCATCGAACCCATCTTCAGCCCGTTCATCTGGCGCAAGATCGGCAGCGAATACCGCGCCCTCCTCGCCCCGCTGTTCGTCGAACTGCTCGAAACGTACCCCGCCCCCCAGGGCATGACGAAGGACGGAGGCTGGGACTGGGACAAGGTCACCGAAGCCGTCAGCGAAAACCACGGCTCGGTCGTCGGCCTGCCCTTCATCCCCGACGCCCTCCAGCAGGTGTTCGTCTGCGCGCACGACATCAAACCCGTCGACCACGTCCGCATGCAGGGCACCGTGCAACGCGCCTTCGACGCCGAAGGGCACGCCGCCAACAGCCTGTCCAAGACCATCAACCTCCCCAACGACGCCACCGTCCAGGACGTGCAGGACGCCTACAGCGAAGCGTACAAGACCGGCTGCAAAGGCATCACCGTGTACCGCGACGGCTCTAGGCAGTTCCAGGTCCTGAGCACCAGCAAGAAAAAAGCCAAGACCGAAGAACCCACCGCCGAAGTCAGCGCCAGCGCCGACGTCATGGGCGAACAGGTCAGCAGCGAACCCGCCAAAACCGACGTTCAACCCGCCACCCCCAAAGTGACCGCCGCGCCCGCCAAACCCACCTACGAACGTCCCACCCGACTGCGCGGCATCACCGACATGGTCAAACTCACCGACCCCACCAGCGGCCACCGCCGCAGCTTCCTCGTCACCGTCAACGAACTCGGCGGCAAACCCGTCGAAGTCATGGTCATCAGCGGCCGCGCCGGAGACGAAGCGAACGCCGACAGCGAAGCTCTCGGCCGCGTCGTCAGCATCGCCCTCCAACACGGCGTCCCCGCCCAGGCCATCGTCAAAACCCTCCGAGGCATCAACGGCGGCCTGTACGGCAGCTACAACGGCCGCCTCGTCGGTTCAAAGGCCGACCTGATCGCCGTCGCCCTGGAAACCTTCCAGAAAGACCTCGACGCCGCCAAACTCCCCCCCCTCGCCGGAGGCAGCACCGACACCGCCCAACCCGTCACCAGCGCCGCGCCCAGTGGCGTCAGCGTGGACGGCATGGCGCGCGAGCGGTGCCCGGTGTGCGAGGAGAAAGCCGTGATCCGCGAGGAAGGCTGCCTGAAATGCCAAGCCTGCGGCTACAGCAAATGCGGCTGAAGAAGCAAATAAAAAAAAGTTAAATCACATAAGTGCAGCAGCAGGGATCCAAAAGCCTAATCATTATTTTGGATCCCTGCGGCAATTTAAAAACTAGATGCATATTCATCGATGTCGCCCTGCAAATTAAAGGAGGGAAATGTCATACTCCATATCCAGTCTCGATAATAAGAACTTTGAATGGTTCTCAAAAAATCCTAACTGCAAATCACTGAAATCAATCGAGGTATCTTACGGAAAAATACGACAAATACAGTCGATAGAAATCGATTTTAAATATCCCATCACCGCGATAGCGGGCAAGAATGGATCAGGCAAGTCAACTCTACTAGCAATTATAGCATGTGCTTACCATAATAAGCAAAATGGTTATAATCCTTATAAAGGAAAAAATACATACTATACTTTCAAAGATTTTTTCATAGAAACCCAGACAGATACACCTATGGATGACCATATATTAATAAGATATGGGATATACTACAACAAGTGGAGACAAAACAAGTCGGATCAAAATCAAGAAAGAATAGGTTTTCAATCCAGAAAAAGGAGCTATAAGAAATGGAATGATTATTCAACCAGAATTAGCCGCAATGTGGTATTTATCAGCACTGATAGAATAGCTCCTAAATATATGACATCGATCGGAAGAAATCATAAAAAGCTACTCGAAACCAATACTGGAAATTCCGAAGCTATTATTAATTCGGTGAGTAATATAATGGGGCGATCATTTCAGGATTTAAAGAGGAGAGAGTATTCCAAGCACCGAATAACCCAGATCCGTCACAATAATACTACGTATTCAAGCTTCAATATGGGAGCAGGTGAGGATTCTCTATTTGAAATAATGCACGTACTGCACAATTGTCCGAATGAAACGCTAATTTTAATAGACGAGATAGAATTAGGACTTCACGAAGAAGCTCAATCAAGACTCTTAAATGAGTTAAAAAATATTTGCCAAAAGAAATGCTTACAGATTATATTTACAACCCACTCTTCCTGCGTGATGAATGCCCTACCTCCAGAAGGGCGGCTGTTTATTGAATCAAATGATCAAGCAGTTAAAATAATTTCTGAAATTTCAACAAAATTTGCTACCGGTAAACTTTCCGGAAAGGCCGATCACGAACTATCCATCTATACAGAAGACGATATTTGCGAGACAGCTTTAATACGCGGACTAGATAACGAACTCGTCAGAAGATCCAAAATACTACCGATTGGTAGCGCGCTAGCCGTGGTTAGACATGCCTCCGAAATGCTCAAAGAAGACGCAAATAGAAAATTTATCTGCCTAATAGATGGAGATAAAAAACAGAATGCGAAAGGCTTATAAGGGAGTTCGTAAATCAACACGAAAACTCAGACGCCCAGAAAAAATTGACGCTTAGAGAAAAAATTGAGAAATCGCTTATATTTTTCGACGGATCAACATGGCCGGAAAAACATATTTTCAACACAATTATCTCCTCGCCAAAAGCAATAGGCATATTATCAAGTATTCTGAATACTCAAGATGGCGTCATAGTAGAAGCAGTTGAATACGGTATTAATGCATCCAAACACAGTGAAATACGGGAGTTTTCTCGAATCATGGGTATACCTAAAGACTTAGCAAAGTATGCCATAATTGATGCATTCATAAGCGCCAGAAAAGAGTTCTTTGATGATATTAATGAACGCATAAAGTGCATAATTTGATGTGCGGAAATAATATTGCAATATGCCTCTCTCAGATTACGCTCGCCCCTCCCCTGCTCGTTTCCGCCTGTACGCCTCTCTGCTGCTGATGCTGGTGTTGACGGCGGTGGTGGGGCGGCGGCGTCCGGGGGAGCTGGGTACGCGGGAGACGCTGCGGCGCAGTGCGTTCGCGCGGGTGATGTTCATGGATATCGGCGCGCTGAGCACCCTGGGCGCGCTGTACCTGGTACTGAACGGGCGGACGCGGGTGCGGGTTCCGGCGGCGGTGGCCTCACTCTTCGCGGGGAGTTTCGCGCTGCTGCCCGCGCTGATGCTTGAGGACGCGGCGGCCATACGGGCCGAGCGGGAGGGTCGCGTGGAGGGGTAACCTCCGGGGACTGCCTCAGTCGGGTCGGAGGACGTGCAGCGCGCCCGCCCATACCTGAACGTGGACGGGGCCGCCGGGGTGCGTGCGGGTTTCGCCGTCCACGTGGAACACCTGCCCGACGTGCTGGCCGGTGGCGTGCAGGGTGAAGGTGGCGGCGACGTCCTCCTGCACGCTGGGCAGCGTGTCGAATTGCCCGCGGAGCATGGCGGTGGCGTACGCGGCGAGGCTGTCGCGCTGCTGGCCGTTCACGCGGATGAGGTTCAGCAGGCCGTCGCCTGGGTGCGCGTCGGGCGCGAGGTGCAGGCCGTTCCCGGTGGACTGGATGTTCATGATTTCCAGCAGGGTCAGGGGCGGCGCGGGGCTGGGGTGCCCGTCGATGCAGGTGGGGACAGGTTGCGCCTGGAAGCCGGGCAGGGTGGTCAGGACGGCCTGCGCGGCCCGCAGGGGGCTCTTGGGTGCGGTGGGGTCGTAGGCGTGCAGCAGGTCGGCGAACAGGCCGCAGCCGAACGCCTCAAAGAACACGTCGTCGCCCCAGGGGGCCTGGACGCGGCCCGCGTCGAACGGGTGCCGCGTGGCGGTGAGGTACGCGCGGGCAATGTCCACGGGGTCGCCGGTCAGGCCCAGCGTGCGGGCAATGTTGTTCGAGGTGCCCAGCGGGATCACGCCGACCGTGGCGTCCCGTCCCGCGAGGTGCAGCGCGGCGGCGCGGAAGGTGCCGTCCCCCCCGGCGATGAACACCGGGCCGGGCAGCGGGCCGCTCAGGGCCGGGCCGAGGTCGTGCGGGGTGCGGGTGGGGCGGTACTCGACGTCGAATCCGGCGTCCCGCAGCGCCGCCTGCAGCTGGGCAGGGTCGGCGCGGTGGCTGGTACCGGCGCCGGGGTTGTGGATCAGCAGGGCGGGTGCGGGGGGCATGACCTGCACTGTACCGGGCGCGGGCGGGACGGGCTGGGGAGGGGTCATGATTTCCTCAAGGCGCGCGTCTTGCGGGGTGGCTACAGTGGCGGCATGACCGCACCTGATTCCCTCGCCCCGGAGGGCGCCCCTGCACCCGCGCAGCGTGGCCCCGCGACGCTGATCTATAACACGAACGCGGGGGGTAGCAGGCACGCGTCGCCGGACGATCTGGTCAGCGCCATTCATGCCGTCGGCTTCACGCCCGTGTACCGCGCGACCAGCTCCGAGGAAGACCTGAAAGAAGCGCTGGACGGCGTGGAGGGCACGGTGTTCGTGGCGGGCGGGGACGGTACGCAGCGGGCGGTGGCGCTGACGCTGGCGGGCCGCCCGGAGGTGACCCTGGCGGTCATTCCGATGGGCACGGCGAACAACGTGGCGCGGACGCTGGGCGTGCAGGGCGAGCCGCTGGACGTGATCGCCGCGTACGGCCGCGCGGAGGTCCGGCCGTTCGACCTGGGCCGCGTGGAGGGCCCCTGGGGTGAGGACCTGTTCCTGGAGGCGTGTGGGTGCGGGGCGTTCGCGGACGTGATGGCCGAGTACGACCCGGAGGAAGGCAAGAGTCCCCTGCGGGCCGTGCAGGCCCTCACGACGACCCTGACGACCTTCGACCCGCCGCCCGTGCGGATCACGCTGGACGGGCAGGAGGAACCGGACACGCCGTTCGCGCTGCTGGAGGTCATGAACACGAAGGCGACCGGGCCGAGGCTACGCCTGGCGACGAATGCCGATCCGGCGGACGGGCAGCTGGACGTGGTGCGGATTGACGCGACGG
>NZ_CP011389.1:1937500-2232500 GCF_001007995.1 Deinococcus soli (ex Cha et al. 2016) | reverse complement strand
GACGGAACAGACGGAAGCCGTATCACACCTGTAGGATACGCGACCGGACGGGCAATAAATGGAAAAACCCCCGCCGGAGCGGGGGCAGGGCAGCGGACCGTGAATTACAGGCGGCTCTTGGGGTCGAAGGCGTCGCGCAGACCGTCCCCCAGGAAGTTGAAGGCCAGCACGGTGATCAGGATCGCCAGCCCCGGGTACACCGCGATGAACGGGTGTTCCAGCACGACCTCGTTCGCGTTGGAGAGCATGTTGCCCCAGGTGCTGACGGGCGGCTGGATGCCGAAGCCCAGGAAGGACAGCGCCGCCTCGCCGAGGATGGCGCCGCCGACGGCCAGTGTGCCGTTCACGATGATCACCGCGACGACATTCGGAACGAGGTGGCGGAACATGATGCGGGGACTGTTCGCGCCCAGGGCGCGGGCGGCGTCCACGTACTCTAGGTTCTTGAGTTTCAGGACCTCGCCACGCACGAGCCGGGCGGTGCCCATCCAGCCGAAGAAGGTGAAGATCCCGACGATGATGAACACGCTGGAGTTCGGGTTCTGCCGCAGCGCCGCGATGGCCGGAACGTCACTCACGGCGAACAGGCCGCTGATGGTCAGCTGCAGGGGCAGTTCGGGAATGGACAGCATGACCTCGATGAAGCGGCTGATGGCGGTATCCACCCAGCGGCCCAGGAAGCCCGCGAGGAGGCCCATCAGGGTGCCCAGCGCGACGCTGAACAGCGCGACCGTGAAGCCCACGATCAGGCTGACGCGGCTGCCGTAGATGATGCGGGACAGCAGGTCGCGCCCCAGGCTGTCCTGCCCCAGGACGTGCTGCGCACTGGGCGGCGCGTAGATCCCCGCGAGGTCCTGCGCGTTCGGGTCATAGGGCGCGATGAGGGGCGCGAAGACCGCGATCAGGATCAGCGCCGCGATCACGATCAGGCTGGCCATGGCGGCCTTGTGGCGGCGCAGGCGGCGCATGGCGATCTGCATGGTCGAGCGGCTCTTGGCGGGGGCGGACGTGGAGACGGGCATGGTGGTCATCAGGCGTACCGGATCCGGGGGTCAACGAGGGCGTAGGCGAGATCGGTCAGCAGCTGGAACACCACGGTCAGGACGGCCAGCATCATCAGGCAGACCATGACCACGTTGAAGTCCTTGCTGACCAGCGCGTCCAGGATGGCCTTGCCCATGCCGGGCCAGGAGAACACGGTCTCCGTGATGACGGCCCCGCCGAACAGGCCGGGGATACTCAGGCCCAGCAGGGTCACGATGGGCGTCACGGCGTTTCGCAGCGCATGCTTGTACAGCACCCGGCGGTCGGCGAGGCCCTTGGCGCGCGCGGTGCGCACGTAATCCTGCGTGAGGGTCTCGAGCATGTTGGCGCGCATGAAGCGCAGCGTCACGGCGATCTCGCGCAGCATCAGGATCATCAGCGGCAGCAGCAGGTACTTCAGCTTGTCCAGCGCCACCGCCCACCATCCGGCCTCGGGGGGCACGTCACCGCCCAGCCCACCCGGCGGCAGGGACAGCAGCCCCCCCGTGAGCTGCGGCAGGTAGATCGCGAAGAAGTACAGGGCCAGCGCGCCCACCCAGAACACCGGGGCGCTGACCGCCACGAACGCGAGGAAGGTCAGGACATAGTCCAGCGCCGAGTACTGCCGCACGGCGCTGAAGATACCCAGCGGCACGGCGATCAGGGTGCTGATGATCAGCGCCGGGACGGTCAGCAGCAGCGTGTTCGGCAGGCGGTTCTGGAAGACGTACTCCAGCGCGGGAATCCCGAAGTCCTGCGAGTAGCCGAAGTTCCCGGTAATGGCCTGCTTGAGCCAGAAGAAGTACCGCGTGAACCACGGCTGGTCCAGGCCGTAGGAGGCCTTCAGGCGGGCGATGTCCTCCGGGGTGATGTTGCTGTTCCCGAACACCAGCTGATCCACCGGGTCGCCGGGTTGCAGGGCGGTCAGGCCGAAGATCAGCAGGCTGATCACCAGCAGCAGCGGGATCATCTGGATGACGCGGCGTAATGCGTAGGTTCCCATGTTCGAACTCCTGAAGCAAAGGGCAGGGGGAAGGAGGCGTGACGTCGCCTGCCCTCCCCCTGCCCGCCGCGCGCCGCCCGGTGGACACGCGCGGTGAGGCGGTTACTTCTGCTTGTACTCCTCGACGGCGCCCTTGCTGGCCCAGCCGATGTTCGCGGCGTTCCAGCTGGGGTACTGCGTGATGGCGCTGAAGGTGTAGTTCACGAGGCCCGGGACCTTGGTGTACACGTTCACGCGGAAGTACAGCGGCAGGGCGGGCACCTCAGTGTTCCAGATGGCCTGCATGCGGTCGAAGAGCTTGATGCGGTCGGCCTGGTTGAACTCCACGCGCGCCTGCTTGTACAGCTTGTCGTACTCGGCGTTGCTCCAGCCAGGGTTGTTCTGGCCGGAGTAGCCGTTGGCGGCGGTGGGGATGCCCTCGCTCTTCCAGAGGTTGCCTTCCTCGAAGACGGGGTTGTTCGACCAGGCGTACATGGCCATGTCCCACTTGCCGCTCTCGCCCTTGCTCAGGAAGTCCGGTCCGAAGATGACGCTGGCGGGGTAGTTCTGGATGTTCACCTGCACGCCCACGGCCTTCCACTGCGCCTGGAGGATCTGCTGCACGCGCTCGCGGGTGCTGTTCCCGGCGGTGGTGGAGAAATTCAGGGTGAGTTTCTTGCCGCCTTTCTGCAGCACGCCGTCACTGCCGGGCGTCCAGCCGAGCGCCGCGAACAGCTGCTTGGCGCGGGCGACGTTCACGTTGTAGTCGTTGACGTCTTTCTTGTACAGCTTGCTGACCGGGCCGATCCAGCTGTTGGACACGGCCTGCTTGCCCTGGAACAGCGCCTTGGTCAGGGCGTCACGGTCGATGGCGTACAGCAGCGCCTGACGCATGCGGGGATCGTCGAGGTCGAGGTCCTTGGCGCGCTGGCCGCGGGCGTTGATGTCGATGTGCTCCCAGACGGCGCCGGGCACGAAGTACGTCTTGTACTTGCTGCGTTCGTTGCGGGCGAGGTCCGTGCCCTGGTCGAAGGTCAGGCCGACGGCGCTGACGGCGTCAAGCTGCCCGGACAGGATGTTCACCTTCAGGGTGTTGGTGTTCGGGATAAAGCGGTACGTGACGGTCTGCACGTAGTTCTCAGGGTTCTTCGGCTGGTTCCAGTAGACCGCGTTGCGGGTCATGGTCAGGCTGTTCCCGGCACGCCACGCGGTGGGTTTGAACGGACCGGCGACGACCTTGGGCAGGTTCCGGGCGGTGGTGAACGACGAGATGAACTTCTTCCACTCCTCATTGACGACCTTGGCGTCCTTCTCGTTTTTCGTCTTGGCGTCAAAGGCGTTCCAGGCGCTGCCCATGATGTGGCTGGGCGCCAGGCCGGGGCTGACCTGATCGGCGAACAGGTAGGGCGGCTCGAAGGTGATCGTGAAGGTGTCGGTGTCGTTCACGGTGATCTTGGCGCGGTCCCAGGGGTCGCGGCTGGGCACGGGCACGCGGTCGTCGTTTTCCAGCTTCAGCCAGAACTGGAAGTCGGCGACCTTGATGGGCGCGCCGTCACTCCACTTGGCGTCCTTGCGGATGGTGTACGTGACGCTGTTGCGGATCACGTCGCCCTTGCTGTCCTTGACGACCTTGTAGTCGCCGTTGGCGAGGGTGGGAACGCGGGTGGCGATATCGGCCTTGGTGTCACCGTTGTCGTCCTGGTAGGTCAGGCCCGCACCCATGTAGCCGTTGATCTCGCTGGTGATGGCGAGGTTGTTGGTGTTCCAGGGGTCGTAGATGTTCGGCGGTTCCTGTGAGGTGCCGACAACGAGACTGTTGTTGGCGGGACCGGCCAGGGCCGCGCCGAGCAGGAATGCAGTGAGGGCAAGGGTCTTCTTCATGGATCCTCCGTGTACTGACTGGGCTGAACCTGCCGCCCTGGATGTTGGTGATGCAGGCAGTATACGGGTCAGATGAAGACCGTCAAGGTCTCTTTTCACCCGCTGATCACGGGCGATGGGGGATTGACACGACAAAAAACCGACCACCTGTGAGGTGGCCGGAATCTTCATCTGCGCAAACAGCAACAGGCAGAACTCAGTGGCTGCCGCAGCCGCCAGAACCCTCGCCGTCCGGGGACTGCGCGCCATCGGTCCGGAATGAGGACCCGCAGCCGCACGCGGAGGTGGCGTTGGGGTTGTGTACGGTGAAGCCGCCGCCCATCATGTTCTCGACGAAGTCCACCTCGCTGCCGCGCAGCAGGGGCAGGCTCATGCGGTCCACGAGCAGTTTCACGCCGCGGTCCACGACGATCAGGTCGCCTTCGAGTTCGCGGTCGTCAATGGCCATGCCGTACTGGTAGCCGCTGCAGCCGCCGCTCTTGATGAACACGCGCACGCCGGCGTTCTCCTTGCCGCTGTTCTGCAGGATACCCAGGGCTTTCTGGGCGCCGAATTCGCTGATGGTGATGTCACGGGCGGGCACGCCGCCGCTGGTTTCGGGGGTGGTGGTCGCGGTCATGCGTGAAGCGTACTACCATTCGGGAAAGAAAAAGGTGCCTGGAAGGCAAAGTGTCCAGCCGGGCCAGCCGAGAGCACGCGGGGCTTCCGCTTACATTCCTTGAGCGTCCCAGTGTTAGCATGGTGGGCATGACGAACCCCTACGCCGAGTGGTTCGAGCAGCTCCGCAGCGAATACGGGGAGCAGCTCCGCGCCATGCCGCTGCCCGACGGACTCCCCGAACACCTGCGCACCCTGATCAATCAGCACGACGAGGATGCCATCCAGTTCATGATCAAGCTCGCGTGGCAGTTCGGCGCGCAGGTGGGTTACGCCGCCGGCAGCCGCCAGGGCGACGCGCCCGCCGCGAACATCCCCAACACCCCCCGCGTGCAGGCCTGAACCAGCCCACCCCCACCGCTGCCTCTCCCCAGAGGCGGCGTTTGCACTGCGGATCGTCAGTGCAGCCCTGAACGGGGCACGCTCCAGCACCCCACATCAGGCTCCGGATCGGGCAGCAGGCCCCGCGCGATCAGTTCCTCCAGCGCGGCGCGGGCCAGTGCAGCGAGCGCCTCCGGGTCAGCCTGTGCGGGAGCATGACCAGCCAGCTTCAGTTCATACGCAGTCTGTGCCAGGTGCCGGGCCAGTTCATCCATGCCCCGCAGTGAAGCACACCCGGCGCACCACAGAAAAACCCCGGCGCAGGGGCCGGGGCTTCAGGGGTGAGGCTCAGTTGTGCACTCAGTCGTCTGCGTGGGCGTGGGCCAGCGCGTCGCGCTCGTCCGCCTCGCGGATGGCGCGGATCAGACGTACGATGCCGATCGTCGCGAAGTAGCTGATGGCCGGCAGGCCAATCGTCAGGATCCACAGGATGGTATTGGCATTCGCAGAGGACAGAATGCCACTCTGAATCAGCTCGATCTTGTAGCCCGCGACCGACAGCACGATCATCATCACCAGGAACGCCACGCCTGCACCCAGCCGCACCGGGTGATTGGTGGGGTTCTCAGCGTAGTACATGTTGTCCTTGCTGCGGTCCAGCATGGGCACCGCGAACATGGCCGCCATGATGATGCCGGGGAAGACCATGGCCCCCACGAACTCGGCGCTGATCACGCCGCCCAGCACTTCCAGTTCAAAGCCGGGGATGATGGCCAGGGCCCCGAAGACCCACAGCAGGTACCAGTCGGGTTTAATCCCGCTGATCGGATCGGGGCTAGGCGGCCCGTAGTACTCGACCGGGTGAACTGGGATGAACGCCGCGAACAGCACGACCAGACCAGTGAACAGCAGGGCCAGCATCAGCATGATGGGGGTCTGCTGGGTCATGAGCGGCACGCCCACGATCTTCTTGTAGGCCAGACGCTTGGCGTACTGCGGCTGGGTGTGCTTCTGCTTGATCATGATCAGCATGTGCGCGCCGGTCAGGGCCAGCAGGATGCCGGGCAGCAGCATGATGTGATAGCCGTAGATACGGGGGATGATCCCCTCACCAGGGAAACGGCCCGCGAACGCGGCCTGCGCCAGCCAGTCGCCCACCCAGGGCACGGACTTGGTGATGGCGTAGATCACGCTGACGGTGTTGTACGCGTAGTTGTCGTAGGGGAGGATGTAGCCGGTCACAGCAGTCAGCGATGCGAATATCAGCAGCAGCATGCCGATCCACCAGTTGATCTCGCGGGGTTTCTTGAACGCGCCCGTGAAGTAGATGCGCATCATGTGAATGACGGCAGCGGCGACCATGATGTTGGCCATCCAGTGGTGGATCCGGCGCAGCATGTCCCCGAAGGGCATGGCGTTGATCTTCAGGGCCGAGTGGTACGCGGCGGGCACCAGATTCGGGTCGGCCTTGGTGCCGGGGTCGAAGGAGTTGACGACGAGCGAGTTGCTGGGCTCGTACGCGAGCGCCAGCAGGATCCCGGTGATGATCAGCACGATCAGGCTGAACAGCGTGATCTCTCCCAGGAAGAAGGAGTGATGCACCGGGAAGGCCTTGCGCAGGAACTTGTCGTTCAGGCGCGAGATGTGCAGACGGTCATCCAGCCACTGGTTCATCCGATGATCTCCTTGACCTGCTCGAGGTAGGTTTCCCAGTCAGCTTCGTTCAGGAAGCCGTAGGGTGCCGTCACGAACGTTTCGGTCACGACCAGCTGGTCGTTGTCCAGTTTGATGGGCAGCTGCGGCATGGAGCGGGGGGGTGGACCGCCCACGACCTTACAGCCTTGCAGCAGGTCATACTGCCCGGAATGGCAGGGGCAGAACAGCTTGGTGGCGTCGTTGGGATCGTTGGGAACTGCGCAGCCAGCGTGGGTGCACTTGTTCGAGTAGGCCACGACACCCTGCTCAGTGATGCCGTTCAGTTCTAGCACCACATGTGCGTGACCGCCTTCTTCGGGCACCTTGAAGCGGTCGCGCTCGAAACGGTAGACAGCCAGCTGGTTGTTCGGCTCACCCTTGCGGATGACGTTATTGCCTTCCTTGTCCTTGCCCATCGGCCAGGCGGACACGCCCTGCTCGCTGAGTTCCGACACACGGATCGGCTGGCCTTCCTTGTCGGCCGAGGCATGCACCAGGATGTCACCCTTGATGGGGGGGGCCTTCTCGGGGGTCAGGCGGAAGGCGGGCTTGGCACTGCCCAGGGCACTCACGAGGCTCAGGACGCCCACACCGGCGCCGGTGCCCATGGCCACGTTGATGAACTTGCGGCGCGTGATTTCCGGATCTTGCTTCTTGTAACGGGTCATTTCAATCTCTCCTGATTACCAGGGGAACTCGCCACTGGCGTCCTCGACGAGCACCTCGCCGTCCATGAAGTACTTCTTGTACAGCGCGACGCTGGCGGCCAGCATCAGCAGCACCATCGCGGCGTAGAAGCCCTCGGCGGTCACGTTGGGGGTAACAGGCTCGGCAGCGGCCCAGCCTGCGAAGTCCGTGACCATCTGCCGGACGAACAGCACCGCGAACATCACGGTCAGGCCCAGCGTGGTGATGATGCCCAGCGTCGCGAGCGGCGTCGAGCGGACCTTGTGAATACCGGGGTGGAGCTCCAGGCCTTCCGCCCATACGCTGTACAGACCGATCAGGCCGTACGTGAGCAGCACCATCACGAACGTCGCCAGGAAGATCTCCGGCAGCTTGATGTGGTCAGGCACGAAGCGGCTGCGGTTCTTCAGGACTTCCGGGTCGATCTTGGTCTGACCGGCGGCCACGGTGGCCGGGGTCAGGGGTTCCTCGACCTTGTTGCCCCAGGAGTTCAGGACGTAGTTCGCCACGGCGTACACTTCGTTCTCGGCCAGCTGCGTCTGCGCGGGCATGGCGCCCTTGCCCTTGGTGATGACGGTGTGCACGTAGACGGGATCCTTGGTCAGTTTCTCGTCGCCGGCCAGTTTCGGGCCGACGCCCCCCTGGCCTTCTGCACCGTGGCAGCCGGCGCATGCGGTCGTGAAGACCTGCTTCCCGACTGTCGGCCACTCCTTACTGATATTCGCCACGACCGCCGGGTCCACCACCACAGGCTCTGGCGCCGTTTCCTTGTTGAACAGGAACAGCAGGATGATCCACATGATGGCCGCACTGACAATGGCGACCCAGGGCATGACAGCGTCGTTTCTTTCCACTTTCCCTCTCCCTAAGCATGAAGTGGCCAGTTATTTCCCGCCGTGTCGCGGATGGAAACCCTGCTCTCAGGTGGCCTAATACGGGTCAGCATACCACGCACCGAACATGCGCCCAGCCGCGCTTCTTGGGGCTGCCCGCCAGACTTCGGCACCCTTCATGGTGCCCCTTACCGACCGGTTAAATGTCCCCGGCCCCCGGGTCTCCGCCCAGCGCTGCCAGGAGCGGCCACAGGGCACCCGCCAGCGTCCGCACGTCGGCGTTCTCGGGGTGCTCACGCGGATCCACCCCACCCTCGGAGAGGAGGCCCACGAGCAGGGGGCGGGGCGTGAACAGCACGCCGACGTCATGGTGAACGCCCAGCAGCTCGCCGCTCTTCGTGGCGCTCCGGTACAGGCGCTCCCCGTCCGGGCCACAGGGCACATGCCGGGCGATCAGGTCGCGGTACTGCTGCCGTCCCAGGATGTCCAGCGCCAGCGCCGTATGCGCCTCGTCCAGCACATCCCCGGCCACCAGGGCGCGCAGCAGCGCCGTCTGGTCGCGTGCGGTGGTGGCGTTGCGCTCACCGCGGCGCTGCGCCTCGTTGCGCTGCCCGGGGGGCAACTGCAACTTTCCGACCAGCCGCGTGCCCGTCAGGCCCTGCGCCGCCAGCCACGCGTTCACGGCGTCCACGCCCAGCCGCGCGATCACGAGGTTCGTGGCGGTGTTGTCGCTCACGACGATCATCAGGGTCAGCACGTCCCGCCACGTCAGGGCCAGTCCGCCATCCAGATCGTGCAGGACGCCCGCCCCCGGCACGCGGTCTCCGGGCTGCATGGTCACCCGGGCCGACAGGTCCAGGCGGCCCGCCTGCGCCTCCTGAAGGGCCAGCACCAGCAGCGGCACCTTGATGGTACTCGCCGCCGGGAACACCCGCTCCGCGTTCCAGGCGATCAGCTCCGCACCCGTCACGTCCGTGACCCGCAGCCCCACCGTGCCGGCAAAGCCCGACGCTGCCAGATGCGCCTGAAAGGCCGCCAGCCTCTCCCCGGCTCCCCTCTCCCCTGCCCCGCCGGTCACTCCGGCAGGTCCAGCCCGGCCAGCGCCGCGAACGGATGCGCGGTGCCCACCGGGCGCAGCGTGCAGAAGGGCGGCGCGCCGTCCGGTTCCACCCGGTGCTCGCAGGTGGGGCACTCCGGGAACGCCTGCTCGGTGTACGCCAGGTCCGCCTCGGCACTGGGGAGGCTCCACTCGCGGCCACACCCGGCACGGAACGTCACCGGTTTCACGGGCGCCCCCGGTCCCACGCGGCGGTTCTTACTCAAGGTTGGCGATGCCCTCGCGGATCGCGTACAGCGCCGCCTGCGTGCGGTTGTTCAGCTGCAACTTCGTGAAGATCTCCGACAGGCGGTTGCGGACCGTCTTCTCGCTGATGTCCAGCCGCAGCGCGATGTCCTGATTCGAGAAGCCCTGCGCGAGCAGCTTCAGGATCATCGTCTCGCGTTCGTTCAGGTCCGCATGCTTCTCGCTGGGCAGCTCCTCGCGCTTGTCGCGGAAGTCGTCCAGAACGTTCTGCGCCATCTCGGGGTCCAGCAGGGCCTCGCCGGCCGCCACGCGGCGGATCACGTCCAGCAGCGTCGCGGCGTCCGCGTCCTTCAGGACGTAGCCGCGCGCCCCGGCCTTCACGGCCTCGAACACGTAGCGGTCCTGGCGGTACATCGTGATCATGATCACCCGGGCGTTCGGGTCGATCTCCAGGATGCTCTGCGTGGCCTTCACGCCGTCCAGGTCCGGCATCTGGATGTCCATCAGGATCACGTCCGGATGCGTGTCCGCCGCGTACCGGATCGCCTCGCGGCCGTTGGCGGCCTCGCCGATCACGCGCATTCCCTCGGACTCCAGCAGGCTGCGCAGTCCCTGACGGAACAGCGCGTGATCATCCACGAGCAAGACGCGAATCATGTGCCCAGTCTAGGGCAGCGGCGCGCCCCACACCGGGAGGAAAGCCCCCAACGCCCCCCACCCAGCCCCCACACGGCAAAACCGCAGAGATTTGTCAGGCGGGTCCCTGTACACTGCGAGGCGTGATCACCTGGTTCGATGCGCTGCTCGTGACCCTCTGGGCGGCCGTGACCGCCCTCGGCGCCAGGCGCGGCCTGGGTGGGCTCGCGTGGGGGCTGGGCGGCGTCGCCGCCTGCTTCCTGGCCAATTCCCTGAGCGGCAACGCCCCGGTCGCCCTGATCATCGGCGCGGCGATCGCCGTGGGCGTCGGCACTGCCGTCACCCACCGCATCCAGAACCCGCTGGACCAGCCCTGGCACCTCGGGGCGGGCGCGCTGGGCGGCTTCGCGCTCGGCGGCGTCCTGATCGCCACGCTGGCCCTGAGTTTCCCCCTGGACGTGCAGGTGGACGCGCGCGGCTCGCGCGGCGTGTACCCCTCGGTCAGCCTGCCGCCCGCGCTGTACACCGCCGTGCGCGGCAGCGCCCTCCAGAACGGCCTGCGGGGCGTGTGGTCCGGCAACGCCGCCGTGAAGACCCTGCTGATCCCCGACCAGACCCGCCGCTGAACCGAACGGCAGAGGACCCCCGGGGCAGGCTGAACGCCCCGGGGGTCCTGCCACAGCCAGCGCCGTCCTGAGGACTGCGGTGTGCTTCTCCCCACCCTGCTACGCCGCTCTCCGAGCCTGCCCGGGCTGAACGCGTCTGCACACCTGTCCACCGGGGTCCGGGTCACTCCACCTGCACGGACGGCGTCTCGGCGTGCGGGGCGTCCGCCCGCTGGCTGAGCACGGTCGCCACGACCACCAGCGCGCCCCCCAGCGCGCCGCGCAGGCCGACCTGCTCGCCGATCAGCACGAAGCTAAAGGCCGTGGCCGTCACGGGTTCCAGCGCGTAGATCAGGCTGGCCTCGGCGGCGCTCACGCTGCGCTGCCCGATGGTCTGCAGCAGCGTGGTGAGGGCCGTGGCCGCCACGCCGAGGTACAGCAGTGGTCCCCACGCCGCCGCCGGGGGGAGTGACGGCGCGCCGCCCAGGAGCAGCCACACGAGTGCCAGCGCCGTGACGCTCAGGACCTGCGTGACCGTGAACGGCAGCGCCGCGTGACGCCCGGCCATGCGCTCCAGGGTGACGATGAATCCCGCGTACGTCACGGCGCACGCCAGCGCCCACGCGTCCCCGGTGACGAGCGCGCCGCCCTCCCAGGACAGCAGCGCCAGGCCCGCCACGGCCAGCGGCAGCGCCAGCCACAGCGCGCCCGGCATGCGCCGCCGCTGCGCGACGACCAGCCACAGCGGCACGAGCACCACGCTCAGGGCCGTGAAGAACGCCGCGCGGTTCGCGCTCGTGGTCTGCAGCGCGATCGTCTGCGTGCCGTACCCGGCGATCAGCCACGCGCCCAGGAGAAACCCGTCCCGCCACAGGCTGCGGCTGCGCCAGCCGTCCGGGGTGCGGGGGGCACGGGCCGCGTTCCGGCGCGTCCAGGCGACCAGCGGCAGCAGGGCGACAGAGGCGATCAGGAACCGCCAGAAGATTAGGTCCGCCGCCGGGAGCAGCTGTCCCAGCGTCTTGACCACCGCGAAGGTGCTGCCCCACAGGCAGGTCACCGCGATCAACAGGAGGGCGCCACGCGCACGGGCCGACATGACGGGGATTCTATGCGGCGACGCCCGCATCCCGGCGTGGACTGTCCAGCAGGCGCGGCCCGCCCCGGTGACCGGGTGGGCCGCGCGTTCAGTCGGATGAGATCAGCGGATGGCGGTGCGGAAACACACGCTGCCCTGATCACCCACGGCCAGGGCGCCCAGGTTCACGGTCATCGTGCCGCGCCCGAACGTCCCGCCACTGCTGCTCAGCGCGCCGGTGTCCGCGTCGGCCGCGCTCGTGAAGTACGAGGTGGTCGGCGTGGTCGTCCCGCGCGTGAGTTTCACGCCGAAGCCCGTCGCCGCACTCGCTTCCTCCGCGTCGTACCCGCCGGCTTGGGCGTTCGTGGTGCCGGGCACGTGGTCGGTCACCACGAAGTTCGGCAGGGGCGCGCCGCCGATGTTCTCGAAGGCGATGCAGTACTCGAGGACCTCGCCGGGGAGGCCGCCGCCGGACGTGCCGAAGGTGGTGTTCTGCGTGACGTTGCGCACGGACTTGGTGAGTTTCGCCGCGACCATCTGCGTGACGGCAGTGGCGGTGTTGTTCGCGGGGGTGGGATCGGTGGTGGCGCTGCTGACGGACGCGGTGTTCGTCAGGGTCCGCGTGGCAGGCGTGCTCAGCAGCGTCGCCTCACTTGGGGCGGTGGCGGTCACGGTGATGGTCTGCGAGGCGCTGGCCGCCAGGGTGCCCAGCGTCCAGCTGAGCGTCTGGCCGCTGACCGTCGCGGCGGGCGCGCTGCTCACGTACGTGAGGCCCGTGGGCAGCGTGTCACTCACGGTGACGGCCGTCGCGGCATTCGGACCGGCGTTCGTGACGGTCAGGGTGTACGAGATGGTCTCGCCGGGCTTCGCGAAGGCCGGTCCGGTCTTCGTGATGATCACGTCGGCAGAGGCCGCACCCACGTCGACCGTCACGGTGGCCGCGTCGCAGGCGGTCGTGAGGGTCGCGTCGCAGATCTGATACGTGACGGTGTACGACCCGGCGGGCGTCGCGGCGGGCACGACCAGTTGCCCGCTGCCGTTCACGGTCAGGCCGGTGATCCCACCGGCGTTCTGCACGGTCACGGCGACGTTCGCCGTGGTGGCCGCCGCGCCGCCGACCGTGTCGTTGCCCAGGACGGTCACGGTGCCGCCCGTCCCGAAGGCGAGGTTCACGGTGGTGTCGTTCACGGCGTCGATGACGCGGGTGACGGCGGCAGCACTGCTGTTGTTCCCGGACGGCAGGTCGGTCGTCCCGGCGGGCGCGGCGACGCTGGCGGTGTTGCTCAGCGTGCCGCTGGCGGGCGCGGTGCCGGTCAGGGTGTACGTCAGGAAGTTCCCGTCCGGCGTGGCGTTCGCCGCGTTCGTGTCCAGGCTCAGCGTACCGGTCGTGATCGTGACGCTGCTGGCGGTGAAGGTCTGGGTCCCGCAGGTGGCGGTGCCGGTCGCGGCGCAGCTGATGCCGGTCACGGTGAACCCGCTGGGCAGGCTGTCCGTGACGGTGGCGCCCGTGACGCTGCTGGGGCCGTTGTTCCACACGCGGATGGTGTAGCTGACCGCGCGGCCGCTGCCCACCGCGACCGGCGCACTCTTGTCGATCGCCAGGTCGGCGGCGGGGGTGACGGTGGTGTTCACGCTGGCGGTGTTGTTCCCGGTCGTCGCGTCCGTGATGCCCGAGGGCGCCGTCACCGTCGCGGTGTTCGTGAACGTCCCGGTCGTCGTCGCGGTGCCCTGGATCGTCACCGTGCAGCTCGTCCCACTCGCCCCGCTGAAGGTCCCGTTCAGAGTGCCCCCCGTGAAGGAAGCGGTGCAGGTCGTGCCGGTCCCGGTTGCGCTCACGACGCTCAGGCCCGTCAGGTTGGCCGGGACGGCGTCCGTGAAGGTCGCGTTCGTCACGGCGCTCGGGCCGTTGTTCGTCACGACGATCTGGTACTGCACGGCCCCGCCCTGCACCACGCTCAGTGCGGTGGTCTGGAAGGTGCCCCCCGTGCCGGCACGCTGCGCTTTCGTGATCGCCAGGTCGGCCGCGGCGGGCGTGACGGTGATGGCGATGGTGGCGGTGTCGCACGCACTGGTGAGGGTCGCGTCGCAGATCTGGTACGTGACGGTGTACGTGCCGGGCAGGTTCAGGGCGGAGGCCGCGAGGACCAGCTGCCCGCTGGCGTTCACACTGAGGCCGGTCAGGCCACCGTTGGTGACGATGGTGGGGAGCGTGGCGTTCGTGGTGGTGGCGGCCGCGCCGCCGACCGTGTCGTTGGCCAGGATGGTGAAGGTGGCGCCCTGGTTGAAGGTCACGGACCCCGTGTCGTTCACGGCGTCCACGATGCGGGTGCTGACGCTGGCCGAATTGTTCGCGGGCGTGCTGTCGCTCGCGTCCGACACGCTCGCGGTGTTCCCGAGCGTCCCGGTCGCGCTGCTAACCAGGGTGCCCGTGACGGTCAGCGTCACGTAGCGGGTGTCGGCCGTCGTGACGGACCCCGTGTCGGTCCCCAGGTTCACGGTCAAGCTGATGGCGTTGCCGCTGCCGCTGGCCGCGCTGCAGCTCGCGCCGCCCGTCCCGGCGCACGTCCACGTCACCCCCGTCAGGCTGGCGGACACCGTGTCGGTCAGCGTAGCGCTGCCTGCCGGGCTCGGGCCGTTGTTCCACGCGCGGATGGTGTACGTGACGGTCCCGCCGGGTCCCGCCGCCACGACGTTCACGGCCTTGCTCACGGCGACGTCCGTGACGGGCGTGACAGTATCGGTATCGGTGGCACTGTTGTTGCCGGCGGTGGGGTCGGTGGTGCCAGACGGCGCGGTGACAGTAGCGGTGTTGGCAAGAGTGCCGCCGGTGGCGGTGACGGTGCCCGTCACGCGAATCTCGAAGAACTGTCCGCTGGCTAAGGCAGGCAGGGCGTATCCGGCCTGGAGTTGCGTGACCGTGGGCGCAGCGCTGCATTGACCAGGCGTGTTGGAACAGGTCACGCTGGTCACCGTCAGGCCCGCAACGGCGGCGTCGGTGAGGGTGGCGCCGGTGACGCTGCTGGGCCCGGCGTTGGTGACGCGGATGGTGTACGTGGTCGTCCCACTGGCGTTGACGCTGGAGACACTGTCGGTCTTGGTGACGCTCAGGTCCGCGACCGGCGTCACGGTGTCGGTATCGGTGGCCGAGTTGTTCGTGTTCGTGCCGTCGACCGTTCCGGCCGGCGCCGTGACGGTGGCAGTGTTGGCGACGCTCCCACTGGTGGCCGTGACGGTGGCCGTGACGGTCAGCTCATAGGTCTCCCCGCTGGCCAGGATGGGCAGACCGTAACCCGCCTGCAGCTGGCTGATCGTCGGCGTGGTGCCGGCCGTGCAGCGGCCCGGGGTGGCTGAGCAGCTGACTGCCGTGACGTTCAGGCCACTGACGGCCGCGTCAGTCAGGATTGCAGTGGTGGGGTTCGGGCCCAGGTTGGTCACACGGATGGTGTAGGTCGTGGTGCCGCCGGCGTTCACGCTGGTCATACCATCGGTCTTGGTGATGCTCAGATCGGCGGTGCTGCGGAAGCCGAAGTCAGGAGCAGCGTTCGTGCCGCTCGTATAGTTGGGGGTACCGGGCAGGGCGATGTCGTTGGGGGTGGTCAGTGTATATCCGGCAGGTACGGTGTTTGTCTCTCCGGCTGTGGTGCCGTTCTCGACGTGCACGAAGTACGTGAAACCGGTCGGGGGTGGGGGAACGTTCGTGAAGACGTACTTCCCGGTGTCCGCCCCGACGCCCGTGGTGGTCTTGGCGACGGTAACAGTGTTGCCGTTCGCGTCGATGTACCTGAGGTCCACGGTCACGCCGGCCGGGAGCTGGGGTTCGCTGGGGTTCTGGAAGGTGCTGCTGGTATTCAGGTCGCCGTACAGGTAGCCGCTGAACGTGTTTACCCAGTTCCCCTGACACTGGTTGACGTTCAGCTGGTCGAAGGCGAAGTCGTTGCCGTTGCCGGAAGAGACGTTGTTCACGAGGCTGAAGGTCACGGAGGTGGAAGCGCCGGAGTTGAAGACGAAACCCGAGCGGCGCCATTTGGCCACCTGGTCCTGCGGGATGTTGCCAGTCTTGTAGTACGACACGCCGTTGACATAAATGTCGACGTTGGGCAGCAGTGCGCCGGTCGCGCCGTTGTCGAAGAGGTTGGCGAACAGGCCAGTGACCTGATAGTTGGTGTTCAGTGTGAGGCCACTGATGGTCGAGACGAGTACCGCGTTGCCGGGGTTCGCGCCGTTCACGAGCAGGAAGCGTCCGGTGGCCGAGTCGTCAGACGCCGCCCCGCTGCTGTTGACAGTGATGGGGGTCAGGGTGGAACTCCAGACGTTGAAGATTCTCGGGGTGCTCAGGCGGTTGACCAGCGAGACGAAGCCGTCGTTCGGGCTGTTCGGGCTGACCTGAATGTAGGTGTAGTTGGGGATGTTGGTACTCAGGTACGGCCACGCTGCCGGGGATTTCGTACCGGTGCTGGCCACGGTCGGATCGCTGCTGCTCACCCCGAAGGTGCCGCCACTAAAGTCCGTCACGAGGTTGCTGCCCAGGCCGGTATTGCCGGGCAGTGCAGAACACACGGGGGGCGTGGTAGAGACGAACGGCGGGTTGATGGTGTCCGTATCAGTGGCACTGTTGTTGGCAGTGGCTGGGTCCGTGATACCACTGGGCGCAGCGACAATCGCGGTGTTGCTCAGGGAACCGCCAGTCCCGGTCACCGTGCCCGTCACCGTCACTTCGTAGAACTGGCCACTGGCCAGGGTCGGCAGGGCGTACCCGGCCTGGAGCTGCGCGACAGTCGGCGTGGTCCCCGCCGTGCACTGCCCCGGGGTGCCCGAACAGGCCACACTGGTGACGTTCAGCCCACTGACCACCGCGTCCGTCAGGAGTGCGCCCGTGGCGGTGCTCGGGCCGTTGTTCGTGACCCGAACCGTGTAGGTCGTCGTCTCACCAGAGTTGACGCTGGTCACGCTGTTGGTCTTGGTGACGATCAGATCGGCCGCAGGTGAGATCGTCAGGCGGTAATCCTCGACCTCACCGCTGTCCAGTCGGCCGGTTGGGGTCTGCACACCGGTCGTGTCGTAGCTGGCGCGCAGCCGAACGTAGTTCGTGCCGCCAGTCAAGCCACTCAGGCCCGTCCAGTTCAGTGTCACACTGGACGCACCGGCAGCAAAAGCCGCGCAGGCGCGCTCCCCGACCTCGAAGGCCCCGTTGCGGTTGTAATCCACCCATCCGCACACCTGGCCGGGCTGACTTGCGCCGCTGATGGGCACGGTCAGGCTGTAGGTGCTACTTGCGGTCGTCAAGACCGGGAAGGTGCTGATGGCGTCCTCGTCCACACCGTCGCCGTTCGTGCCGGTGTTGTCGGCTCCCGCGGCTACCGCGTTGGGGCTGGGCGTGATCGCCGTGCCGCCGTTCAGGGTGCCGGTGTTGTCCGCGTCGATGGTGCTGCCCAGTTTCAGGTCCCCGACCACGTGGCTGGCAGCCGCCGTGGGATCGTAACTGGCCGGCGCGTCACCGAAGTCCTCGTCGACGCTGACGGCCATGTTGATGGCATCTGCTGACGGCCCGCTGTCGACGGTGCTTCCGTTGGGGCCGGAATAGACCGCATAAGGGTAGGGCGTGTTCGTCGAGGTATCTGCCACTACCTTCTTCGTTTCCAGTCGCATCTCGAACTGAAGCTGGGAGAAGGTTCCAGCGAACCTGAAACTTCCGCAGCCGGCCGAAGTGGTCCCGGTGGCGGGCGTACATGATGCCTGAATGACGTCATACGTGTTCGGCGAGCCCGTAGCAACCAGTGTTCCAGATCCCAGGGACGAGACCCCGATTGAAGGTGTGCCGGAAACCGTCGTGACGGCAAGGTTGGACGGCGTGCCGAGCGCACTGATGGAGACGCCGCTTGTCAGTAATCGCAGGCGGGTTGCAACGCCCCAAACATCGTTGGTTCGCCGGGAATTTCCGCCCAAACCGGTGATATGCAGGACTGGATTGGTTACAGGTCGGCTGAAGTTGACCGTGAGGAACCCGCGCAGGCAACTGCCGATACTGCCCGCTGCCCCCGTGGCACCGTAACAGGCCGGATCGTCCTTCTCACGTACGGTCTGCGTGTTGGTCCCGCTGGTCACGGTCTTCGTGGTGAAGCTGCCGTCCTGCTTGAGGGCGTTGGTGATAATGTACAGACCCTCGACATTGGCGGGCGTGAATGTCGGCGAGAACGTCGTGAACCCAGTTCCTGCACGGGTCGACATGAGATCTTTCAGGGTCGTCGTTGCTCCGGAAGCGTCACCTACATAGATGGAGTTCTGATTGTTGGTGGCATCACGGCTTGCCGTCACAGTGGTGGTCAGTGCCGACCTGAATGTGGCGGACGCCGTGCCACCGACGTAGTTGGTGCTGTTCGTCTGATAGGTACCAATGGTCCCGCTCCAGGTGGTGGCGGTGCCGCTCAGGTCGCCGACAATCTGGTACGCCCCGGCCAGTGTGGCCAGGGTCAGTCCAAGTGCGGTCAGGAACTTCAGGTATGTCCGTCTGGGGGGTGAGCTCATGCGGGGCCTCGCTTTCGGGTGGGGTGGGGGCGGGGGTCTGGGGTTCATGGTGGCGTGCGGGGTCTTGCGGGGGCCTTACAGGAAGCGGCAGAAAGTGCGTTCTCATGAGGAAAAAAAGGGGAGAGTGCGGCCGTGGGTGGGCCGCCTCTCCCCTGTCGGGTGGGGTTATTTGCCCAGGGTGTCGTCGAGGGTCAGGTCGAGGCGCAGGTAGGCGCCCTGGCGGGTGTAGGTGTTGCCCAGGCCGGTGAAGCCCTGGGGGTTGTACCCGGCGGTGATCCAGGTGCCGGGCAGGGCGCGGTAGGACGCTTCGAGGCCGTAGCCGTACTGGGTGGTGCCGCTGCCGGGCTGGGTGAGGGCGCGGCCCCAGGCGCCGATGCCGATGCGGTCGGTGAGGTAGTAGGTGCCGCTCAGGCCGAGTTGCGCGGTGAAGCTGCCGGAGTCGTTCAGGAGGGTGCGGGTGTCGAGTCCGGCACGCGCGGCCCAGGTGGGCTGGCGGTATTCGGCGGCGAGGTTGCTGCTGAGTTCGGGCTGATTCCCGGCGAGGGTGCCGTTGACGTAGCGGGCGCTGCCGAGGGCGTTGAAGGTGCGGTTGCGGTACGCGAAGCCGATGGCGGCGCGCTGGCCGTTTTTTCCGGCGCCGAATTCGGCGAGGCCGTCGGCGGTGAGGGTCAGGTGGTCGCTGAGGCTGCCGCTGACGCCGCCGCGCAGGACGACGCCGAAGCCCTTGTTGCTGTAGGTGAGGTCGGTGCCGGTGGTGGCGCTGAGGGTCTGGGTCTTGTAGTTCAGGTCGAGCCCGGCGCCGAGCTGGGGTTCGCGGGTGTTGAGGGCGTAGGTGGCGCTGCCGCGCAGGCCCGCGGTGAGCTGGTCGCTCAGGGCGACGGTGGTGGTGACGCCGAAGCGGGCGCGGTTGCCCTGGCCGCCTGCGGTGGGGAGGTCGTAGGCGACCTGGTAGTTGGTGCTGCCCAGGCGGCTATCGAGGGTGAGGATGGCGCGCTGGCCGGTCTTCCAGTTGATCTCGTCGGTGACGCCGAGGGTGATGGTGTCGGTGATGGCGTAGCGGGTGGCGACGGTGGTGATGGGGTCGAGGTTGCCGCCGGCCGCGCCGGCGAGGGGCTGGGTGTGGGTGATGTCCACGTCGACGGGGGCTCTGTGGTACCCGGCGCTGAGGACGGCGCCGAGGCCGTACTGGTCGCCGTAGGCGTACTTGACGCCGGCGCCGACGCTGAAGGGCGCGAGGCGGTAGTCGGCGCGGGCGGTGACGCTGCCGCCCTGTATGTCTTTTGCGGCGGTGCCGAGGGTGTTGTGGTATTCGGTCTGAACGCTGCTGCTGAGGCTGGTGGTGTGCTGGGTGGTGACGCTGGCGTTGGCGTTCAGTCCGGGGGTGAGGGGCGCGAGGCCGCGGTACTGCCCGTCCTGGTAGCGGATGCGGGCCTGGACGGTGCTGCGGCCCAGGGTGGTGCTGAGGTCGGCGCTGGCCTGGAAACCGCCGGAGTACGCGAGCAGGCCGTCGGTGCGGGTGGTGCCGTTGTCGTAGGTGGCGCGGGCGCCGGCGGTGACGGTCCCGTCGAGGCTGATGGCGGCGGCGCCGATGGTGGCCTGTCCGGCCTGGTATTTGATCTGGGCGCCGTAGGCGAGCTGGCGCTGGTCGGCGGGGTTGTTCAGGCGGTAGGTGGCCTGCACGCGGATGTCGTTCAGGCTGGCGTCGGTGTCGTCCAGGGCGCGGGCCAGGGTGATGATGCCGGTGCGGGTGTCGAGGATGTAGTCGACGTTGCGGGCCAGGGTCTGCTGGGCGAGCAGTTTGCCGGTGCCGCGTTCCAGGGTCTGGACGACCAGGGTGTCGCTGCCCTCGGCGACGTTGCCGCGGCTCAGGCGCAGCAGGCGGGTGCCTTCGGGGGTCAGGGTGTCCTGCGCGCGGTCTTCGGGGACCAGGGCGACGAAGCCGCTGAGCTGGGGGTTGCTCTTGCTGGTGACGGTCAGGGCGGTCAGCTGTTCGCCGACCGGCAGCACGTCGATGGGCAGGCTGCTGCGGCGGTACTCGGCGCGCAGGGTGGGGTGGTCGTAGCGGGCGGCGACCGGGTCGATGCCCTGTAGCGGGGTGCTCTGGATGCTGGCGTCCCCGAAGGCCGCGAAGCGTTTGAGGGTGTCCTGTTCGGTGGGCAGGCCGTCCTTGTCGGCGGCGACGTACAATTTGCCGCCGGCGAGGGGCGTTTCCAGGCTGGCGCGGGCCTGCCAGGTCAGGTCGTCACTCAGGTTCAGGTTCCCGTCGAGGCCCAGGGTGGCGCTGATCATGCCGACGCCGACGCGGCTGTCGTCGGGGCGGATGTCGAAGCTGCGGGTCAGGATGTCCTGGCCCTGCTGCACCCGGAGTTTCAGGGTGGTGGGGGCGGACTGGGGTTGCAGGACCAGTTCGCCTTCACCGTCCTCCAGGTGCACCTGGTAGCCGCTCTCGCCGGGGTTGGCGTCGGGTGCGAGGGGTTCGAGGGTGCTGGTCAGGGTGACGCTGGCCTGTCCGGTGGGGTTGCCGCTGGCGTCCAGGGTGCGGATCTTCAGGCGGATGGGGGTGGCGCCGTCGGCGATCAGGCTGACGGGGGTGATCTCAGTGCGGGCGGTGGTGCCGACCAGCTGCACGGTGACGGTGTCCGCGCCGAGTTGCAGGGTGTTCAGGCCCGCCCGGAGGGGAACGCCGACGTAGGTGAGGCGGCGCACGCCGCGGGTGGGGTCGGTGGTGGTCTCGCCGATGCGGTCCTCACTGATGACCTGGCCGTTGACGGTCAGGGGCTGCGCGGCGTCCTGGGGCACTTCGACGGTGATGTTGATGCGGTCGCGGATGCGGATCAGGCTGCCCTGCAGGGGGAACTTGATGGCGCCCGGGTTCTCGCTCAGGGTGGCCTGGGCGCTGCCGAGGGGGCGGGCGGCGCGCAGGTCGCCCTCGTCCACGCGGCCCTGGAGGACTTCGCTGCGTTCGCCCTTGTAGCGGGCGAGCAGGGCGGGGGCGGGCAGTTCGCCCAGGGTGCCGGTGTGACTCAGGTCGTAGGTGATGGTGCCGGGCACGGCGGTGCCTGCGCGCTGGGCGGCGCCGGGCAGGGTCCAGTACAGGGTGCCGCTGGGACCGCGCAGCGGGTCGGCGAGCGGCTGGCCGTTCAGGCGGGCACTGCCGGGCACGTACTGCGCGCCGGTGGGAATGGCGTGCGCGATCACGAGTTCGCTGGCCTGGGCGGGCGCGTCGAAGGGCAGGGTGACGCTGCTGCTGCGCTGGGCCTGCGGGGCGGGCGTGGGGTCCGGTTCAGGCTGGGGCGCCTGGACCTGGATCTGCGCGGAGGTCGTCTGGGTGGCGGCGCAGCGGTCGGTGCCGACGCGGGCGGTCAGGGTGTGCGTGCCGGGCTGCGTGACGCGGGCGGTGTGGGTCAGGGTGCGGGTCTCGCCCGGGGCGAGGACACCGGTGAATTCGGTGCTGCTGGTCGCCTCGAGTCCGGCGGGCAGGTCGTCGCGGACGCGGTACGTGACGGTCTGGCTACTGGTGTTGCGCAGCGTGAGGCCCAGGGTGATCTGGTCGCCGACGCTGGCGGTGTCGGGGGCTGTCCGTTCCAGTTGCAGGGCGGTGCTGTCGGCCAGGACGGTGATCTGCACCTGGCGTTCCAGGTTCCAGGGGGCCAGGCGGGCGGTGACGGTCAGCGGGCCGGGCCGGGTGGCGGCGGCCGTGAAGCTCAGTTCGCCGGGCGCGGCAGCGTTCAGGGTGCCGGTCTTCTCCTGGCGGTCGCCGAGTCCGGGAACGTCCAGGCTGAGGTTCAGGGGCAGGTCGCCCTGGAAGTCGGTGGCTGCGCGGGCGCGCAGGGTGACGGTGTCGCCCTGGCAGACCTCGAGCTTGTCGGTCTGCAGGTCGAGGCTCACGTCGGGGCGGATCTGCACGCGGGCGTCGCCCCGGCCGTCGCGGGGGACGGTGACGTCGCCGCTGACGCTGACCTGCGCGCCGGGGACGGGCGCGGCGGTGATGGGGTACGTTCCGGGGGCGACGCGGCGCTCGAAACTGCCACTAACTGTCACAGGGGTCTTACCCACGGTGACCTGCGCGGTGGTCGGGCGGGTCTCGCCGGGGAGAATCAGTTCGGCGGTGACACCCAGCATGCCGGTCTGGTCGACGCGGGCGACGGAGATGGGCGCGGGGCTCCCGGCGCGGATCAGGCCGAAGCCGACGGTGTTGCTGAACTGGCGGGCGGTGGCCGGCTGGCGCAGTTCGACGGTGTAGGTTCCGGCCCGGGCGGGCAGGAGCAGGTCGGTGTAGGTCAGGTCGGCGCTGACCGGCAGGGGGTACAGGTTGCCTTCGGTGTCTCGCAGGCGGGCCTGGAGTTCCTGGGGCCCGTCGCCGTCGTACATGCGCAGGGTGTGGGTGCGGCCGTCGCTGGTGACGTTCACGGCCGGGACCCACTCGCGGGAGTGGACGTTGACGCTGATCTGGTCGGCGTTCACCTCGGCACTGACGCCCGCGAGGCGGATCGCGAAGGTGTTCTTGCCGTTGCCGCCGGTCGCGGCGCGGATGCGGTAGCGCCCGGCGGGGAGGTCCTGGTCGAGCAGGGTTTCCCAGCTGTGCTGGCCGGGCGTGAAGGTCCGCTCCAGCAGGGTGCTGCCGTCCTCGCGCAGCACGGTGAAGGTGGTGGCGACCTGGCTGCGGTTGGCGTCGTACTGCTCGTCACCGTAGTAGGTGTCGGCGCGGTAGTCGCTCTGGTCCAGGCGCGGGCTGTACAGCTCGAGCCGTACGGGGCCGTCCAGCGGGACTTCCAGGTTCAGGTCCTGGTCGCCCACGGTCCACATCAGGCGGTCGCCGACGGTGGTGAGGGGCAGGCTGGTGCTGATGTCCTGTGCGCCGGCCGGGACGCTCACGGCCAGCAGGGCCGAGAGGGTCGTGGCGATGCGCTTGAAGTCCGGTTGCACGTTCAGTACCTCCAGCTCAGATCTGGATCGGTGGTGGCGGCCCGTGGCTCGCCCGTCCAGTCGAAGCGGTAGGTGAGGTTCAGTTCACCTGCTTCCACGGTACCCGTGTGAATATTTCTGCCTTCTTTCAGGACGGCGCCCTGCGGTAAGGGATCTGTCAGGGTCAGGCCCTCCAGGCGGCGCGGGGTGGTCAGGCGCAGCGTGACGACGTAGCCGCCGTCCACGGCGTACACGGCCTTGTCCAGGCGGACGTCGCCGACGGTCAGGGTGGTGCGGCGCAGCGCGTCGATCTGGCCGCCCAGCGGGGCGAGCGGGAAGTCCACGCTCGTCAGGCCGCGCACGAACACGCTCTGGGTGCCGCTCAGGCCGCGGTCCTGCGGGACGTGCAGGGGCGGGTAGGGGGTGGTGTTGGGGTCCAGGCGCAGGGCGTGCGTGCCGGTGGGGACGTGCGGGAAGGAGTAGCGCCCCCGGGCGTCGGTGAGGACCTCGCGGCCCCCGGCGAGGAGCACGCGGGCGCGCGGGACCGCCAGGTCAAGCAGCGGGTCGAACAGGCCGTTGCGGTTGCGGTCCACGAAGACCGTACCGACGATGTCGGCCAGCGGGGAGAACTTCAGGGGGTTGAGTTTGGTGGTGGCGGTGGCGCGGTTGCTGGCGATGGCGCGCGCCACGCCCCCGGCGCCCCTGCCACTGACGATGACGGTGTTGACCAGTTGTCCGGTCGCCTCGGGGGTCACGCGGGTCTGGTAGGTGATGGTGATGCTCTGCCCGGCAGGGATCTGTCCGGCCTGCCAGGTCAGGACGCCGGCGGTGATGGCCGGGTCGGCCAGGGGCTTGCCGCCCAGGGTGCTGCTGCCGGGGACGTACTCCAGGCCGCGGGCGGGGGTATCGGTCACGGTGGCGTCACTGATGGCGGTGGTGGCGGACTGGTTGGTGATCTTCAGGGTGTAGGTCAGCTTGTCCCCGTAGGTGGCCTCGGGGGCGCTGACGGTCTTCTCGATGAGCAGTTTGGCGCTCCAGACGGGCGTCTGGACCTCGTTGCTGGGCAGGGGGCGGGGCAGTTCGGTGCTGACGAGGTTGAAGGTGTTCTTCAGTGCCTCGCCGTCCACGGCGCGCGCGCTGACGGTCGTGACGATGGTCAGGCTGCGGCTCTCACCGGGGTTCAGCGTGCCGAGGGTCCAGGTGGCGGTCTGCGCGCCGCTGACCCCACTGAGCACGCCGCCCTGGTCCACGGCGGTCGCGTCGAGGTGCGCGGGGATCGGGTCGGTGACGACCACGTTCGTCAGGGGCAGCGTGTACGGGTTGCGGATCGTCAGGGTGTACGTGATGGTGTCCCCGACCGAGACGGTGCCGCCGTCGGGAACCGGGACGGTCTGCCCCTGCTCGTTCTTCGCGGTGGCGACGTAACTCTTCCGGAGTTCTGGCAGGCCGCCCTGCACGCTGCCGATCACGTCACTGGTGGTGTTGCTGGTGCCGCGGTCGCCCTGGATGGTGATCAGGGCGTTCAGGCCGCCGGGCTGCGCGTCGTAGCACACCCGCACGAAGGCCGTCTGGCCGGGGGCGAGCGTCAGGGGCTGCACGAGCGGCTGGCCGTTCTCGCCGTACAGTGTGGCGGTCGCGCCGCCCTGCGGGTAGGTGACGGTCACGCGGTAGTTGTCCTGCACGTCGCCGGTGTTCTTGGCGGTGTGGTCGAAGCACACCTGCTGCCCGGCGACCGCGAAGGGTTTGCTCTGCTGGTCGGCGGGGGTGGCTTCGGGTGCCTCGGGGGTGCCGACCGGGCCGATGGCGACGGCCGGCTGGTAGCGGACGTCGGCGGTGGCGCTGCCGCTGGTCTGGTCCTGGCCGGTCTGGGCGGTGGCGGTGTTCACGACCTGCTGGCCCTCGGCGGCGGCGCTGGCCAGCATGCGGAAGGTCAGCTGGACACTTCCGCCGGGTGCGAGGCTGGGCACGCGCACGCGCACACCACGGACCGGGGCGGTCTCGGCGGCGCTCCAGGTGGTGCCGTCGGTGGTGTATTCCAGGGTGCCGACGTTCGTGCGGGCGCTGCCGGGCACGAAGCTCAGGCCGCGCGCGATCTGCTCGGCCAGCAGGTCGGTCAGGATGACCTCGCGGCTCTCGCCCTGGCCGGTGTTGCTGGTGGTGACGGTGACGGTGGTTTCCGTGCCGGGGCGGACCAGGGCGGGGCTGAAGGTCTTCTGGACGCCGAGCACGGGGGGCGGGCCGACCCGGACGACGCTGACGTTGTTCGCGTCGCGGTTCTCGCCGCCCGCGCAGGAGCTGACGAGGTTCAGGTACGCGTCGCCCTGCGCGGCGCTGGCCGCCACGACCAGCAGCAGCTGCGCGCGCGCTTCCGGCGCGAGGGTGACGCTGGTCACGGCGGGTTCGTCCGCGTCGGCGCGGCCGTTGCCGTTGCGGTCGTGGACGACGCGCGTGCCGGGCGTGATGGTCCCGGCCTCCTGCTGGACCGTGACGGGGAAGGCTTCGGTGGTGTTGCCGGTGTTCACGACCGTGTACGTGAAGACCGCGCCCTCGCCGGGCAGCAGCGCGGCGCTCTGGCCTGGTTGCGCGACCGTGCCGTCCGGGGTGACGCTGACCGAGCAGACGGCCTGCACGACGGTGCGGATCACATTCGACACCGCCGTGCTGGGCGTCCCGGACTCCGGGGCGATGTACTCGGCGCTGGCCTGGTTGATGATCTCGGTCCCGGCCGGAGTCAGGGCCTGGGTGGTGGTACTCAGGGCGAGCAGGGCGCTCATGGTGGTCAGGACTCGGTTCACGGTGGGCTCCTCGGGGGCGCACCTGCAGTGCGGTGGGTGGGGCGGCGCACTCAAATGTGCGGGGTTCAAATATGGTTTCTACTGTTGTGCAAAGGGCGCACCCTGCGCTCAGGCAGGGCGCGCCCGGTCGGACTTACTTGACGGTGACCACGAACTCGGCGGTCAGGGTGGTGGCGGGGGCCAGCGCGTCGGGAATCAGGTCGTTGTTGGCGTCCAGGGCGATGTAGATCACGCTGGGGTTGGCCAGGCCGGCGGCGGGGGCGGTGGTGCCCCAGGCGCCGCTGCCGACCTTGTAGATGACGTTGGTGCTGATCACGGTGCCGCTGGTGTCCAGCAGCTGGATGCTCTTGAACAGGGTGTTCGCGGGCACGGTGTCGCTCAGGAAGAAGTTGCTGATGGTGGTGTTGTAGTTGTTCTTCGCAGTGATGCGGTAGGTGATGTCGTCGCCGGGCTTGGCGCCGGTCGCGCCGGTCGCGGTGAAGTTGGCAGGGTTGTTGATGCCGTTGACGGGGTTGCTGGCGGCGGTCACGCCGCTCTTGGCGACGAACTTGGCGACCGCGACGTTGCCGTCCGGCGCGACGCGGATGACATTGTTGGCATCGGTCATCGGGATGGTGCTGTAGTTCCCGACGGCGTTCTGCGTGACGGTGTAGTCACCGGTGAGCGTACCGGCCGGGACCTGCACGACCGCGTAGGGCTTGTACTCGGTGCCGGGGGCGATGACGGGCGTGATGAACTTGGTGTAGTCGGGGCTGGCGGGGTCGGTGCTCAGGCGGGGCAGCAGCGAGCCGTCCGGCGCGTAGTACAGGACCGGCACGGTGACGGTGCCGCCGCCGACCAGGTTCAGGGTGACGCTGCCGCTCAGGGTGTAGCTGTCGTTGTACTGGCCGTTGTTCACGACGTCCATCGGGAAGACGGCGGTCGCATCGGTCAGGTCGGGGCTGGCGACGCCGCTCTGGGTGCCGTTGGGATTGATGGTCTGGATCGGGGCCGGGGTACTGACGGCGCCCAGGGTGCCGGTGGCGTCACCGAACTGCGCCGAGGGGGGCAGGATGGTGTTGGTGGTGGTGCTGTCGGACACGATCGCGGCGTCCTTCAGGGAGTCCGCGCCGATCAGGACGGTCACGGGGGCGATCACGGCGCTGTCGTTGGGGTCGGGGTAGGTGACTTCCGTGCGGTACACGACGGTGCTGCCCGTGGGCACGGTCACGGTGGGGTACAGCGCGGTCGTGGGGTTGTTCGGGTCGGTGGAGGCCAGGATGACGGCGCCGGTCACGGGGTCCAGGAAACGGATGACCACGCCGGTGGTGGTGTTCGTGAAGGTGCCGGTCGCGGCGTTGTAGGTGTAGGCAGGGTCGGGGGTGCCGTCGGCCAGGGCGGGGAACAGCTGCACCTTGTCGGTCGCGCCGCTGGTGTTGGTCAGGTTGTTCGAGAACACCACGGTGTCGGGGTTGGTGTTGGTATCGGCCTTGGGGTAGGCGATCTGGATGTCGCCCGCCACGTTCGGCACGATGGGCGTGCCGCCGGGGGTGGGGTCGCTCGCGGGCGCGCCGGGGGTGATGTAGCCGGTGGTGGGCACCACGGGGGTGGCGTCGCCGGTCTTGCCTGTGGTTTCCGTGGGGATCTGCACGGTCTGGCTGGGGGGCACGAGCGCCGGGTCGGTGATGGGGTTACCGGCGCTGTCGACGGGCGTGCTGGGGTTGGTGTTGGGGTTGTTGTCCAGCGCGGGGGCGAACACCGTGATGCGCACGAACTGCAGGTCAGTGTTCACAGCCTTGCCGTCCTCGTAGACCGTGGTGCCAGTGGCGTAGCCGTTGCCGGGGGTGACGAGCGGGTCGGCGCCGGCAGTGCCGGTGACGCTGCCCTCGGGGGACGCCCCGAAGATGCTGCTGGGGGTGATCAGGGCCGGGTCGGTGGGCAGGGTCACGACCTGCACGATCTTCACGATGCCCTCGTCGGCGGGGGTGCTGGGGTCGTCCACGGGCACGATGACGCTGGTGATGGGGGTGGTGCTGTCAGCCACGCCGTCACCGTTGGCGTCCAGGTAGTACTGCACGGTCTGCCCGCTGGCGGCGCCGGTGGTGTCTGCGGCGAGGTTCACGGTCAGGGTCACGTTGCCGTTGTTCAGCACGGAGTACCCGGTGGTGACCTTCTGGCCGGGGACGGCGCCGGTCGTCAGGATCGGGGTGGTGCTGATGGTGTTGCCGTCGGCGGTGCTGTCGTTGTACACGATGTCGAAGCCGGGCAGGGGCAGCACGGTGGTGCTGACGGTGTTGGAGTTGCTGGTCAGGGTGGTGCCGGCGTTGGCGGGATCCTGGAAGCTGGCGCTGGCGGTGTTCTCGATGGTGGTGCCGGCGACGGTGCCTTCAGCGGCGGCGGTGCCGGCGGCCAGGGCGGCCATCAGGACGATCAGGTGGGACTTTTTCATGGGGTTCCTCCGGGTGGGACGGCGAGGGTAGGTGGGTGGGGCGGGGTGAACGGTTACTTGACCTGGATGCGGTAGCCGAGTTTCAGGGTCTGGTCCGCGCGGAGTTCACTGACGGTCCAGCGGACGGTGGTGTACTCGCTGGGTTTCACCTCCACCTCCTTCACGACGCTGCGGCCGTTTTCCGTGACGGTCACTTTCTTCATGAGGGGAGCGGAGGCGAAGGTCTTGCCCTGGTCAATGGAGTATTCGGTGCGGACGTCGTCCAGGCCCTTCTCCGGCGCGAGGTATCGGGTGTTCTTGGGGACGGGCAGCGTCACGGGCACGTTCTTCATGGCCCGGCCGCCGCTGTTGCGGACCGTGACGACCTGGCGGATCACGTCGCCGGGCAGGACGGTCTTGGGGCTGGGAGCGAACTGCTCGGTGGTCTTGCCATCCACCTTGACGGTCTTCACCAGCGACATGACCAGGTTCAGGCTGACCGGACTGGCTGTCTGGGCGGCTGCGGCGCCGGCGAGCGTGATCATCAGGGCGAACTTGAGCTTCATGTGCTTCTCCTTCCAGGCGGGCCACTGCTGGGCCCCGTGTTCCGTTCACCAGAACTGAGGAAAGGGTAAGAATGCCGCTCTTACGTCCCGCTTACACAGGCCGCAGGCCCGCGGGACACCGTGACAGACGCCATATACCGCTCAGGGCGTCCCACCTCCCACACCCCCGCAGGTTTTCTCGTTGTATACGGTAAATTTCACATTGCGTCCGGCCCTACCGCACGTCTCCCCTGCGAACAAGCAGGTTCACGAGTGCCCCCGGCGGGGGCAACCCCTGGCCGCTCCTGTCCTGCCGGACCGGCCGCACTGCTCCGCTCTGCGCCTGCGCTGCTGCGCCGCGCTGGGGTCGCCCCGACCGCAGCGACCGGGTGCGTACCGCGCAGGCTTAACCGGAGTATTCAGGCCCACCGGACACGACGTCGCGGGCCCGGCAGCGCCGTCAGGGGTGACGCCCGTGTCTCAGCGTCCGAAGCGCCGGTCGCGGCCCTGGTAGTCGCGCAGGGCCCGCAGGAAGTCCACGCGGCGGAACCCGGGCCAGTACACGTCGCAGAAGTAGTACTCGGAGTACACGCTCTGCCACAGCATGAAGCCGGACAGGCGGATCTCGCCGCTGGTGCGGATGATGAAATCGGGGTCGGGGGTATCCGCGGCGTACAGGTGCGCGCTGATGTGGTCGGGGGTGAGGGCCTCGGCGGCCTGCGTGAGGGTGTACCCGGCGCCGACCTGCGCCTGGAGGTGCGCCTTGACCGCGTCGACGATCTCCTCGCGGCCACCGTAGCCGACGGCGATGTTCAGGCGCATGCCGTCGTAGTGCGCGGTCTTGTCCTCCAGGTCCTTCAGGGCCGCCAGGACGTGCGCGGGGAAGCCGTCGTGCTGCCCGATGGCCCGCACACGCACGTGGTTGGCATGGATGCGCGGGTCGGTGGCCAGGGCGCGCGCTTCCTTTTCCAGCAGCGAGAGGATGTGCGCGAGTTCCTGCGGGTCGCGGCCCTTGTTGTCGGTGGACAGCACCCAGATGGTCGCGGCGGGGATGCCGAGTTCCAGGCACCACTGCAACACCTCGTGGGCCTTGTCCGCGCCGATGGAGTGGCCCAGTTCGCGTTGCAGGCCGCTGGCACGCGCGAAACGGCGGTTCCCGTCGAGGATCAGGCCCAGGTGCTGCGGCAGGCGGCCGTGCGCGCGGACCTCGTGGGCGAGCCGCTGCTCGTAGCCCCACACCAGCGCCCCGCGAACCCGGTTCCGGATGGTCTGGACGGTTCGGAGGATGATCGTGGCGGGGGCAGGCGACTTCACCCGGACAGTGTACCGCCTGCCTGAAACGCCGCGTCGGCCGAAAGCAGGACGGCGCGCGGCGCGGACGGGCAGACGTCACAAGCTTCTGACAGCAGGTCGGTCTACCGACGGGCGGCTGGGGGGCGGGTCAGGTGAACAGTGAGTCGGCGCGCCCCTGCGCGAGGCTCAGGGCCTTGTGGTCCAGGCGGGACAGGGCGGCGCCGCGCACGTCGGTAGGGGGAGGCCCACCGGCTGCGGCGTACACCTGCCAGATCACGCGGCGGTGCGTCATGGCGTGCGCGACCTCGCCCAGCGGGTCGCCGGGCGCGGCCTGCAATCGCGCACACAGGTCCCGCAGCGCCTGCGCCTGCGCGCCGGGCCGGGCCGGGTCGAAGGTCTGGGCCGGGAGGCCCCACAGGCCGCCGAGGAGCGTGCCCTGCCGCTGCTCGAGCACGGCCCGGTGCGGGGTGCCGATCAGGACGGCGACAGCATGCACCTCCTGCACGGCCGGGCGGGCCTTCGGGGCAGGGTACGCGGCAGGCTGACCACCCGCGCGTGCGGCGCACCAGGGAGACAGGGGGCAGTCGCCGCACTGCGGACGTTTCGGGGTGCAGACGGTGGCGCCCAGGTCCATGACGGCCTCGTTCCACGCGCCGGGCCGCGCCGGGTCGAGCAGGGCGTCTGCCTGGGCCTGCACCCAGCGGGGCGTGGGCTGGGGTTCGGCGTGCAGGCGGGCCAGGACGCGGCGGACGTTGCCGTCGTTCACGGCGCGCGCCTCGTTCAGGGTGAAGCTGCTCAGCGCGGCGGCGGTGTACGGACCCACGCCGGGCAGGGCCAGCCACCCGCCGTACTCCTCGGGGAATCCCTGCTGCGCGACCACCTGTGCGGCGCGGTGCAGGTTGCGGGCGCGGGCGTAGTATCCGCAGCCCTCCCAGGCCTTCAGGACGTCGTCCAGCGGGGCGTCCGCCAGGGCCTGCACGGTGGGAAAGGCCGTCAGGAACCGCTGGTAGTAGCCGAGGCCGCGCGCCACCTGCGTCTGCTGCAGCAGCACCTCGGCCACCCAGGCGCGGTAGGGGTCGCGCTGTCCCTCGGGGCCCTGCCGCCAGGGCAGGTCGCGGCCCTGCCGGTCGAACCATGCCAGCAGCGCGGCGCGCAGGTCGGGGACATCGGCACTCAAAGCAGGCACCGCGCCAGTGTAGGGGCGCGGTGCGGGGCCAGACCGTGTCCGGCGTGGGGGTTGAGGGCCGCGTTCAGGCGGGTACGGCCTCACGGGCGGGGGCGCGCATGCGGCGGCGCAGGCCGTCGGCGTACTCGGCCAGTTCCAGCAGCAGGTCGGACACGCCGCTGCGCAGCAGGTACTGCCCGCCGGGCAGGGGCGTCAGGGCCAGGAAGGGCGCGCGGGTCAGCGTGTCGAGGATGCCGCCCAGCTCGGCGTAGTTCACGCCGCTGCCCAGCCGCTCGGCGAGGCGCTGCACGCTGACCAGCGAGTGCGCGGGCTGCTGCGCCAGGGTCAGCAGGACCGCGCTGAACGCGCCGCGCTGCGCCAGGTGCGCGCCCACGAGTTCCGCGACGCTCGCGGCAGCCTCCAGATCCACGCTGCCCGCCTTCCAGTAGCCGCGCAGGTCCACGGTGGACAGCGGCGCCAGCTGCGCGTGGTCGATCAGGGCCTCCAGGGCCTCGCGGGTCAGGCGGGGGGTGTTCACGGCGCGGTCGGTCTCGCCGGTCAGCAGGACGCAGTAGTCGGCGCGTTCCTTCCAGGCGTCGGCGCGCACGGCGGCCTCGCTCGTGGCGATCAGCACGGCGTAGCTGTGGGCGCCCAGTTCGGCGTTCAGGCGCAGCACGCCGCTGCCCAGGTCTTCCAGGCGGTAGCCGGTCAGGCGCGCGAGTTCCGCGAGGTTCGCCGCGTCGTCCCGCAGGTTCAGCGGCGCGGGCGCGGGCGCCGCTGCGGTCACGGTCCGCGCCAGGGCGGCCGTTGCGGCGCCGGAAGCCGTGACCCCAGTGGCCGGCACGCTGCGGGCCGGGGCGTCGAAGCGGACGTCCAGGGGGCGGACCGTCACGCCCGCGGTGGGGCTGCTGGCCGCCGCGGCAGGACGCGCCGTGACGCGGCCAGTGTCAGCGCGGGCAGGCTCTGCACGGCTGGGCTCCACCCGGTCAGGCTGCGCCTTCCCAGCGGCAGCGGGGTCACGGACCGGATCGGATCGGCGCGGCGCTTCGGGGACGCGCGCCGCCTCTGATGTCCGGTGGGCTTCCGGGGTCCGCTGGGTCTCGGCGGGGCGGGGCGCCTCGGGCCGGGCGTCGGGGGTGCGGGGGGGCTCGCCGACGGGCGCGGTGTTCAGCGCGGGCCGGACCTCCTGGAGGCGCACCTCGCGGACGTGGGGAGTGGACGCGACGACCACGCGGCGCGTCTCGGGTTTCTTGGGCGCGTCGCGGCGCGGGGCAGGAGGCGGCGCGTGCGGTTTGACGATCGATTCGACCTGGAACCGGCCCGGCTGGATGGGCGTGATCATCAGCACATCGTTCACGCCGAGGTTCTGCGCGTGGTACACGCTGCCCAGGCCGGTGACGCGCCGGCCCGTCAGGTCCACCTGCGCGGCGTGTTCATGGCCCTGATCGTCGACCAGCGTGATGGGTCCGGCGCTGGGGAACGTGCCCTCGAGGTACTTGAGAAGGCGCAGGCTGCCGTCCTGCAGGCAGGGGCGGGTGATGATGTAGCGCTGGGCTTTCACGCGTGGGTTCCTCCAGTTGGGCCGTTTCCGGGCAGGGTGAAACGATTCACTGCTGAATAAAGTGTTCCTAAAGTAGCAGATTCCGGCCTGTCAAGCGCAGGAATCCGTGCCGGAGCCTGAAATGGCGCGGCGACTCCCTGTACGGTGCCTCAAGTTCATGAACTGTGGGCCTGCAAAGGCTGAAGGACCTGTGAACTGCCGGGGGAATGAGGCGGGCCGCACTGTGGGAAGGTGCGCGTTTCAGGGGTTGAGTGGGGACTCTATGCTGCACGCATGGAGTCCACTGTGAAGCTGATCGAGCAGTATTACGCTGCGTTCAACGCCGCCGAGTTCGGGGGCATGCTGGCCCTGCTGACCGACGACGTGCGGCACGACATCAACGAGGGTGAAACTCAGGTCGGCCTGGACGCCTTCCGGGCGTTCCTGGCGAAGATGGACCTCCACTACCGCGAGCAGGCGCGTGAGCTGGTCGTCATGAGTACCCCGGACGGCGCGCGGGCGAGCGCGGAGTTCGTGATTCACGGCGAGTACCTGCGCACCGATCCGGGTCTGCCCGAGGCGCGCGGGCAGCGGTACGTCCTGCCGGTCGGGGCGTTCTTCGAGGTGCACGGGGGGAAGATCGCGCGGGTCACGAACTACTACAATCTCGCGGACTGGTCCCGTCAGGTGGGGGCTTGACTCTGAGGATCGACGCGGTGGGCGATGCGGACCTGGCGCCGTTCATCGCGGACCTGGCGCGGCTGCGGATCACGGTGTTCCGTGAGTTCCCGTACCTGTACGACGGGACGGCCGCGTACGAGGAGGCCTACCTGCGCACGTACCTGGACGCGCCGGACGCCGTGGTGCTCCTCGCGCGCGACGGCGGGCGGGTGGTGGGCGCCAGCAGCGCCCTGCCACTGACCCAGGAGACGGACGAGATCCGCGCGCCCTTCCAGCAGTCCGAGTTCGACGAGCGGGAGGTGCTGTACCTCGGCGAGAGCGTCCTGCTGCCCGAGTACCGGGGGCGTGGGCTGGGCCACGCGTTCTTCGACGGGCGCGAGGCACACGCCCGCACGCTGGGGCTGACAGTGACAGCGTTCTGCGCGGTGCAGCGCCCCGGGGATCACCCGCTGCGGCCGCAGCCGTACCGGCCCCTGAACGCCTTCTGGGCGGCGCGTGGGTACGTGGAACGCCCGGACCTGCATGTGGCGCTGTCCTGGCCTGATCTGGAAGAGGCGCGGGAGACGCCCAAACCGATGCGGTTCTGGGTGCGCCGGGACCCTACCCGGCCTCCGGTGGAAAGGTTTGCGTAATCTCTCACCCGAAGGGGATTCGTAGAGCTGCGCAGCACAGCGAGCAGGAGAGGAACGGATTCCGTCTTATTTGAGGTTCGGGTGGTTCCGGGCGTGCGTCTCGGCCTCTGCGCGCTTCTTCGCCTGTGCCCAGCCGTAGGAGCGGAAGGCGTCCACGGTGAACCACACGGCGAACACGGCGGCCAGCACGCCCCAGATGATCCGGTCGCTCGTCAGGGCGGCGAAGGCTGCCCAGGCGCACAGCGCGGCCAGGAGCAGGCTGAAGGCGAACACGATGTGGGGGGGGACGCGGCGACCGAACATGCCGCCCAGTGTAGCCACGGGCGTCTGACAGCGCTCTTGCCTCTCCCCTTCCCTGTGGGGCTGGGGGCATGGGCGCGGCCCGCGCCGGGAATTCCGGATCGCGGGCCACACGGGGAGAACACGTCCTAGTGGCGTTCGCTCTGGAGCTGCCCGGCACCCACGGCGTCTTCCAGCTTCACGGCGCCGTGCTTACGCATGACGCTCAGGGCCTCGTCGGCACGCATGCCGCTGGGGTCGCGGGCGATGACCATGACGTGCCCGTCCTTCATGCCGCCGTAGAACTTCTCGGCCTGGGGGGCGGGGACGCCCATGCGCCGCAGGAGGTTGACGAAGTCGCCGTGGTCGCTGCCCGCCAGCGCACCGAAGAGGCCGCCCAGGGCGCCGCCCCCGATCACGCCGAACAGGATGCCCAGCACGCCGCCGTCGGCGTAGATGCGGGTGACGGGAATGATGAGCAGCAGCAACCAGATGGGCACGGTCAGCACGAGGCCGCCCAGGATGCCCAGCCACGCGCCCTTGAGGACGGCGGCGGTCCCGGCGGGCTGCCCGGCTTCGGGGCTGACGCCGGTCTGCTGGGCGATGTCCTCCTGCGCGATGACGTCCGTCAGCGCAAAGCCGAGGTGGTCACGGTCAAAGCCGCGCTGCAGCAGGGTCTGCAACGCCCCCTGCGCCTGCTGGGGTTCGCGGAAGAGAGCAACGACACTTTCCATACCCTGCTTTGTAGCATGAGGAGCGTGTGCGCTGCGAGGGACAAAGCGCTCACGGCGGTGCGGGAGCCTTCATCCCGGGGCGGAAGCTGGGGGGGGTGGTACGTTTGGCTGCCCGCCGCTTTCCTATACTGCCCGCATGACTGGCCTTCTCACCCTCGGCCTGCCGGATGCGGCGTTCGAAGCGCGGCTGCGCGAGGTGCTGCGCTCGCGGGTGGAATTCATTGAGCTGATCGGGGATGATCTGGTCGCGGCGGGCGGGAAGCGGGTGCGCCCGATGATCGCGCTGCTTGCGGCGCAGGTGCTCGGCGCCAGCCCGGCCCGCGCGGACTGGGCCGCCGTACGTGACCTGGGTGTGTGCGTGGAACTGCTGCACTCGGCGTCGCTGCTGCACGACGACCTGATCGACGACGCGGACACGCGCCGGGGGCAGCAGGCGGCGTTCCGGCGGTTCGGGAACGTGGTGAGTGTCATGAGTGGCGATTTCATGCTGGCGCGGCTGCTGGGGCTGCTCTCGGGCATGCCGGGCGGCGCGGCCCTGACCCGCATGTTCGGTGAGACGGCCAGCGTGATCTGCGAGGGCGAGGTGCTGCAGTTCCAGGTGGCGGCGTACCAGGAGTACGCGCTGGAGCATTACCTGAACGTGATTCACGGCAAGACGGCGGCGCTGACGCAGCTGGCGGCGGAAGCCCCGGCGGTGCTGCTGGGCGCGACGGCGGCGCAGCGGGAGGCGCTGGCGACCTTCGGGCTGGAGTACGGGATGGCCTTCCAGATGCAGGACGACCTGCTGGACCTCGCGGCAGACGAGGTGACGCTGGGCAAGCCGGTCGGCGGTGACCTGCGTGAGGGTAAGGCGACGTATCCGCTGCTTCACCTGCTTGAGGGGCCTCACGGCGACGAGGTGCGGGACGTGCTGGAACGCCGCGCCTCGCACGAGGGGGACGTGGCGCGCGTGCAGGCGCTGGCGGCGCAGGAGGGGGCTTTCGAGGCGACCCGCGCCGAGGTGCGCCGCCGCGCGTGGCTGGCGGTGGACGCCCTGCGTGCCCTGCCCCCCGGGGACGCGCGGGACGCGCTGGAGCGGCTGGCGGTGCGTGAGATCGAACGCAGCCGCTGAAGAGGAGCGAAGTGCGGGAAGGGGGCCAGCACGGCTCCCCTTCTTTCTATAGAGGCCCGATCTGAACCGGGTTCAGACCGCCCGGGTCGTCCCGCCGCGTGGGACGCTGACGTTTCGTCGGTCTGCGAGGGCACGCGGAGGCCGGATTGCCGTTCGGCAGGTTGTGGGCAGCCGCGCCACGCAGGGCCGAGGTGGAAGCGGTTCAGGTTTTGCGCGTGTTCAGCGTGAGAAAGCGGGGTTGACGCCTCTGTGGATACTGGATACAACTTCGGAGGTTCACGCCTCAGTCCACGGTCGTCATCGTGGGACGCGCCCCGCCCCGCACCTGTCTATGCGTCTCACCGGGCGCGTGTATGCTGCGCCTGAGCCAAACCACACCACCCACCCCAGTTCCCACCGAAGGGAAGGAGACCGTCAAATGCGGGCATCAGGACTCAACTGGCAGGGCCTCATGGAGCAACTCCGGCAGGCACTGCCCCACTGCGAGGTCACCGACCAGTCCCTCGCGTACTTCAAGTACCCCAAACGCACCGTCAGCGTGAACCTCCCGGTGCGCATGGACGACGGCAGCATCCGCGTCTTCCGCGGCTACCGCACCGTGCACAGCACCTCACGCGGCCCCAGCATGGGCGGCGTGCGCCTGCGTGAAGGCGTCAACGCCCACGAGTGCGAGGTGCTCGCCGCGATCATGACCCTCAAGGCCGCCGTGGCCGACCTGCCCCTCGGCGGCGCGAAGGGCGGCGTGGACGTCGACCCCGGCACCCTCAGCCCTCACGAGCTGGAGGGCGTGGTGCGCCGCTACACCAGCGAACTGGTCGAACTGATCGGC
The DNA here is from genome assembly GCF_001007995.1 of Deinococcus soli (ex Cha et al. 2016). Lineage (NCBI taxonomy): Bacteria > Thermotogati > Deinococcota > Deinococci > Deinococcales > Deinococcaceae > Deinococcus > Deinococcus soli (ex Cha et al. 2016). Next base: position 2,195,364 of record NZ_CP011389.1, on the reverse strand, counting down.
CACAACGAGGACATCCTCGCGCCCGACGTGGGCAGCGACGCGCAGGCGATGGCCTGGATGCTCGACACGTACAACGAGAACACCGGCACGACCAGTAACGGCGTCGTGGTCGGCAAGCCCATCCCGCTGGGCGGCAGCTACGGCAGCAAGGACGCCCGGGGCCGCAGCGCCGCGCTGGTCGCCGCGCGCGTGCTGGAGGAGCGCGGCGAGAGCCTCAGCCGCGCCAAGGTCGCCGTGTACGGCTTCGGGGACGTGGGCCGCCGCGCCGCGCAGACCCTCGCCGCGCAGGGCGCGCTGGTCATCGCCGTGTCCGACCAGGACGGCGCGACCTTCGCCAGCTCCGGCCTGGACCTGGACGCGCTGTCCGCCTACCGCGAGCAGCACGGCAGCGTGGCGGGCTTCGCAACCGACATCACCCCCGCCGAGGTCACCGAGCTCGACGTGGACGTGCTGCTGCTCGCGTACGACTACGGCACCGTGAATGCCGGAAACGCCCACGCCGTGCGCGCCCGCTACGTCGTGGAGGCCACCAACCGCGCCGTGCTGCCCGAGGCCGAGCGCTTCCTGGCCGGGGCGGGCGTGCAGGTCATCCCCGACCTGATCGCCAGCATCGGCGGCGTGGTCGTGAACTACCTGGAATGGGTGCAGGACGCCAGCAACTTCTTCTGGACGGAAGAGGAGATCGAGGCCGCGATTGACCAGCGCGTGAACGTGGCCGTCAGTGACGTCATGAGTGTGGCCCGCACGCGCCAGACCGACCTGCGCACCGCCGCGTACGCCCTGGCCCTGAACCGCCTGCATAGCGCCACCGTGATGCGTGGCGTGTACCCATAACCGCCTTCCCGGCCCGCTGAAGTCACCAGCAGCCCTGCGGCACCGACCAACCACACCCCCCTCTCCTTCCCTGGAGGCACTGCCATGACCGCCACGCAAGATCCGACCAACAGCACTGGGCCCAAATCCGGCGCGCACGCCATTCCCAGCTACCTCGACCCGAACAACATCGGGCCGTACGAGATCTACCTCGAGCAGGTCGAGCGCGTCACGCCGTACCTCGGCAAGCTCGCCTACTGGGCCGAGACCCTCAAGCGGCCCAAGCGCATCCTGGTCGTGGACGTGCCCATCCACCTCGATGACGGCACCGTCGCGCACTTCGAAGGCTACCGCGTGCAGCACAACACGTCGCGCGGCCCCGCCAAGGGCGGTGTGCGCTACCACCAGGACGTGACCCTCAGCGAGGTCATGGCCCTGTCGGCGTGGATGACCGTGAAGAACGCCGCCGTGAACCTCCCGTACGGGGGCGGCAAGGGCGGCATCCGCATCGACCCGCGCAAGTACTCCACGGGGGAACTCGAGCGCCTGACGCGCCGCTACACCACGGAGATCGGCCTGATCATCGGGCCGGAGAAGGACATTCCCGCGCCGGACGTGAACACCAACCCGCAGACGATGGCGTGGATGATGGACACGTACTCCATGAACGTGGGCCGCACCGCGACCGGCGTCGTGACCGGCAAACCCGTGTCCCTGGGCGGCAGCCTGGGCCGCGGCGACGCCACCGGGCGCGGCGTGTTCGTGACCGGCGCGGAGGCCATGAAGAAACTCGGGATGCCCATGCAGGGCGCGCGGGTGGCGGTGCAGGGCTTCGGGAACGTGGGCGAGGCCGCCGCGCGCATCTTCCATGAGCACGGCGCGAAGATCGTCGCCATTCAGGACGTGACCGGCACCATCCACAGCGCCGCCGGGATCGACCCGAAGGCCGCGCTGGAGCACCTGCGCCGCACCGGCAAGATCACCGAGCTGCCCGGTACCGAGGAAATCAAGCGCGACGAGTTCTGGAGCGTGGACTGCGACGTGATGATCCCCGCCGCGCTGGAAAAGCAGATCACCCTGGCGAACGCCGGGCAGATCAAGGCGAAACTGATCGTCGAGGGCGCCAACGGCCCCACCATTCCCGCCGCGGACGACCTGCTTGCCGAGCGCGGCGTGACGGTCGTGCCGGACGTGCTGGCGAACGCGGGCGGCGTGACCGTGTCGTACTTCGAGTGGGTGCAGGACTTCAGCTCGTTCTTCTGGACGGAAGACGAGATCAACAAGCGCCTGGACCGCATCATGAGCGAGGCCTTCGGCAGCCTGTGGGACGTGAAGGAACGCCACGGCGTGACGCTGCGTACCGCCGTGTACATCGTGGCCTGCACCCGCGTGCTCGAAGCGCGCGCCCTGCGTGGCCTGTACCCGTAAGCAGTCGATGGGTGAAGGTCGATAGGTGATAGAGGATGGGTGCTGGGGGGCGACCTCCACCCCCATCCTCTCTTGCAGAAGGTGCCCCTGAAGCGTGAGGCGGGGCGCCTTTCTTTCTGGCGCTGAAAGGCGGATACTCCGCGAGTCATGCCCTCCTCGCCCCTGAGGCCCCTGTCACAGAAAGTCTCCCGCTGGGTGCTCCAGCAGGAGGATCACCCGCAGCAGGAGGGCTTCTACGAGGCCGAGGGGGAGGTCAGGGCCCACGAGCGCAAGCACCCCTGGTGGAAGGTCATGTGCCTGACCGGGGTGGACTACTTCAGCACGCTGGGCTACCAGCCGGGCATCGCGGCGCTGGCGGCTGGGGCGGTGTCACCCTTCGCGACGCTGGTACTCGTGCTGGTGACGCTGTTCGGGGCGCTGCCCATGTACCGCCGGGTGGCGGAGGACAGCCCGCACGGGGACGGGTCGATCAGCATGCTCGAGCGGCTGCTGTCGTACTGGCCCAGCAAGTTCCTGGTGCTGTCGCTGATCGGGTTCGTGGCGACCGGCTTCATCATCACGATCACGCTGTCGGCGGCGGACGCCTCGGCGCACATGATCGAGAACCCGTTCCTGAAGTCGGCGCTGGAGGGGCATCAGGTGGGCGTGACGTTCGTGCTGCTGCTGCTGCTGGGCGCAGTGTTCCTCAAGGGCTTCAAGGAGGCCATCGGGATCGCGGTGGTGCTCGTCGTGGCGTACCTGTGCCTGAGCGCCGTGGTGATCGGCAAGGGCGCGCAGGTGATCCTGAGCCAGCCGGAGCTGGTGCAGGCGTGGCTGGGCACGCTGAACGTGGGCTTCGGCTCGCCGCTGGCGCTGATCGGCGCGGCGCTGCTGGTGTTCCCGAAGCTGGCGCTGGGCCTGTCGGGCTTCGAGACGGGCGTGGTCGTCATGCCGCTGATCGAGGGGGACAGGGGCGACACCGAGGACAAACCCACCGGGCGCATCCGCAACGGCAAGCGGCTGCTGACCACAGCGGCCCTGCTGATGAGTGCGTTCCTGATCACGAGCAGTCTGGTGACCACCCTGCTGATCCCGGCGGCGGCGTTCCAGCCGGGCGGCGAGGCGAACGGGCGCGCGCTGGCGTTCCTGGCGCACGAGTACCTGGGCGAGTGGTTCGGCACCGCGTACGACGTGAGCACCATCCTGATCCTGTGGTTCGCGGGCGCCAGCGCCATGGCGGGCCTGCTGAACATCGTGCCCCGCTATCTGCCGCGCTACGGCATGGCGCCCGAGTGGACGCGGCTGCACCGCCCGCTGGTGCTGATCTACCTGCTGATCGCGTTCGTGGTGACGGCGGCGTTCCGCGCGAACGTGGACGCGCAGGCGGCGGCGTACGCGACCGGGGTGCTGGCGATGATGACCTCGGCGGCGGTGGCGGTGTGCCTGACGGCCGTGCGGCGCCGCCAGCCGCGCGTGGCCTGGGCGTTCGGGGTGATCAGCACCATCTTCGTGTACACGAGCGCCGTGACGATCTTCAGCAACCCGCAGGGCCTGCTGATCGCGCTGCTGTTCATCGTGCTGATCCTCGCGGTGGGCGTCAGTTCGCGCGTGTCGCGGTCGTTCGAGCTGCGGGTCAGTCAGGTGCAGTTCGACGACGCGGCCATCGAGGTCCTGAAGACTCACCCGATCCGGCCGCTGCGTTTCGTGTCGCACCATCCGGGCCGGGCGTCCGAGGCCGAGTACAGCAAGCAGGAGCTGCGCGTGCGGCAGATGGTGCACCTCCCGGAGGACGAGCCGTTCCTGTTCCTGGAGGTGGAGGTGGACGACGCGAGCGAGTTCACGGACGTGGTGGAGGTCACGGGGCTGCGCGTGGGGCCGTACTCGGTCCTGAAGGCGCGCGGGTCGAGCATCCCGAACACGATCGCGGCCGTGATGCTGACGCTGCGCAAGAAGGGCGCGCCGCCGCAGGTGTACATGCGCTGGACCGAGGACAGCCCCCTGCAGCTGGCGCTGGATTTCGTGATCGGGGGGCGCGGGGACGTGCCGCCGCTGACGCGCGAGATCCTGCGCCGCGCCGAACCGGACCGCGACCGGCGGCCCATCGTGCACGTGGGGGGATAAGGCCGATACGGGCTCCGTCTGTTTCGTTGACAACCCGCAAGGACGCCGGGTTGTCAACTCCACGCCCGGAACCCGCTTTGCTCCCACTCGCATCCGCTCGGGTTGAAGGTTTTTGCACACCTTTCAACCGGAGTCCGTATGACCTTGAGGCAATCTTAGACTTGAGCGTATAGCACTCAAGTCTATTGACACCCGGAAACTGTGGGCCTATGCTGTATGGCGATCAGAACTGCTGCCCGCGCGGCAGCAAATCCCCATCCCCACAGGAGTCAACATGCCCAAAGCAGTCGGAATTGACCTCGGTACCACCAACTCTGTGATCTCCGTCATGGAGGGCGGCCGCCCCGAAGTGATCGTGAACGCCGAAGGCGCCCGCACCACCCCCAGCGTCGTTGCGTACAAGGGCGACGAGCGTCTCGTCGGGCAAATCGCCCGCCGTCAGGCCGCCCTGAACCCTGCCGCCACGCTGTTTGAAGTCAAGCGCTTCATCGGTCGCCGCTGGGACGAAGTGAAGGAAGAAGCCGCCCGCAGCCCTTTCACCGTGAAAGAAGGCCCCGGCGGCAGCGTGCGCATCGAAGTGAACGGCCAGGACCTCGCCCCCGAGCAGGTCAGCGCCGAGGTGCTGCGCAAGCTCGTGAACGACGCCAGCGCCAAGCTGGGCGAGAAGATCAAGGACGTGGTCGTCACCGTCCCCGCGTACTTCGACAACAGCCAGCGCGAGGCCACCAAGCAGGCCGGTGAGATCGCGGGCCTGAACGTCCTGCGCGTCATCAACGAACCCACCGCCGCCGCGCTCGCCTACGGCCTGGAACGCAAGGGCAACGAGACCGTGCTGGTCTTCGACCTGGGGGGCGGCACCTTCGACGTGACCATCCTCGAACTGGGCGACGGCGTGTTCGAAGTGAAATCCACCAGCGGCGACACCCACCTGGGCGGCGCGGACTTCGACCAGCGCATCGTCGACTGGCTCGCCACCGAGTTCCAGAAGGACAACAGCTTCGACCTGCGCAAGGACAAGCAGGCCCTGCAGCGCCTGATCGAAGCGGCCGAGAAGGCCAAGATCGAACTGAGCAACGCCTCCGAAACCACGGTCAGCCTGCCGTTCATCACCTTTGACCCCGAGACCCGCACCCCCATGCACCTCGAGCGCACCCTGAGCCGCGCCAAGTTCGAGGAACTCACCGCCGACCTGCTGCGCCGCGTGCGCAAGCCCGTCGAGCAGGCCCTCGCCGACGCCAAGCTGGACGCCAGCAAGATCGACGAAGTGATCCTGGTGGGCGGCAGCACCCGCATCCCCGCCGTGAAGCGCATCGTGCAGGACATCATCGGCAAGACCCCCAACGAGTCCGTGAACCCCGACGAGGCCGTCGCGCTCGGCGCCGCCGTACAGGCCGGGATCATCCAGGGTGACTCCAGCCTGGGCGACATCGTGCTGGTCGACGTGACCCCGCTGACGCTGGGCGTGGAGGTCAAGGGCGGCATGATCGCCCCCATGATCACCCGCAACACCACCGTCCCCGCCAAGAAGACCGAGATCTACACCACCGCCGAGAACAACCAGCCCGGCGTGGAGATCAACGTCCTGCAGGGCGAACGCCCCATGGCGAACGACAACAAGAGCCTGGGCCGCTTCAAGCTGGAAGGCATCCCACCCATGCGCGCCGGTCAGCCCCAGATCGAGGTGACCTTCGACATCGACGCCAACGGCATCCTGCACGTCACCGCCAAGGAAAAGACCAGCGGCAAGGAAGCCAGCATCCGCATCGAGAACACCACCACCCTCGACAAGAGCGACGTGGAACGCATGGTGCAGGAAGCCGAGCAGAACGCCGCCGCCGACAAGCAGCGCCGCGAGAAGGTCGAGAAGCGCAACAACCTCGACAGCCTGCGCGTCCAGGCCCTCGGCCAGATCGAGGAAAACGGCGCTGCCACCCAGGACGCCAAGGACAAGCTCAAGGCCGCCGCCGACGAGGCCGAGGAAGCCGTCCGCAGCGACGACGACGCCCGCATTGACGCCGCCCAGAAGAAGCTGGAAGAGGAACTCCGCTCCTTCATGACCGCCGCCCAGGCGCAGGGTCAGGACGCCGGCGCCGCGCAGGGCCAGCCCCAGGCGAAAGCCGACGACGACGTGATCGACGCGGACTTCAAACCCGCCGAATAACCCCTCCGCCCCTGCGGGGCACCTCCCCCCAGGGGGAGGCGAGGGTCGGGCGAGGCTGCCGCCCACCAGCACCAACATCCAGGGGAGAGGACGGCCAGCGCGCCGCCTCTCCCCTGCCCCACAGACACAGCAGATTCCGCCCGGGCTGAGCGGTTCTCCGAACCTTCACCCGCCGTGCGACTAAGCTGGAACGAATGTTCCGCAAGAGAGGCCCCAAGATGACCGACGACCAGCACAAACCCGCCCCCGACAGCACCCCGAAGACCGTCAGCGAGGACGGCCTGGACATCCCCGACACCGAGGCCGACAACATGGCCGAGGACGCCGAGACCGCCTTCCCCGGCATGGACGGCCTGGACGAGGGCATGCTCGGGCAGGTGCAGGAGATGATGGCGAAACTGGAACGCGCCGACGAACTGGAGAAGGAGAACGCCGACCTCAGGGGCCGTCTGGCCCGCCTGGCGACCGACTTCGACAGCTACCGCCGCCGCACCCAGGAGGACGTGAACGCCGCGCAGGGCCAGGGCGTGAGCAAGGCCGCCGAGGCGCTGATGCCCGTGTACGACGACATGGATCGCGCCGTGACCATGGGCGCCGCCGACCCCGCCAAGTTGATTCCCGGCATGCAGGCCGTGCAGGGCAAGATCCTGGGCGTGTTCGCGGGCCTGGGCCTGGAAGCGACCGGCAAGGAAGGCGAGGCTTTCGACCCGCAGTGGCACGAGGCGCTTCAGGTCGTGCCCGGCGACGAGGACGACGTGATCGTGCAGGTGTACCAGCTGGGCTTCCGCATGGGCGATCGCCTCGTGCGCCCCGCGCGCGTCGTCGTGAGCAGGAAGGGTTGAGAGGTGACCGTTGATGGTTGACAGAGAGGACAAGACGGCGTCGGCTGAGGCCCCTGCGGCTCCATCAACCATCAACCGCTCACCATCCGCTGCGCCGCGCGATCCGCTGCATGGCGTGACGTTGGAGCGCGTCGTGACGCACCTCCAGGCCGAGTACGGCTGGGACGAGCTCGCGCGGCGCATTCCGGTGAAGTGCTTTCAGAGCAACCCCAGTGTGACGAGCAGTCTGAAGCTGCTGCGCAAGGAAGGCTGGGCGCGCGAGCAGGTGGAAGGCGAGTACGTGCGGCTCGTGCAGCGCGAGAACGCCAACCCGCTGATCGAGGCGCTCAAGGCCGGTACCCTGACGGACGAGGTGCAGGCACCCAGCCAGACGAAGACGCACGAGGCGCTGGGCTGGGCGCTGCGGCACGGCGTGGCCGAGGCAGAATTGCTGGCCCTGCTGGGTCGCGTGCAGGACGTGAACTTCTGGCCGGGCACCTCGACGCTGCCACTGCTGAACCTCGCCATCGACCGGGACGCGCCGCCCACGTTCGTCCGGGCGCTGCTGCAGGCGGGGGCACTGCCGGACGACCCGCGCTACTGGCTGCCGCTGCTGCACAGCGTGGACGTGGAAGGGCAGGCGTACCGGGACGGCCGCCGGGCGCCGCGCACGGACGTGCTGGACCTGCTCGTGGCGCGCGGCGCGAAGCCGGGGCAGGCGGACCGGCGCGGCGTGACCGCCCGCGAGATTGCCACGGCGTACGGCCTGCGGGTGGTCCTCAACCGCCTGGAACAGCTGGGCGCGTAAGGCCGTAACGGGGCACAGGAGAGGAGGGAGTCATGGCGTACAAGGATTACTACGACGTGCTGGGCGTGTCCCGCGGCGCGTCCGACGCGGACATCAAGAGCGCGTACCGCAAACTGGCCAAGCAGTACCACCCGGACAAGAACGCCGGGGACGAGAAGGCCGCCGAGAAGTTCAAGGAGATCGGCGAGGCCTACGCGGTCCTCAGCGACCCGGAGAAACGCAAGGTGTTCGACCAGTTCGGGCACACCGGGCAGGTGCCCCCCGGCTACCAGGGCGGCGGCTTCCAGGGTGGCGACTTCGGCGGCTTCGACGGCTCGCAGTTCAGCGACTTCTTCCAGGGGCTGTTCGGCGGGGCCGGGCGCCGGGGCGGCGCGGGCTTCCAGGGCGGCGCGCAGGTGAACCTCGAGGACCTGCTCGGCGGCGGCCTGGGCGGCGCGGGGCAGAGCCGCCGCTTCGTGCAGAACGTGGAAGGCGAGTTGCAGGTCACGCTGGAGGAAGCCTTCAGCGGCTCTGATGAGGTCATCAACGTGGACGGCAAACGCCTGAGCCTGCGCGTCCCGGCGGGCACGCGCGACGGCGCACGCCTGCGGCTGGCCGGGCAGGGCCCGGGCGGCGGGGACGTGCTGCTGACCATCCGCGTACTGGAGGACGCCCGATTCGACCTGGACGGCAACCACCTGACCACCAGCGTGGACGTGCCCGCCCCGGTTGCCGCGCTGGGCGGGGACGTGACCGTGCAGACCCTGAGCGGCAAGGGGAACCTGAGCGTGCCCCCCGGCAGCAGCGGCGGGCGGCGCATGCGCCTGCGCGGGCAGGGCTGGCCGAAGAAGGACGGGACGCGCGGCGACCTGTACGTCCGCCTGAACGTCACGGTGCCCACCACCCTAAGCGACGAGCAGAAGGAGCTGTACCGCCGACTGCGCGACCTCGGGTAAAGCCGCAACAGAAACGCCTCCACCCGTCTGGTCGGAGGCGTTTCTGTTGCGGCTTTATACGGAATTAAATTGACTTGCTTCCAATGTGGTCACGTTCCGTGGTCCCCTCTCCCCATGTGGGAGAGGGCGGGAGGAGCGAAGCGACGGAAGGGTGAGGGGGCTACCGGGCGAGTCCGAATGGCGTGGAATCACTTGAATCCCGTATCACTTCCCGGTCTGGTCGATCAGTTCCTCACTGAGGGTCCACAGGCGGCGGGCGCTGTCCGCGTCGAGCGCGTGGAGCTTGTAGCCGAACATCGGGTTGGGGCTGTCCTCGTCCAGCGGGGTGCTCTGCTGGAGGTCCTCAAGGAACAGGCCGCCCACGCCGTCCAGTTCGGGCGCGGTGGCGGCCCAGACGCTGGTGCTGGCACCCTGCGCGGGAGTCTTGAAGGCGGGGTTGGGCACGCCGTTCTCGTCGATCCAGCCGCGCCGCTGCGCCTCACCTGCGGGCATGTGCTTCTGCAGGCCGGTCATGATCCCGCCGGGATGCACGGCGTTCGCGGTGACGCCCTGGTTGGCGTAGCGGCGATTGAGTTCGGCGGCGAACAGGGCGTTGGCGGTCTTGCTCTGGCCGTACGCCTGCCAGGGATCGTAGGGGGTCGCCCGGAAGTTCGGGTCGTCCCAGCGGATGTCGCTGATGCGGTGACCGCTGCTGCTCAGGGCCACGACCCGGGCGGGCGCGGCGGCCAGCAGCGCGGGCATCAGCAGCCGGGTCAGCTGGAAGTGCCCCAGGTGGTTCGTGCCGAACTGCGTCTCGAAGCCGTCGGCGGTCTGGCCCTGCGGGGTGGCCATGACGCCCGCGTTGTTGATGAGCATCCTGATCTGCGGGGCGAGCGCGAGGAGCTCCCCGGCGGCCTGCCGCACCGACGCGAGGGAGCCGAGATCGAGGTGCAGGACGTGCACGTCGCTGTTCCCGGTGGCCTGGGCGAGGTCACGGGCGACCTCCTCGCCGCGCGCAGTGTCGCGGACAGGCATGATCACGCGCGCCCCGGCGCCCAGCAGGGCGCGGACCGTCTCGACGCCCAGCCCGGAGGCCGCGCCAGTCACGACGGCGGTCTGGCCGGTCAGGTCGGTGCCTTTCAGGAGGTCGGCGGCGGCGGCGCGGGGGGCCAGTGGGCTCTTGATCGGGGTCATGGGGACACCGTAGTCCTTCGCGTGCGCTCGAAGTCAACGCGTGGCTCACAGGATGGAGGAATGCTCAAGAGGGGGCGGCCAGGGTGTCCCCCTGGCCGCCCCTGTGCCCCGGTTCAGATCGTGGGCTGGCTGATGCCTTGCAGCGCCTGTTCGTCTGCGCCGCCGCTGGCGCGCGTGGCGAGGTCCGCGAGGCTCACGATCCCGACGACCTTCGCGCCGTCCGTGACGGGCAGGCGGCGCAGCTGGCGGTCCGCCATGGCTTTCGCGGCGTCCTGCACGCTGGTGTCCGCGTCCATCGTGAACACGCTGCCGGTGGCGTAGTCGGTCGCGGCGCTGCCCAGGTCGTGCCCGTACGCCACGGCGCGGATCACGATGTCCCGGTCGGTGATGATGCCGCTCAGCGTATCGCCGTCCATGATGAGCACGTTGCCGATGTCCTGCTCGCGCATCAGCGTGGCCACCTCCTTCAGGGTGGCGCGGGGATCGGTGGTGGTCAGGTCGGTGGTCATGATGTCGCGCAGGGTGGTCATGCCCTGACCGTACCCCCCGCCCGTCCGGGCTGCGTGGGAGCTTGCCCAAGCCGGGTGGGGAAAGTCTTGAGGCAACGGAAAGCCGCCCACGCGGGTGCGCGGGCGGCCCTGAGGGGTGCGGTTACTTCATCAGCCAGTCGAAGGCGGTCTTCATCAGGATGTTGCGGCTGTTGGGGGTCAGGCCCTCCATGCCGAAGCCCATGGTGACGGTGCGGTACTTCCCGGCGTCGTTGGCGACGATCGCCCCGGCGTTCTCGCCGGCGGACTGGGCGCTGACGCGGGGGCGGTTCTGGCCCTGCGCCTGGGTGTTGCCGCCCAGGATCTGGTTCAGCACGCCACCCAGGATGTTCGCGGCCAGCCGCTCGACCAGACCGCGCGGGTCCTGCACCTTCTGCGCGGCGCGGGTGCGGTTGGGGTCCACGCGGATGCTCTGCGCGGTGATCGTTCCGGCGGTGGCGTTCGCGGTGCCCCACGAGGCGACTACGCTGCTGCCGCCCTGGTCGGCGATCACGTCGGGGTAGTACTGGTTGGCGGCGCTGCCCTGGGCGTTCAGGGTGAAGGCGGTGCTGCCGAACGCGCCGCGCGTCACGAATTTCGCCTGACCGCTGCTGTCCGCCACGAAGCGGGTCTTCAGGGTGCCGGTGTAGAAGGCGCTGGTGCCGATGTCGTAGCCGATGTCCTGCCCGGTGATCAGGAGGTTCCCGCCGCCCGCCACGTACTGCTGCAAGGTGTTCTGGTCGGCGGGGGTGATGGTGTTCTGGTACTGCTCGCCGGTCGCCCAGACGACGATGTCCGCGCGCTTGAGTTCGCTCAGGGGCACGGCGCCCTGGCTCTGGGTGTTCCACACGAAGGCCCCACCAGTCGCGGCGTTGGCCTTGATGGCGTCACGCAGCGCGGCCGTCACGTCGGCACCCTGGCCCATGTCGTCATCGACGAGCATGACGGTGGGTTTCTTGCCGGTGCTGGGCGCGGGGGTCGGGGCGGGTGCCGGGGTGGGCGCAGGCGTGCCGGGGCGGTCCTTGATGAAGCAGCCCTTCCTCAGGCCCGGGGCGGGGTCGCGGCCCCACTCGGCGACCGTGCAGTTGAAGCCGTCGGTGCCGACGCCCGTCAGGTACTTCCCGGCGGTGCCGAACGCGGCGTCCTTCTGCCCGCTGAAGTCGCACTTGCTGCCTTCCAGGGCGCACAGCGTGTAGCCACTGGGGCCGGTGGGAGCAGGCGCGGGGGTGGGGGCCGGCGTCGGCGCAGGCGTCGGGGCGGGGGTCGGCGCAGGCGTGGGGGCCGGTGCAGGTGTCGGGGCGGGCGCAGGGGTGCCGCCCAGGTTCACGCCCAGTTTGCCCATCGCGCCGGGCACACTGATCTGACCGAAGCCCACGTTGTTGTTCTTGCTGCCCGCGTTGCTGGCGCTGGTGTACAGCGCGTTCTTGATGCCGTCCACACTGGTACCGGGCTTGGCGGACAGCAGCAGGGCCACGGCGCCCGCCGCGATGGGGCTGGCCTGCGAGGACCCGCTGAGCGCGCCGTACTGTCCGTTCGGGAAGGCGCTGGTGATCTCCACGCCGGGCGCGGCGATGTCGGGCTTGGTGAACACGCCCTTGATGGTGCTGTTCCAGTTCACGGGCCCGCGGCTGCTGAAGCTGGCCACCTGGCCGTCCTGGCCCACGGCGCCCACGCCGATCGCGTCGGGCAGGTTGCCGGGGCTACCGGTGCTGGCCGAGGTCGGCCCGAAGTTCCCGATGGCGAACACCGGCACCACGCCCGCCTTGAGCATGTTCTGCACAGGCACGATGAACTCGTCGTACGTGCCGGGAATGCCAAGGCTCATATTCACGACGTCGGCGCCGTCGTCGGTGTCGGCGTTGTTGTCCGGGTCGAGGACGTACTGCATGCCCGCGATGACCTGCGCGAAGGTGCCCTCGTTGTTCGGGAGGACCAGCGCGCTGATGACCTTCGCGCTGGGCGCCACGCCGACCGTGTCACCGACCAGCAGGCCCGCGGTGTGCGTGCCGTGGTTGGTGGTGTCGCGCGCGGCGGCATTCGGGACGCGGTCCCCGTCCGCGTTGAACTCTGCGAACGCGGCGACCTTCCCGTTCAGCTGCGGGTGATTGGCGTCGATGCCGCTGTCCAGGTGGCCGATCTTGATGCCCTGGCCCTTGAATCCGGCGGTCCAGGCCTGTGGCGCGCCGATCTTGGCGAGGTGCCAGGCCTCGCCGGGCGCGGCGGCGGCGGCGCTCAGGGCGACGGCACGCTGCGGTTTGGGGATCTGTACCTTGAAGTTCTCGAACACGTCACTGACGATCGGGAGCATCGCCACGGCGCGGGCCTGCACGGGCGTCATGGGCAGGTAGATGCTCTGGTCCAGCCACAGCTGGGTGGCCTTGCCGGAGTTGAGCGCCTGCCCGATGAACCCGGCGGCGGGGCCGAGCGCGGCGAGGCGGCTGGCGAGCTGCCCGCGCAGGTTCTTGAACTGCGCCCGGCCGCGGGCGTCGTTGGCGAACTGGAAGCGGACGATCACGCCCACCTGGGTCTGGTCGCCCTTCTGGGCGCGTTGCAGCAACGTCGGGGACAGGCGCCCGGCGTTGGCTTCGCTCAGGCCGCCCAGGGTCAGGGCCGCGCCGAGCATCAGGAGGTTTCGCTTCATCATGAGGCCCAGCCTAGGGGGTGGCGCGTGACGGCCTCTGAACGGAACGTGAGGAGACCTTGACGTCCGGTCAGGCGCGCATCAGCCGCGGGCGGGGCGGGTCAGCGGGTGTACTCGACGATCAGTTCCCGGTCGAAGTCGTCGACCTTGCGGTCGATCATGCTCTTGCGGGTGTAACTCAGCAGGACGCGGCCACTGCCGAGCTGAAGCAGGTTCAGCGTGCCGCGCACGCCGTTGCCGATCTGGGCGTTGTTGCCGTTCATACGCCACTGGAAGCCGCTGCGGATCAGCAGACCCCGTTCGGGGTCGTCGTTGGCGGGCACGGCGACCGGGCGGGCGCTGAAGCCCTCCGGGCCGCGCATCTCGCCGGTCTTCAGGTCGATACTGACGCCTTTCAGGACCCCGTTCATGTACGGGCCGTCCCCGAAACTGACGCGGGTCGCGTCGCGGCTGACGCTCAGGCGGAAGGTCTTCCCGGTGGACGCCAGGGTGTTCTGGAAGACGATGTAGCGCTTGAAGTCCTCGGCGCTGATGTTCAGCCGCTTGTCGTAGGTGGGGGCCACGCCGCGCGCGGCGGTCGCGGTGACCTGCCGCAGCACCTCGCGGTCCCCGCCGGCCCCGGCCACGACGAGTTCAAGCGCGACCGTGGAGATGCTGGGGCGCCGTTCGAGCAGCGTGACGGTCTGCCCGGCCTGGGGGAGCAGGGTGCCGATCTTCGCCTGCCACCCGGAGGGCAGCGGGGGCGGGACACTGGTCGAGACGGCCAGGGCGGCGCCGAGCGCGCCCAGGGTCACCGCACTCCAGGTTGTGAACCGCGCCGCTCTCATTCAAGGTGAGAATAGAGCCGCCGGGTGAGAGTTTCCCGCTGTCAGGCGGCCCGAAGATGAATACGGCGGTCAGTCCCGGATCAGCTGACCCGGGACCGACCGCCTGCCGGGAAGGCTCAGGCCTTGCCGACGCTGCCGAGCACGCGCATCTTGTGCTCGATGACCTGGCTCATGACGTCGCGGGCCGGGCCGAAGATCTTGCGGGGGTCGAATTCCTTCGGGTTGGCGGTCAGGGCCTCGCGGATGCCGACGGTACTGGCCAGACGCAGGTCGGTGTCCACGTTCACCTTGGCGATCCCGAACTGCGTGGCGCGCTGCAGGTCCTCGTCGGCGATGCCGGCGGCCTCGCCGATCTGCCCGCCGGCGGCGCGGAAGCGCTCGACGATCTCCTGCGGCACGCCGCTGCTGCCGTGCGCGACGAGGGGAATGCCGGTGAGGCTGGCGATCTTCTCGATGCGCGCGTGGTCGATGTAGGGGCGGCCCTTGCCCTTGAACGCGCCGTGGCTGGTGCCGATGGCGATGGCGAGGTAGTCGGTGCCGGTCTGCTCGATGAACTGCACGGCTTCCTCGGGGTCGGTCAGGAAGGCGTCCTTCTCATCCACGACGATGTGCTCCTCGATGCCGCCCAGGCGACCGAGTTCGCTTTCCACGCTGATGCCCATGGCGTGCGCGGCTTCCACGACACGTTTCGTTTCCTTGACGTTGTCCTCGAAGCCGTGGTGGGAGGCGTCGATCATGACGCTGGTGAAGCCCATCTTGATGGCCTTCAGCGCGCTCTCGTAGGAGCTGCCGTGGTCGAGGTGCAGCGCGACGGGCACGGTGGCCCTCTTGGCGAGGTCGATGACGATGTTGGCGAGGTCCTGGCCGCCGTACTTGATGGCGCCCTCGCTCATCTGCACCATGACGGGGCTGCGCAGCCGCTCGGCGGTGTGGATGATCGCCTGGGTGATCTCCATGTTGTTGGTGTTGAACGAACCGACGCCGTACTGGCCAGCGCGGGCGGGAATCAGGATGTCGTTACCGGTGACGAGCATGTGAATACCTCCTTGAGCGTCCCCACTCTACCCGGAGTGACGCTGGTCACACTCGGGGGCCGTCCACATGACTGGGCCGCGCGGGGTAGACAGGGGACTACCATGCGGGCATGACCACCCCTTCCCCCGCCCCGCTGGCCTTCGATCTGGACGGCACGCTGTCGCGCCGTGCGCGGAGCATGACGGCCAGCGCCATCCGCGAGATCCTGAAGGTCACGCAGCAGCCGGACGTGATCAGTTTCGCCGGAGGGCTGCCCGCGCCGGAACTGTTCCCGCTGGACGAGGTCCGCGCCGCGAGCAACCGCGTACTGGACGTGTACGGCCCGGCGGCGCTGCAGTACTCGACGACCGAGGGCCACGCGCCGCTGCGCGAGTGGATCGGCGCGCAGGCGGGCATACCAGCGCGGAACGTGCAGATCGTGACCGGCAGCCAGCAGGGCCTGGACCTGCTCGGCAAGGTCCTGATCGACGAGGGGGACGTGGTGCTCGTGGAGGCCCCCACGTACCTGGGCGCGCTGCAGTCCTTCCAGCCGTACCTGCCCAGGTACGTGCAGGTGCCCACCGACGAGGGTGGCATCGACGTGGACGCCCTGGAAGAAGTGCTGAAGACCACGCGCGCGAAGCTGCTGTACGCCGTGCCGAACTTCCAGAACCCCACCGGCCGCACCCTGAGCGCCGAGCGTCGTCGCCGCCTCGTGGAACTCACGGCGCAGCACGGCGTCCTGCTGATCGAGGACGACCCGTACGGGCAGCTGCGCTTCACCGGTGAGGCCGCACCCAGCCTCTACAGCCTGGGCCTGGACCTGCACGGCGACGCGGACCGCAACCACGTCATCTACTCCAGTTCCTTCAGCAAGACCCTGGTGCCGGGCCTGCGCGACGCGTGGGTGCAGGCCGCCGCGCCGATCATCAATAAACTCATCCAGGCGAAGCAGGGCGCGGACCTGCACACGCCGACCTTCAACCAGATGATCATCGCGGAACTCGTGGACAGCGTCCTGCCCCGCCAGATCGAACGGGTCCGGCAGGCGTACGGCGAACGCGCCCGCCTGATGCTGGAGCGCATCCACGCGGACTTCCCCGCCGGGGTGCAGACCACCACGCCCGAGGGCGGCATGTTCCTGTGGCTGACCCTCCCGCAGGGCGTGGACACCCAGGCGCTGCTGCCCCGCGCCGTACAGCGCAAGGTCGCGTACGTGCCCGGCAGTCCCTTCTACGCCCTGGGCGGCGGCGAGAACACCATGCGCCTCAGCTACAGCAACGCCACGCCCGAACAGATCACGCGGGGCATCCACGCGCTGGGCGACACGCTGCGCGAGGCGCTGGGGCTGTGAGCCTGGACGCCGTTCTGCACGAGGTGCGCGGCGAACGGGAACGTCAGGACGCGAAGTGGGGCCCTCAGGCGCACGACCCGGCCACCTGGCTGATGATCCTCGCGGAGGAGGTCGGCGAGGCGAATCAGGCGGCGTTCGAGCATCTGCATCCCACTTTCGACAAGCGGGCCGTCACGCGGGGCCGCCGCCCGCTGAGCGAATACCGCGACGAGCTGATCCAGGTGGCGGCCGTGGCGGTCGCCGCGATCGAGGCCCTGGACCGCCAGTCGTCCTGAACACACCCGACACACCCGCCTCGCCCTCAAAGCTCAGAGCCCACAGCCCTGCGTCCGTGTCTGCCCGTCCCCGTATCATCAGGCGCGATGAGTGACGCACCGCTTGGCGTGTTCGACAGTGGCGTGGGCGGCCTGAGTGTCCTGGGGGACCTGCGGCGGGCACTGCCGGGCGAGGACCTGCTGTACCTGGCGGACACGGCGCACGTCCCGTACGGCGCGCGGCCCGACGGGGAGATCCGTGACCTGACGGCGCGGGCGGTGTCGGCGCTGCACGCGCGGGGCGTGAAGGGCGTGGTGGTGGCGTGTAACACGGCGTCGGCGTTCAGCCTGGGCGACCTGCGTTCGCGCTTCGACATGCCGGTGATCGGGCTGGTCCCGGCGGTGAAACCGGCGGTGCTCTCGACCCGGTCGGGGGTGGTGGGGGTGCTGGCGACGCCGGGCACGATGCGCGGGACGCTGCTGGCGGACGTGATCCGCGAGTTCGCGGACCCGGCGGGTGTGCAGGTGCTGAAGGCCGTGAGTACCGAACTGGTCCCGCTGGTGGAGGCGGGGCAGGCGGACTCCGCGCGGGCGCGTGAGGTGCTGCGCGAGATCCTGACCCCGGTCGCCCAGGCCGGGGCGGACGGGCTGGTGCTGGGCTGCACGCACTACCCGTTCCTGGCGGGCAGCATCCGCGCGGAGTTCGGGGACACGTTCACGCTGCTGGACAGCGGCGCAGCGGTCGCGCGGCACACGCGGCGGGTGTTGGAGGAGCGCGGCCTGCTGAGCGCGCGGACCTCGGGCGGGACCGAGGGGTTCCTCGTGACGGGCGACCCTGCGCGGGCCGCACCGGTCATCACCGAGCTGCTGTCCCGTGCGCTGGGGCCCGCGAACGTGCAGAATGAGGGGGAAGTTCACCGGGCTCTGCCCAGAATCGAGCGCATACAGACATGACCCAGCCCATCCGCGAAGGCCGCGACCTCCTCACGCCCCGTCCCGTCACCGTCAAGCGGGGCGTGAACCCGCACGCGCCCGGCAGCGCGCACCTGATCATGGGCCGCACCGAGATCCTCGCGACCGTCACGCTGGAAGAGAAGGCCGCGCCGCATATGCGCGGCAGCAAGGAAGGCTGGCTGACCGCCGAGTACTCCATGCTGCCGCGCGCCACGAACGACCGGCAGGCCCGCGAACGGAACCTCCAGAACGGCCGTCGTCACGAGATCCAGCGGCTGCTGGGCCGCGCGCTGCGCGCCGGGATGGACCTGCGTTACTTCCGCAACCAGACACTGTACGTGGACTGCGACGTGCTGGTCGCGGACGGCGGGACGCGCGTGGCGAGCATCCTGGCGGGCCACGCGGCGCTGCATGACTTCTGCGACCGCCTGATCCAGAAGGGCCGCCTCACCGACTGGCCCATCTCGCGGAACATCGGGGCGGTCAGCGTCGGGCTGGTCGGCTCGGAGATCCGCGTGGACCTCGATTACGCCGAGGACAAGGTGGCCCGCGCGGACCTGAACGTGGTCGCCACGAGTGACGGCCTGATCGTCGAGGTGCAGGGCGGCGCGGAGGAAGGCGTGCTGACGCACGACGAGTACGTGGGCATGCTCGCCACCGGCACGCGCGCCGTGCAGGACATCATGGCGGACCTGACCCGGCAGCTGTCCGTCATCCAGGGCATGTAACAAGAACTCCGGTTAAAAGGTTTGCAAAATCTTTCAACCCGAGCCGATGCGAGAAGGAGAGAAACGGGTTCCGGGCGTGGAGTTGGCAACCCGGTGCGGTTGCGGGTTGTTAACGAAACAGACGGAACCCGTATGAGCCCCGCTCCGCTTCACTGAAGGGTTGCCCAAGCGTGGGGGCGCACGAGGGCAGGGCGTGCCTGCGCTAGACTCCGGGACAGTTCAAGGAGGGCAAGGCATGAGTGTGACGAGATTCATCGGGCGGGCGCTGCTCGCGAGCATCTTCATCAAGAGCGGCCTGGATCACCTGCAGAACCCCGAACCCATCGTGCGCGCGGCGCGCGGCGCGGAAGTGCCGGAACCCGAACTGGCCGTGAAGGTCAACAGCGGCGTGATGGTAGGCGCGGGCGCGCTGATGGCGGCGGGCCTGCTGTCCCGCCCGGCCAGCGTGGCCCTGGCCGCCAGCCTCATTCCCACCACCGTGATCGGCCATCCCTTCTGGGACAAGCAGGGCAAGGAGCGGCAGCAGCAGCAGACGCAGTTCCTGAAGAACCTCGCGCTGTTCGGCGCGCTCCTGATCGTCAGCAAGGAGTAAACGGTTGAAAGGTGATGGTTGATAGGTGGGGTGACCCTCTATCAACCATCACCTGTTCACCATCAACCTTCTACAGCACGCGCAGGCGGTAGAAGATCCCGGCCACGGCCACGGCGAGGGCCACGGCCAGACCCAGCACGATCCAGATGCCTTCCGGGCTGTCGTGGAAGGGAATGGGGACGTTCATGCCGAACACGCTGGTGACCAGCGTCGGGATGGCCACGAGGATGGTCGTCACGGTCAGGACCTTCACGACCTGATTGACGTTGTTGCTGATCACGCTGGCAAAAGCACCTGCCATGCTGGTCAGGATGTTGCTGGCGATGGACGCCATCTCAATGGCCTGGAGGTTCTCGATCAGGACGTCGTCGAGCAGGTCGCTGTCCTCCTCGTACATCTCGAAGATGCGGTCGCGTTTGACGCGTTCCATCATGGCCTCGTTCGCCTTCAGGCCGGTCAGGAAGTACACGAGGCTCTTCTCGAGTTTCAGGAGGTTCAGCAGCTCGCGGTTCTGCTGGCTGTTTTCCAGCTTGTCCTCGATGGCGTCCACGCGCTTGTTGATCTGCCGCACGTCGATCAGGAACCGCTGGGCGTTGCGCAGGAACAGCTGCAGCGTCAGGCGGTTCTTCTTGACGGTGCTCACGCGGCGCACCAGGCCGCCCAGCACGTCCTTGATGACCGGGTTCTCCGGCAGGGCGCACACCGTCACGAGGCAGTGGTCGGTGTGCAGGATGCCCAGCGGGACGGTGTCGTAGGGGATGTCGCTGTCCTCGGCCAGCCGGTAGCTGGTCTGCATGATGATCAGCAGCTGCCCGTCTTCCCGCTCGAAGCGGGAGCGTTCGTCCGGGTCGAGCGGGTAGGACAGGTAATCCAGGTCCAGGCCGGTTTCACGGGCGACGCGGGCGAGTTCTTCGGGGCTGGGGTCGGCGGCGTTGATCCAGCAGCCGTCGATGTAGCCGTCAATGGTGTTCAGTTTGCCGCCGACGCTGCGGTAGTACGTCAGCATGCGCGGCCTTCAGGGTGGAGCATGGGGCGACCTCCGGGGATGGGTGGGGCGTGGTCAGAGGTCGACTGGGCGGTTCGCCGTCCAGGGTGTGGGGGTCTGGGGTCACGTCATCACCTCCTCGGGGGTCGCGCGCCTCTGCGGGGCGCGGCGGGACCCATGCTAGCCCCGCCGTATGGGGCGCGGCAAGGGGCGAGGGCCACCCCCTCGCGCCTCACCCGGTGGCGGTCAGTGGCGCTCGGCGAGCACCTCGATCTCCACGCGGACGTCGCGTGGCAGCCGGGCGACCTGCACGGTGCTGCGCGCCGGGTAAGGGGCGGGGAAGTGCGTCTCGTACACGGCGTTCATGGCGGCGAACTCGTTCATGTCGGCCAGGAACACCGTGGTCTTCACGACCCGCGCCAGATCGGTCCCGGCGGCGGCCAGCACCGCCTTGAGGTTCGCGATGACCTGCTCGGTCTGCTCGGTGATGCCGCCCTCCACCAGGGTGCCGTCGGGCGTCAGGGGAATCTGGCCGCTGGTGACCACCAGGTTCCCGAAGACGGTGGCCTGGCTGTACGGACCGATGGCGGCGGGCGCGTCGGGCGTCTGGATGATGTCTTTCATGACCGGCAGCATACCCGGCGGCGCGTGGGGTCTCAGCGTGGCTGCGTGACGCCGTGTTCGCGTGCAGGGGCGGGCGCGGCGGGGTGCAGGCTCGCGCTGGGCGTACCGAGTGGCGTGTGGGCGCGGCGGCGCTGCGTGACGCGCTGCCCGATCAGCAGCGCGAGCAGGATGGCGGTCCCGAGCGCGCCGAGCACAGTGCGGCGCTCAGGCAGCAGCATGATGCCCAGCAGCGTGAAGTACGCGATCATCAGCAGCAGGTACGTCATCAGGCTGTTGCCGCGCTGGGTGCTGAGCAGCACGTCGATGTACATGGGGCCGTCGTCGCGCCGGGCGGGCAGCGCGTAGGAGGGCAGGGCCGCGTCGCGCTGCACGTCCACGATCAGCGCGGTGATGTTGTCGGGGCCGCCGCCGTCGTTGGCTGCGTTTACGAGCAGCCGGGCAGTCGTCTCGGGCGGCAGGGGCCGGGCGAGCAGGGCGCACAGTTCGTCGTCGGTGACGACGCTGCTCAGGCCGTCGCTGCACAGCAGCAGGCGGTCCCCGGCCTGGGTGGGCAGGCCGTGCAGTTCCAGCCGGACGCGTTCCTCGCCGCCCAGGGCGTTGCTGACGACGCTGCGCCACTGGTGGTCGCGCGCCTCGGCCTCGGTCATGTGACCCAGGCGGACCTGTTCGGCCACCCAGGAGTGGTCCTCCGTCAGGCGGTGCAGTTCCGAACCGCGCAGCAGGTACGCGCGGGAGTCCCCGACGTGCGCGATGAGCACCGCCCCACGGTCGACCAGCGCGGCGAGCAGGGTGGTGCCCATGCCGACGTACTCGCCTACCGCGTGGCGCAGCACGGCGATGTTCGCGGCCTGCACGGCCTGCGCCAGCCGGGCGGGCGGCGCGCCGCGTCCGTCGAGGTAGTGCTGGCTCAGGGCGTCCAGCGCGAGGTTTGCGGCGAGTTCCCCGGCGGCGTGGCCGCCCATGCCGTCGGCCACGGCGTACAGGCCACCCTGCGGCAGGTCAAGTGCCAGGGCGGCGTCCTGGTTCACGCCACCCTGCCGCTGCCGACCGACGTCGGTCAACAGACCGGACGTCAGGGAGGGCGTCGCGGGGGCGCGCATGAGTTCAATATAAGCCACCTGACTGCGGGTTCGGGTGTAGACCCGTCAGCTGGCGTCGCGGGGGGGGAGCTGCGCGGCGGCATGCAGGTCCGTGATGGCCTGCACGCAGGCCGGATCGAAGAGCGTCCCGGCGTGCCGGCGCAGATACGTCAGGGCGTCCGCGTCCGTCCAGGCGGGTTTGTACGGGCGGGCGCTGATGAGTGCGTCGAAGGTGTCCACGACCCGCACGATCCGTCCGCCCAGCGGGATATCCGCGCCGCGCAGCGCGCGGGGGTAGCCGCTGCCGTTCCAGCATTCGTGGTGGGACAGGGCGATCTGCGCGGCGAGGTGCAGCAGCGGGCCGCCGTCGGCCGCGCCGGGCTGCGTGAGCAGCTGCGCGCCCAGCCCGGTGTGCGTGGCGATGATGTCGCGCTCGTCGGGCGTCAGGGGGCCCTCCTTCAGGAGGATCGCGTCGGGAATGCCGATCTTGCCGACGTCGTGCAGCCGGGCGGCCAGTCCGAGTTCCTCGGCGTGCGCGGCGGGCAGACCCAGGTGGCGGGCCACGGCGGTCGTGGCGTCCCCCACCCAGCGGGTGTGGGGGCCCAGAGGCGCGTCGCGGAACTCGGCGGCGCTGGCGAGCAGGTCGATGACCGCCCGCTGGCTGCGGCGCAGTTCCTGCGTGCGGACCTGCACAAGCGCCTCGAGTTCATCGTTGCGCTGGCGGTGCAGCCGGGCCTCGTGGCGGGTGGCGTCCAGGGCCACGCGGGCCTGCGCGGCGCGGGCGCGTTCCTGCTGGTGGGCGTGGCGGGTGTGGGCGTCCAGCTGGTGGTAGGCGCGGTGGTGGGTCAGGGCGCGCGGGTAGTCGCCCAGGTGCGCGCAGACGTCACTGGCGACCAGGTGCAGCGCGGCGTGCTCGTGCGGGTGGGCGGGCGCGGCGGGGTCGCGCAGCGCGGTCTGCACGGTGGCCTGCGCCTGCGCGGCGCGGCCGAGGTCCAGCGCGGCGCGGGCCTGCGTGGCCTGGGCGCGCAGCGCGGCGCGGGTCTGGCCGCTGGCCCGCAGTAGCGGTTCGGCCTCGCGCGCGGCGTGCAGGGCCGCCCCGGGCTGCTGCTGGTGCAGGTACAGTTGCGCGAGAGCCACCCAGCTCTCCCCGCCGAGCGGTTCGAGGGGCGCCAGCACGGCGAGTTCCTGGGCGCGGCGGGTCAGGCTGGCGGGCTGCTCGTGCGGTGGGAGGTCCAGTTCGCTCAGGGTCAGGCGGACCAGGGTGCGGGTCAGGTCGGGGTGTCGGTGGGCGCGACGCAGGTGCAGGCTGGCGCGCAGCGTGTCGCACGCGGCGTGCGCTTCGCCCTGCGTGGCGTGCAGCGTCGCGAGGTCGTCCAGCAGGTCGAGTTGCAGCGTCAGGTCACCCGCGTCACGGGCGAGGCGCAGCGCGAGGGCGAGGTACTCCTGCGCCTCGGTGTCGTTGGCGAGGTTCAGGTGCGCGAAGGCGGCCTCGCGCCACGCGCGGGCCTGCCCGTGCGGGTCGTGCCCCAGGTACGCGACGCTCTCGAGGAGCACGCCGAGCGCGTCGCGGGGGCGACCCAGGCGATTCAGGGCGGTGCCCTGGTCGTGCAGGGCCGCGGCGAGCTGATGGTCGTTCCCCTGGCGGCGGGCCTGCTCGGCGCGGCCGTGCGCGTCGTGCAGCGCGGTCTCCCAGCGCTGGCGGTCCGGGCGGTTCAGGGCGTCCGGAGTTCCGCAGGGAAGGCTGGTCCAGGTCATGCCTGCGTCATCACATCACCCGCGGGATGAAAACGCATTCACCTGACAGGTAGTCCCCCGCCGGGTGGGCGTCCCGGTCACGTGAGCTGTTCACGCAGCCACAGCATCAGCGCCTCGGCACTGGCGGGATTGGTGGCCAGCGGGATGTCGTGCACGTCGCACAGGCGCACCAGGGCGCTCACGTCGGGCTCGTGCGGCTGGGCGGTCAGGGGGTCGCGGAAGAAAAACACGGCCAGCACGCGTTCCTCGGCCAGCCGGGCGCCGATCTGCTGGTCGCCGCCCAGCGGGCCGGACAGCACCCGCTCGACCTGGAGGCCGGTCTGTTTTTCCAGGATGCCGCCCGTCGTGCCGGTGGCGACCAGATGAAACTGGCCCAGTACGGCGCGGTGGTTCAGCGCGAACAGGGCCAGTTCGAGTTTCTTCTTGTCGTGGGCGATCAGTGCCACCTGACGGCTGGGGTTGGGGGCCATGCGGTGCATTGTCTCACGCGCGCCGGACCGGCCGGACCGGGGTGGGTCAGGCAGCGCCCTCGATCCGGATGCGGCGGTAGCGGGCCTGCACGACGCACCACACGCCGTAGCACAGGGTGCCCAGCGCCACGGCGCCCAGCAGCAGGTTCCCGCTGGGCTGGGTGCGCAGCCAGGTCAGGGCCTCGCTGATGCCGACGGTTTCGCTGGCCTTGCGGTGCCACGCGGCCAGCAGGGCGAACACGCCGATGATGATCATCAGTACGCCGCGTGAGGCAATGCCGACCTGCCCGATACGTTTCAGGACGTCGCAGGTGCGGGCGGGCAGGTCGGTGAAGGTCACGCGTTTCATGAATTTTGCGCCGTAGGCGACGTACAGCTGGTTTGCGGCGACGGCCAGCAGGATCAGGCCGCCCACGGCCAGCCACAGCTGCCCGCCGGGGAGGTTCAGGACGGTGCCTGCCACCTGATCCTCGCTGTTCTGCGAGCGGGCGGCGTTCCCGGCCAGGGCCAGCCGCGCGGTGAAGAACGCCAGGGCGAGGTTTGCCACGCCGCTGAAGGCGTACCCGGCGCGCTTGACGATCCCCTTGGCCTCGTGCCCCTGATCCTCGGGGTCCAGCGCAGCGCGGATCAGCTGCCACAGCGCGTAGCCGATCAGGCCCAGCGTGAGCAGCCAGATCAGCAGCGTGCCCGCCGGGAGGTCCTGCAACCGCAGCAGGGCGCCCTTGGTGTCGGTGGTGGCGCCGCCGCGTCCCAGGGCCACACTCAGGGCCAGCAGGCCGACCGTGCCGTACACGACGCCCTTGCTGGCGTACCCGAAGCGGGCCAGGGCCTCCAGCCAGGGCGCGGCGTGGCGGGTGGCGTGCGCGGCGGCCTGCTGCGCGCCTTCCACGCCGCCTTTGAGGGTGCTGGCCGTCTGCTGGCCCAGGTGTTTGAGGTCTGCCATGAGACCTTCAGTGTGTGCCGGGGAGGCGCGGCGCGGGTGCGGCGGCCGTTCAGGCGCCTTGAACTGGCCTGTGGGTTTTCTTTACGTCCGCACGCGCTGCACGGAGCCCGTCCTGTACGGATTCCGTTTGTTTCGTTGACAACCCGGAACCCGCTTGGTTCCTGCTCGCTCTGCTCGGGTGGAAAGGTGTACAAAACCTTTCCACCCGAGGTCGTCTTACTCGCCCGGCAGTTCTTCCTCGAAGGCGTTGACGTCCTCCAGGTACTCGGCGATCCAGGCCTTCACGGTGGCCTGCGTGAACCCACCTCGGATGGCCAGGGTGCTGTCGAGGTAGTAGCTGCCCTCGTAGGCGTACGCCTGGGTGTAGTAGTTGCTGTTCCACTCGTTCACGAGGTCCAGGTCGAGGTCCTCGGCGTCGCTGTAATCCCAGGAGGTGCTGGCGGTGGCGCGGCTGCACACGCCGCTCTTGCATCCGCTGAGCCACACCTGCACCTCGTGCCCGCCGCTGGTGAAGGTCATGGTGGGGTCGCGGTCGGCCTGGGCGGGGTCCATGGTGACCTTGTACCCGGCGGCCTTCAGGGCGGCCATGACGGCGGCGGGTGTGCCGGGCTGCACCTGCGTGACGGGCGCGGCGGCGCCCCCGGCGACGGCGGGTGCAGCGAGCGAGAGGAGGGTGGCGGCCAGCAGGGTGCGGGTCATGCCTCAGCGTACGCCCCCGCACCCGGCAGCGTCGGGGCAGATGCGGTAACTGCACCCGGTTCAAGTCTCTCTTCCGAATAACTCATGTTTTTC
This sequence comes from Deinococcus soli (ex Cha et al. 2016), assembly GCF_001007995.1. Lineage (NCBI taxonomy): Bacteria > Thermotogati > Deinococcota > Deinococci > Deinococcales > Deinococcaceae > Deinococcus > Deinococcus soli (ex Cha et al. 2016). Next base: position 2,169,586 of record NZ_CP011389.1, on the reverse strand, counting down.
ATGCTTACCGCATGTCAACGTGAGGAGCATGACCGCGCCCCGCACCCCCTCCCCCACCCCGCGCCGCCGCCGCACCTTCGGGGTGTACATCGGCCGCTTTGAACCCCCCCACGCCGCGCACCTCGCCGTGATGCTCGAAGCGCTCCAGAGCGTGCAGAAACTCATCGTGGTCATCGGCAGCGCCCGCGCCGCGCGCAACATCAAGAACCCCTTCACCGCCGAGGAACGCCAGGACCTCATCAGCCGCATGCTTCAGGACGCCGGCATCCCAAAAACCCGCGTGCTGTTCGTGCACGTCCGCGACTACCACTACAACGAGGCCCTGTGGCTCAGTGAGGTCCAGGCCGGGGTGACCGCCCACACACGCGGCAGCAGCGACGTCGCCCTCATCGGCCACATCAAGGACGAGAGCAGCTACTACCTGCGCTCCTTCCCCGCCTGGGAATTCATCCCCACCCACGTCGTCAGCGACCTCAGCGCCACCGACGTCCGCCGCGCCTACTTCGAAGGCCACCTGGACACTGTGCACGGCATGGTCCCCCCCGCTGTCCACGCCTTCCTGACCACCTTCCAGACCACCCCCGACTACCGCGACCTGCGCGACGAGTACGAGTACCTCGCCCGCTACCGCGCCGCCTGGAAGGACGCCCCCTACCCCCCCATCTTCGTCACGACCGACGCCGTCATCACCCGCAGCGGCCACGTCCTCCTCGTCCGGCGTGGCGGCCTGCCCGGCCGGGGGCGCCTCGCCATGCCCGGCGGGTTCCTCGAACAGAAAGAAACCCTCCTCGACTGCTGCGTCCGCGAGGTACAGGAAGAAACCGGCCTGGGCAGCGGCCTCGACCTGAAAGCCGCGCTGCGCGCCCAGGCGGTCTTCGACTACCCCGACCGCAGCCTGCGCGGCCGCACCATCACCCACGCCTTCCACTTCGACCTCGGCATCGGGCAGCTCCCACGCCTCAGCGGCGGCAGCGACGCCAGCGACGCCCTCTGGATGCCCCTGAGTGACATCCTGGCGAGCCCCGAACTGTTCTTCGAGGACCACCACGCCATCATCGAACACTTCGTCATGCGCGGGTAGGCGAACCTGCGGCGCGGCACACGGCGCAGACCTGGCATGCTGGAGCGGATGATCGGGACGCCCAGGTGACGCCGGACAAGCCGTACTACGTGTACGCCCTCAAGGACCCGCGCCAGCACCCGGCGCGGCCCTTCTACATCGGCAAGGGCACCGGCACGCGCGCCCACGATCACCTGATCCGCCCAGACCACACCCCCAAGGGCGACCGCATCCGCGAGATCGAAGGGGCGGGCGCGCAGGTCCTCGTGAGCTATCTGGTGGAGCACCTGACTGAACCCGAGGCGCTGCAGCTGGAAGCGGAACTGATCGCGGCGTTCGGCACGCAGGCCAGCGGCGGCCTCCTGACGAATACCGTGCTGCCCTCGGGTCTGGGGGGCAAGGAGCGGCCCGGCCTGACCGTGCCCGCCGGCGTGCCGGAGAAGGCGCAGGTGGGCCTGACGCTGCTCAAGGACGCCGTGCTGGAGTTCGCGCAGGCCAACCCGGGCGGCGTGAAAAACGCCGAGGTGGCCAGCCTGCTGGGCCTGCGCAGCGACTACGGGGGCGGCTCGAAGGACTACCTGTCGTACAGCCTGCTGGGGCTGTTGATGCGCGAGGGCAGGATCGGACGCAGCGGCAAGGGACGGCACGTGGCACAGGTGAAATGAGCGCGCCCCGCACTCCGGTGTGGGGCGCGCGGAGTGGATTGGGGTTCAGCCCTTGACGGACCCGGCGAGCAGGCCGCGCACGAAGTAACGGCCCAGCAGGATGTACACGAGCAGGGTGGGGAGTGCGGCGAGGATCGCGCCGGCCATGGGCAGGTTCCAGCTGACGGCCTGTCCGCCCGCGAGCTGCGACAGGGCGTACGTGACGGGCTGGCTGGTGGTGTTGGTCAGGGTGGCGGCGAACAGGAATTCGTTCCAGACCTGCGTGAACTGCCAGATGATCACGACGACGAAGCCGGGGATGCTGATCGGGAAGATGACCCGGCCGTAGATCTGCCAGAAGCCCGCGCCGTCGATGGTGGCGGCCTCGATCAGGGCGTCGGGCACGTCGGCGTAGAAGTTGCGGAAGATCAGCGTGGTGATGGGAATGCCGTACACGACGTGCGCCAGGATCAGGCCCCAGATGCTGCCGTACAGGCCGAGGCTCTTGATGAACTGGAACAGCGGGATCAGCACGGCCTGGTACGGGATGAACATCCCGAAGAGCATCAGCGCGAACAGGGTGTTGGCGCCGCGGAACTTCCATTTGCTCAGGGCGTAGCCGTTCAGGCTGCCCAGCAGGGCGCTGAGGATGGTGGCGGTGACGGCCAGGAACAGGCTGTTCAGGACGTTGCCGCCGATCTTCGCCCAGGCGTCGCTGAAGCTCGCCCAGTTCAGCGCGGCGGGCCAGTGCCAGGTGGTGGCGAGGTTGATCGCGTCGGGACTTTTCAGGGCGGTGGCGAACAGCAGGTAGACCGGCACCAGGAAGAACAGCGCGGCCAGGATCAGCAGGGCGTACATGACGACGCGGCCGGGTTTGATGGCGCGGCGGGGCGCGGCGCTGGGGGTGGCGTTGGCGGGCGCGGTGGTGGTCATGCGTGGCCCTCCTCGGTGCGGAACTGAGAGCTGAGGTACGGAACGATCACGAACGCCACGAGGATCAGCAGGATGGTGCCGATCGCGGCGCCCAGCGCGAACTGGTTCTGCCGGAAGCTGGTGAGGTACATGTTCAGCGCGGGCACGCTGGTGTTGATGTTGTCCGGGCCCGCCATGGCGTACACGAGGTCGAAGATCTTCAGGCTGATGTGGCCCAGGACGATCATGGCGCTCAGGGTGATCGGGGCGAGCAGCGGGAAGATGACGTGCTGGTACATGCCGATGTCGTTCGCGCCGTCCACGCGGGCCGCCTCGCGCAGCTCCTCGGGAATGCCGCGCAGACCGGCGAGGTACAGGGCCATGGTGTAGCCGCTCATCTGCCACACGGCGGCGATGATGATGCCGATGAGGGCGAGGTTGAAGCCGTGCAGTTCAGGGGCGGGCAGCATCTTGATGTTCGGCCCGATGAACAGCGCCCACAGGAACAGCAGCGCGGCGCACGCGGCGGCGACCAGGGTGCGGGTGCGGTCCCCGCTCCGCGCGGCGCGCACGGCCATGATGACCAGCACGAGGCCCACGACGCTGGCGGTCAGCAGCGGGAGTTTGTTCCAGTCGAACTTCCACAGGGCGTCGGTGCTGCTCAGCCAGCCGAAGGTGCTGGGTTGCCCGCCCAGCAGGGTCGGGGCCTGGTTGACGCCGCCGCCGGGTTGCAGCATCCAGCGCCAGATGGTGCCGGTCACGATGAACGACAGGCTCATGGGGAACAGGAAGATGGTGCGCCACAGCCCCTCCCCTTTCGGGTTACGGTCCAGGATCAGCGCGAGCCCCAGGCCCAAGCCCAGGCAGCCCAGGATGAAGAACAGCGTGAAGAAGATGGTACTGACGAGTTCCTGCCGGAAGCGTCCCTGGAGGAAGCCGGTGAACAGTTCCTGGTAGTTGGCCAGACCCACCCAGCGGATGATGGGGTCAAGCGCCAGGGCCTGGGCGGGGTCGTTGCCCCAGTCGGTCATGCTGACGTACACGCTGCGCGCGATGAAACCGTACACGAACACCGCGATCAGGATGATGCTGGGCGTCAGAACGGCGATGGACCACAGGCGGTCTTTACTCAGGCCTTTCATGCGGGCCTCCTTTCACAGGGTGCGGTGCGCGGGAAGCGGCGCGCGGGTCACCACGCATCCGTATTCCGCGCACCGCTGGCTGGTGCTTTACTTGCTGATGCCGGCGCGCACGGCCAGCTGCTGCGCGGCGGCGGCGGCCCCGGCGCTGTTGCGGCTGGCGACGTACTGGTCGATGATTGCGCCGAAGGCGCTCATGAAGCTTTCGGGGGCGACGGCGCCGTGCACGAGGCTGCCGACGATCTTGTTGCTCTTCCAGTCGGCGGCGGCACTCCTGCTGTAGGTGTTGTACTTGCTCAGGTCGCTGTCGGTACGCGCGGCGATGGAGCCCTTGAGGGGGTTGAAGGCGTCCTGACCGGCCTTGCTGCCCAGGACTTTCAGCCAGTTCAGGGCCTCGGTGCGGTCCTTGGCGCCCTTGGGCAGACCGAAGGAGTCGGCGAGCATCACGAAGGTCTTGGTGGTGCCGGGGGCGGGCGCCCAGCCGAAGCCGGTGTTCGGGGCGAGTTTCTTGGTGGTGGTGAAGTACCCGGCGGCCCAGTCACCCATGACGTTGAACGCGCTGGTCCCGTCGATGATGCGGTCGCTGGCCTGCTGCCAGCTGAGGCCGCTGGCGTCCTTGTTGGCGCAGTCCATGACCTTGCCGAAGGTGGTGAAGCCCGCGACGACCTTGGGGTCCGTGAACTTCAGTTTCCCGGCCCACAGGTTCTCCCAGTTGGCAGCGCCCAGGGTGCCGATCATGACGCTCTCCCAGAGGTGCTGCTGGGTCCAGTTCTCACCGACGACCAGCGGCGCGGCGACGCCCTTGGCTTTCAGGGTGGAGCAGGTCTTGAGGAACTCGGGCCAGGTCTTGGGCGCGGTGACGCCCCAGGCCTTGAGTTTGGCGGGGTTGTACCACATGACGTTGCTGCGGTGCACGTTCACGGGCACGCTCCAGGGCTTGCCGTTCGTGCTGATCAGCTTGACGAGGTCCTTGGGGAAGACCTTGTCCCAGCCCTCGCTCTTGAAGAGGCTGCTGAGGTCCTCCATGCGCCCGGCGACGACCCAGGTGCCGATGAGTTCCTGACCGGCGTGCGCCTGGAAGGAGTCGGGGGGCGTGCCGCCCAGCATGCGGGTCTTCAGGACAGCCTTGGCGTTCGTGCCGGCGCCGCCGGAGACGGTGGCGTTGTCCACGGTCACGGCAGGGTACTTCTGCTTGTACAGCTTGATCAGGGCTTCCAGGGCGGGACCCTCGTCACCGGACCACCAGGAGAAGATCTCCAGTTTGCCAGCGGCAGAGGCGCTGGTGGTGACGGCGAGGGCGGCGGCGAGCAGCAGTGCTTTTTTCATGGTGTTCCTCCGTGAGAAACGGGTGCGTTCAGGGTGGGGGTCGGCCGGGGGGCCGGGGGTGGGGCGCGGCTGCCCGCGAGGTCACGGGCGTTCTGGTTCATGCGGGCGATGCCGTACAGGTGCGGCAGGCCCCGTGGGGTGAACAGCGAATCGAGCATCATGGCTCCGGCGCCCATCACGCCGGCGTCCTGACCCAGGGTGCCCAGGTCGATGCGGGTGCGGTCGGCGTTGATGCGCATGGTGCGGCTCTGCGCGCTGACGCGGATGGCGCGCAGCAGCACGTCCCCCGCCTGCGCCAGCCGCCCGCCGATGATCACGGCGGCCGGGTTGAAGAGGTTCAGGGTGGTGCTGATCGCCACGCCCAGATGGTGCCCGGCTTCCTCCCACACGGCGCGGGCCAGGGGGTCGTGCGCGGCGTGCGTGAGCAGGTCCTCGATGGTGATGGGGTCGGGCAGGTCCGAGGGGTGGCCCTGGAGGCGCAGGCTGCGGGCGTGGTTCTCGATGACCTGCGCGGCGGCGTAGCTTTCCAGACTGCCGGGGTTCCCGCTGCGGCCCACCGGGCCCTGCTCGTTGATGCTGATGTGCCCGATCTCGCCGGCCCCGCCGCGCGTGCCGCGGTGCAGGCGCCCGCCGAGCAGCACGCCCGCGCCGATGCCGGTGGCGACTTTCACGTAGATGAGGTCCTGGATGCCGCGGTGCGCGCCGAAGCGGGCCTCGGCCAGGGCGCCCAGGTTGGCGTCATTGTCCACGAGCACTTCAAGGTTCAGGGCGTCCTGCAGGGCCGCGCGGACGTTCTCGCCGTCCCAGCCGGGCATGTTGGGGGGCTGCACGACGCGGCCCGTGTCGTGGTCGACGGGTCCGGGGACGCCCACGCCGACCAGCGCGACCTGCGCGGCGTTCAGCTGCGCGTCGGCGAGCACCTGCCGGGTCAGGTCTTTCAGCAGGGCGTAGGTGGGCTGCGGGCCGCGTGAGATGTCGTGCGGCACGGTGCGGCTGGCCAGGGGGCGGCACTGGAGGTCCAGGGCGTCTACGCGGGCGTGGCTGGCGCCCAGGTCGATAGCGAGCAGGGCGGCGGCGCGGGTGTTGAGGTTCAGCATGGTGGCGCGCCGCCCCACTCCGCCGGTGCCGCGCGTGCCGACCTCCTGCACCAGCCCGACGCTGATCAGTTCCGTGACGATGGAGCTGATCGCGCTGCGTGACAGGCCCAGTTCACGGGCGATGTCCACGCGGGCCAGGTCCCGGTCCCACAGCAGACCGAGCAGCAGCAGGGTGTGCCGCGCGCGGATGGCCGCGAGGTCCAGGGTGTCCGGGCTGTGGGTGTCGGCGTGCAGCATGGGGGTCCTCTGTGACCGGGGTGGGTCAGCATGGGTCGGGGCGCAGGGGAGCGTCAGCCGGCGGGTCCGGCTGCTGGGCTTGGTGGGGCTTGTGTACGGGTATGCTGCGCCTGGATAATTTTGTTTGTCAAACGAACGAATTAATGGAAGCGCTTCCCGACGCCCTTTTCTGGACAACCGATCTAGATTGACGTCAAACGAACCGGCCGGAGCAGCAGCCCCGGCCGGTTCACCCGCACCCATTCGTTCAGCCGGCGGTCGCTTCCACCGCGTCCTCTGCCCCGGCCCCCGCGCCCTCCGGACGCAGCAGCGGGAACAGCAGCACGTCCCGGATAGAATCCCGGTCGGTCATCAGCATCGCCAGACGGTCCATGCCCATGCCCATCCCGGCGGTGGGCGGCATGCCGTACTCCAGCGCCAGCAGGAAGTCCTCGTCCTGCTCGTGCGCCTCGTCATCCCCGGCGTCCCGGCGGGCCGTCTGCGCCTCGAAGCGCTCCCGCTGATCCAGCGCGTCGTTCAACTCCGAGTAGATCGGCGCCAGCTCGAAACCCGCCACGTACAGGTCGGCGCGCTCGGCCAGCCCTTCGCGGTCACGGTGCACCTTCACCAGCGGACTGATCGCCAGCGGCATATCCGTCAGGAAGGTCGGGTTCTGCAGCAGCGGCTCGACGTACTCGCCACCCAGCTTGTCCAGCAGCTTGTAGTCCGGGGTCTTGCGGTGTTCGGGGTGGTGCACGTCACTCCACTCGCGCAACTTCACGAGATCCAGTGGGTCGAAGTCCAGGCCCGCCTGCTCCTTCAGGGCCGTCACGAAATCGAGTCGCCGGAACGGCAGCGAGAAGTCCAGTTCGCGGCCCTGGTACGTCAGTTTCGGCTCGCCCTTGAGTTCCACGACCAGATCGTGCAGCAGCGTCTCCACGAGCACCATCATGTCGTTGTAGTCGCCGTACGCGAAGTACGCTTCCAGCATCGTGAATTCCGGGTTGTGCGTCCGGTCAATGCCCTCGTTGCGGTAGTTGCGGCCGATCTCGTACACCCGCTCGAAGCCGCCCACCAGCAGCCGCTTGAGGTACAGCTCCAGGCTGATGCGCATGCTGAACTCGTGCCCCAGCGCGTTGTGGAACGTCTTGAACGGCTTGGCCTCGGTGCCGCCAGGGACGACCTGCAACGTGGGGCCCTCGACCTCCATGAAGTCACGGCTGTCGAGGAAGTTCCGGATGAAGCGCAGCATCCGCGAGCGCGTGCGGTACACCTCGCGGCTCTCGGGGTTGATCATCAGGTCCACGTAGCGGCGCCGCGCGCGGAGTTCCTCGTCCTGCAGGCCGTGGAACTTGCTGGGCAGCGGGTGCAGGCTCTTGACCAGCGGCTGCCAGGACGTCACGCGCAGCGTCAGCTGCCCGGTCTTCGTGACGAACGGGAAGCCCCGCACGCCGATGATGTCGCCCAGGTCGATCTTCTTCGTGGGGTCGAAGTGCTCGGTGTCCTGCTTGGAGAAGTGCAGCTGGATCTTGCCGTGCTCGTCACTCAGGTCCGCGAAGGCTGCCTTGCCCATGTGGCGCATCAGGGTCACGCGCCCGGCCAGCGCGAACGAGGCCTCGGGCCACTCCTGCCCGGCCTCCCATTTCGGCACGCCGTCCTCGCCCACGGCGCCTGCGGGGTAGGCGGCCAGGACGTCACGGGCGTGATGCGTGCGCGGGTACGTGTAGGGGTGGGCCTCGAAACCTGCGGCCACCTGCGCGTCCAGGTTGTTCAGGCGGCTGACGGTCTGCTCGTGCAGACCTTCGCGGCGGTTGGGGGAACCATCAGACATAACCGCCAGTATAGGCCGCGCCCCACACGCCGGGCAGACCGCACGTCCAGTTCACGGCCCGCTCCAAAACAGGTCGGGAGGCAGACCGCACACTGCGACCTGCCTCCCCTGTTCAAGATTCCGGAAGCGAAGTGGTCAGCCCGGAACCCGCCTCTCTCCTGCTCGCTCCGCTCGTTTCAGGTGGGCTGATGGCGGCCCTCAACATACCTGAACACCACGGTCAGTACTCGATGCTCTTGACCTTGTACTTCATCTGCTTGCCGTTGTCGAGGTTCACCACGAAGGTCTCCCCTTTTTTGCGGCCCATCAGTTCCTTGCCGACCGGGCTGTCCTCGCTGACGCGGGGCAGGCTGCCGCCGGTGACGGTCGCCTCGGCGGCGCTGACGACCTGCACCTTCATGTCCTTCTTGGTGGTCTCGTTGGCGAGCACGACGATCGCGCCGAGTTCCACGCGGCCCTCGTTCTCGTGATCCTCGATGACGGTCGCGCGGGCCAGGGTGTCCTCGAGTTCCTCGATGCGCGCCTCGATGTTCATCTTCTCGCGCTTGGCATCTTCCAGCCCGGTGTCCTCGGTGTCCGAGTTGGTTTCCATCTGCTCCTGCAGGATGCGGGTCGCTTCCGCGAGGCGGTTCATCTCCTGATCCAGCGTCTTCTGGAGCCGTTCGAACCCGTCCCGCGTGAGCTTCACCTGTCTGGTCGCCTGTGCCACTCTAGAGCCTCCGTTGCGCCGCCGGGCCGAACCCGGCGAGGACTTGAATCGTGGGTTGCTGAGAATTCGCCGCGCATTCTGCCACACGCCCCCCACCCTGACAACGAGGTTTGCTAGAACCCCCCCTCACACGCCCCCGGCAGCCGGGTAATCTTCAGGCCGCCGCGCGCGCGCCACGCCGTGCCAGCGCCGTAAACAGCAGCATCAGCGCCGCGAGGACCGCGAGCGTCACGGGCACCGCCCCCGCCCCGAAGCGCGCGAACGCCTGCCCCAGCAGCCACGGCGAGAGCACCCCGCCCAGCGAGCCGGCCACCAGCAGCAGCGGCACCAGCCGCGCGCTGAGCACCTGCGACAGCCACGCTAGGGTCGTGCCGAACACCGGGGCCAGGGCCAGCCCGGACAGGATCACGGCCAGCGGCGCCAGCGCAGGCACCCGCATGGCCAGCGCCAGCGCCACCAGCGCCGCGCCGCAGCTCAGCACCACGCGCGGCGCGCCCACCCGGCCCGCGAACACGCCGGTCAGGACGCGCCCCACCGTCAGCGCCGCCCAGAAGGCACTCAGGGTCAGGGCCGCGCCGGGCAGTCCCAGTTCCGTCAGGTACCGTGACGCCCACGCGCCGTACCCGGCCTCCAGGCCCACGTAACACACGATCAGCGCCGCGAACAGCGCCGCCTGCACCACCGGCCGCGCCGGGGCGGGGGCGTCCGCCGCGCGCGCCGGCGCGTGGATGCCCGGCACGCCCCACACGCGCCCCACCGCGAACGTCACCGCGCACAGGGCCGCGACCGTCAGGAACGGCCCGGCCAGTCCGCCCGGCGTGCCGTCCGCGCGGCCCAGGCCCACCACCAGCAGCGGGGCGAGCATGCTGCCCACCCCGAACACCGCGTTCACGAGGTTCACGGCGCGCGCTCCCACGCTCGCGTACGCGGCGTTCAGGCAGGCGCTCACGCCGCCCAGCCCGAAGCCGCCCAGGAACGCCGACGCGACCGCCAGCGGCCACGCGGGCGCGAACACCACGCCCGTCACGCCCAGCGCCAGCAGCAGCAGACTCCAGGACACCCCGGCCCGCACGCTCACGCGGCGCAGCAGCAGCCCCATCAGCGGCGGCGCGACCGCCGACCCCAGGAAGTGCGCGCTGGCGATCACGCCCACCGACGCGGTACTCACGCCGAAGCGCGCCTGGAACAGCCCGAACGCCGGGCCGTACATCGCCTGGATCAGGCCCAGCGTGAAGAACGCCGCCACACCCACCGCCAGCAGCGTCCACGAGAGCGGCGGCGGAGCGGCGGGGCGGGCAGTCGTCACGCCGGGACGCTATCACCCCGCCGGGCCACCGGGGGCCGCCCCTGTCCACCCGCGTCCCTGGCCACACAGACCAGACCCGGCAGGCGGGACGATCAGCGGGGCATCGTGGACACGCCGAACCGCCAGCGGTTGGCGGTGGGCGCCGCGTCGTGCCACTCGTAGCCCACGCTGCCGCCCAGCAGCACCGGCAGGCCCACGTTCAGCAGCAGGTCGCCGTCCGTGGTCGTCACGCGGTTCGTCCAGTCGCGGGAGGTGCGGCTGCGCAGCGCGCCCACCCCGAACCCCTCCTGTCCCGGCACGCGGTAGGTGAGGGTCGCGGCGCTGGACTCGTAACGGCCCAGACCGAAGTCCGGGATGGCGACCTCGCCGACCGTGAACCGCTCGAAGTGCGAGGCGTCCAGCGTGAGGCCCTGCGCGAGCGGGGCGTTCAGGGCCAGGGTCACGTCCAGGCTGCCCTGCGCCTTGCCCTGCACCGGGAAGGCGTACATGCGGGCGGTGGAGTACACGGCGGTGTTGACCCTGTCGAACGTCCTGCCGTACGCGGCGCTGACCTCGGACTGGGTGTAGGGCGCGGTGACGCCGCCCTGCTGGGCCACGCCGACGTTGTTCAGGAAGCGCACCTTGCCGCCGTCCACCTGCGTGGCGTACCCGACGCTGAATCGGCTGTGCGAGGCGCCGCCCTGCACCACGCCGCTCCACTGCAGGCCACTGGCGGGGGCGCTGGTCAGTTCGGCCCTGGGCACGTTGTAGAACACCCCCGCGGCGGCGTACAGGCTGCCCAGCTGCGCGCTGAGGCCGTAATCGGTGTACGTGGGGGCCTTCACGAGCGTGAGGCGCAGATCGGCCTTGAGGGGCAGGGGCAGGAAGCGCACGCCAAAGCCCTCGGTGTTGCTGGCCACCAGCTGCGTACTGCCGAAGCGGCCGAAGTAATCGGCGGGCAGCTGGACGCCGCCAGCGGGAGCGTTCTGGGCGGAAGCGAGGCCAGTCAGGGCGAGGCCAGCCGCGGTGAGCGTGGCCGTCAGAAGGGCAGGAGCAGGAAATCGCACCTGCCCATCCTGACGGTGAACCCTGAGGGTCGTCAAAGGCCGCCTCATGAGGGCGCCGGGTCAGCGGCGGATGTTCACGATGGTCACGCCGTGCCCGCCCTGGTTGGGCTCGGCGTCGTGGAAGGACTCGACCTTCTTGTCGTTCTTCAGGTACTCGCGCAGCAGGCGCCGCAGGACGCCCTGGCCCTTGCCGTGCACGACGCGCAGCGGGGTCTCCTTCAGCGCGTGCGCTTCGAGGATGGCGGTGCGGAGTTCCTCGACGGCCTCCTCGACGCCCATGCCGCGCAGCTGGAGTTCCTTGAGGGACGCGGTGGGGGCCGTGCCGGTGAAGCGCGGGCCGCGCGTCTTGGGCGCCTGCGGCTTGGGTTCCTGCTTGAGGCGCACGTCGCGGCGCTTCACGCCGACCTTCATGACGCCCAGCTGCACGACCAGATCGTCGCCACGCAGTTCCAGGACCTGCCCGCTGGCGTTGTACGCGGGGACGTCCACGCTGCTGCCCACCCGGATGGGGTCGCCACGGTCCTCGCGCGGGGCGGGGGCGGGGCGGGTCTTCTGCGCGGCGACGCGCAGCTCGCGCAGTTCCTGCATGACGCGCGGACGGGCGCTGTCCTCCTGCGCGCGGGCCCGCAGCGTGCGGACGCGCTCGACGGCGTCGGCGTACAGCGACTCGGCCTTCTGGCTGGCCTCGGCGAGCATCTCGTTGCGGCGGGCCTCCAGGGTTTCGCGCTCGGCGCGGACGCGGCCCAGTTCGGCCTCGGCGTCGCGCCGGGCGGCCGCCGTGGCGTCCAGCTGGGCGCGCAGGTCGGCCCGTTCGCGTTCCAGGCCCTCCAGCATGCGTTCCATCAGGCCCGCGTCGGGACCCAGGAGGTCCTCGGCGCGGCCCAGCACGTCCGCCGGGAGGCCCATGCGCTGCGCGATGGCCAGCGCGAACGACCGCCCCGGCTGCCCCACCTGCAGGGCGTACGTGGGGGCCAGGGTGTCCACGTCGAAGCCCATGCTGGCGTTCTTCAGCCCCGGCGTTTCCAGCGCGAACAGCTTCAGGGGCGAGAGGTGCGAGGTGATCACGCCCCGGGCGTCCTGCGTGAGGAGGCACTCGATCAGCGCCTGGGCGAGCGCGGCGCCCTCGTTCGGGTCGGTGCCGCTGCCCAGCTCGTCCACGAGGACCAGCGTGTCCGGCGCGGCGTGGCGCAGCACGTAGCGCAGGTGCTTGAGGTGAGACGCGAAGGTGGACAGGCTCGCCTCAATGCTCTGCTCGTCCCCGATGTCCACCAGCACGTCGCGCACGACCGGCAGCCGCGCACTGGCCGCCGCGACGTACATCCCGCACTGGTGCATCAGCACTGCGAGGCCCAGCGTCTTGATGGTGGCGGTCTTGCCGCCCATGTTCGGACCGGTGATCAGCAGCAGTTTCGTCTCACCCAGCGCGAGGTCGTTCGCGACCGGGTTCTCGATCAGCGGGTGGCGCACCTCACGCAGGTCGTACGAGCCGCCTTCCACCTGCTCGGGGCGGTTCAGGCGCCAGTCGCGGGCCAGCCGCGCCTTCGCGGCGATCAGGTCCAGCTCGCCGATCACGGCCAGCGTCATGGGCACCGCCGCGTCGGAGGCGAGCAGGCCCGACAGTTCCGTCAGGATGCGCCGGACCTCGGCCTCCTCGTCGAGGATCAGGCGGGTCAGTTCGTTGTTCAGCTGCGTGACCGCCGCCGGTTCCACGAAGTACGTCTGCCCGGTCGCGGACGCGTCCACGATGATGCCCTGCACCTGCCCCACCCGGCTGGCCTGCACCGGCAGCACGTAGCGGTCGCGGCGGATCGTGACGATGTGCTCCTGCAGCACGTCCGCCCACTTGTCCAGCGTCGCCGCCAGCCGCTCACGGATGCGCCCCCGCAGCGGCTCGATGCGCTTGCGCAGATCCCGCAGGCGCGGACTGGCGTCGTCGCGCACGCCCCCGTCACGGTCCAGGGCGGACAGGACCCGCCGCACCAGTTCACTGTGATCCCCCAGGTCCACCGCGAGTTCCCGCAGCGGTCCGCGTGAATTCGCGTTGATGGCGCGCTTCACGGTCATCGCGCCGTCCAGCGAGTACGCCGCGTTCAGCAGTTCCTGCCCGGCCAGCACGCGGCCCTCGCCCGCGCGGGCATGCAGGTCACGGATGTCCTGAATGCCGCCCAGGCTGAGGCTCACGCCGAACAGCGCGTCCTCGACCTCGTCCAGTTCCCGCGCGATCCGCCTCGCGTCATCCGACGGGCGCAGGGCCCGCGCACGCTCGGCGCCCAGCGTCGTGGCACTCCGCTCCGCCAGGGCAGACAGGACGCGGGGAAAATCAAGGGCGGACAGGGCGCGGGCATCGAAGGACATCTCATACGGAGCATAGCGGCCCCCGCATGGAATGACCGTGCGCCGAGTGGCTTAGAAAGCCTTATCCCAATTCCCGCCGCACCTGTGCCCCATGTCCGTCCCCTACCCTGCACACATGAAACTCGCCGAGGCCCTGATCACCCGCGCCGACCTCCAGAAACGCGCCGCGCAGCTCGAGGAACGCCTCGTGAAGAACCTCCTCGTGCAGGAGGGCGAGGCGCCCGCCGAGGACCCCCAGGCGCTGCTGCGCGAGTTCATGGAGGTCACCGCGCAGCTGGAGGCCCTCCTGCCACGCATCCACCGCGCGAACCTCGGCGCCACGCTGCCCGGCGGGGAGACCATCACGGACGCCCTGACCCGCCGCGACCTGCTCGACCTTCGCCTGAAGGTCCTGCGCCGTGCCGCCGCCACCGCGAGCGAACGCCCCACCCGCTACAGCAACAGCGAGGTCCGCATCCTCTCCGCGCTGCCCGCCCGCGACCTGCAGGCGCAGGTGGATACCCTGGCCAAGGCGCGGCGCGAACTGGACACGCAGCTACAACAGGCCAACTGGTTGACGGACCTGCCCGGGTAGGCCCACACTGCCGCTCGGGGACGGCCGCGCGGGCGGAGACCTACCCTGCAGCGGGGAACACGCTGCACCCCTGAAGACGCCGGGGCGGCGTCCCCGGATCCACCCGGGCCGCACCACGCACGCCCAGCACCCTGCACCCCTCACCCGGCACCGCGCACCCCTCACGACCACGGCCTCGACGCCGGTCCGCCCCCACCCCCGCCCTCCGCACCCCGGAGCGGCGGGGGCCTTCTGCTGCCGGCACGCCCGCACGGGAACCCGGCCGCGCCGGGCGCGTACCTGGGGGCATTCACCAGGAGGTATCCATGCCCCAGCGACCCGCGCCCACGCCCGTCCGCATCCGCCTGCCCCGCCCGCTCGGGGCGCTGCTGGGCCGCCTGATCGCCGCGCGCACCGTCCAGCCGGGTGCGGTCGTGCCGCCGCCCGCCGCGCTGAACGTCACGCGCCGCACGCTGCTGTCCTTCAAGACCGAGGCCTGCGTGGCGTGCGACACGCTGGACGTATTTCTGGGTCAGCTGGCGCACGCGCACGGGCTGGACCTGCGCGTGATCGACGCGCGGCGCGGCGACCTGCCCCCCCACGCCTACGGGGACGCGCTGCACCTCGACGCCGACGGCAGCCTGCGCCGCCCGTACCGCGTGCACGCCTTCCCCACCCTGATCCTGACCGGCCCGGACGGACACATCGAGGCGGTCGTGACCAGCGTGCCCGAACAGGACGCGCAGGCCAGCGTCACGCGGGGTCTGGGACTGGCCTGAGGGGCGGCCGGTTCAGGTCCCGGCGCTCTCCCCCTCACCGTGTGCGTCCCGGAGTTTGCGCCAGCGGTCGGCGACGCGGGCTTCCCAGCCTTCGCCGGTGGGGGCGTAGAGTTCGAGCTGCACGCCGTTGGGGATGTAGTTCTGGGCGAATGAGCCTTCGGGATCGTCGAAGTAGTACGCGTAGCCCTTGCCGTAGCCCTGCTGGCGCATGAGGGCGGTGGGGGCGTTGCGCAGGTGCAGCGGGATGGGCAGGCTCTCACCCTCGCGGACGGCGTTCAGGGCGTTCTTCCAGGCGACGTACACGCTGTTGCTCTTGGGGGCCAGCGCGAGGTACACGACCGCCTGCGCCAGGGCGAGGTCGCCTTCGGGACTGCCGAGGAATTCGACGGTGTCGCGCGCGGCTACGGCCAGCCGGAGGGCCTGTGGGTCGGCGAGGCCGATGTCCTCGGCGGCCATGCGGACCACGCGCCGCGCGACGTACAGGGGGTCGGCGCCGCCCTCGACCATGCGGGCCAGCCAGTACAGCGCGCCGTCCACGTGGCTGCCGCGCACGCTCTTGTGCAGCGCGCTGATGAGGTTGTAGAAGTCCTCGCCGTTCTTGTCCATCTGCGGCAGGTGCCGCCCGAACGCCTCGGTGATCGCGTCTGGCGTGACGGGGTTACTCAGGGTGCTGGCGACTTCCAGGGTGCTCAGGGCGCGGCGGGCGTCCCCTTCGGCGAGCCGGGCCAGGAGGTCCAGCGCTTCCGGCTCGGCGGTCACGCCGCTCAGGCCGCGCGGGTCGGTGAGGGCACGTTCTAGCAGGCCGCGCACATCCTCAGGCGTGAGGGCCTCCAGCACCAGCGTGCGGGCGCGGGAGCGCAGGGCGGGGTTCACCTCGAAGCTGGGGTTCTCGGTGGTCGCGCCGATCAGGGTGAGCAGGCCGCTCTCGACGTGCGGGAGCAGCGCGTCCTGCTGCGCCTTGTTGAAACGGTGGATCTCGTCGAGGAAGAGGATGGTCTTCTGCCCGCGCCCGCGCAGGCGCTCGGCTTCCGTGACGGCCTCCCGGACGTCCTTCACGCCCGCCGTGACCGCCGAGAGCGGGATGAAGTGCGCGCCGACCTCCCCGGCCAGCAGCCGCGCCAGGGTGGTCTTGCCTACGCCGGGCGGTCCCCACAGGATCAGGCTGCCCAGCCGCCCGGACTGCAACACGCGCGTGAGCGGTCTGCCGGGGCCGAGCAGGTGCGTCTGCCCCACGACCTCCGCGACCGTGCGGGGCCGCAGGCGTTCGGCGAGGGGAGCGGGCGGGTCGAACAGCGTCACGCGCGCAGGATAAGGGCGGGGCGCCGGGGTGAATGGGAGGCAGGGCGCGGTGCCGGGGAGGCACAATGACCGCATGGACGACACGCTGCGCCACCAGATCGACCTCGCCGCCTTCCCCGCCGACGTGCAGGTCACGCACGTTCCCGGTCCCGGCGTCGTGCTGCGCGCCACGCAGGGAGGGCGCGGCCTGGAACTTCAGGTGACACCCGACGCCCAGCGTATCTACGGCGAGGGTCCCGCCCTGTCCGCCGCCCTCGCCCAGCTGAAACAGGCCGCCGCGCAGGGCCTCCCCGAAGCGCACCCGGACGGCAGCTTCGAGCGGCTGGTGTTCATCGGGGACTGAGGACTCCGGCGCCGCGCACACCCCTCAGTCGGCGGCGCCGACAGCTCCCCTCGAGGGGAGCCAGGGATCAGGCTGCGTCAGTGGGAGCCTCGTCCAGGCCGCGCAACGCCCAGCGTAGGCCCAGGGCCGTGAAGACGCCGATGGCTGCCAGGGTGACCCACGGCAGCGCCGGGAAGCCCAGCTGCGCGCCCGTGTCCACCAGCGCGCCGCCCAGGACGCTGCCCACCGCGCCGCCCACGCCCAGGCTGATGGCGGAAAAGCCGAAGTAACTGCCGATCAGGGCGGGCGGCGCGAAGCGGGCGGTCAGGGTCTGCTGGGTGGGGTACACGGTCATGGTGCCCAGCGAGTACAGCGCCACGCACGCCAGCAGCGCCGGGAAGGTGGTCGCGACGCTCATCAGGCCCAGGCTCAGGCCCACCAGAGCCACCGCCACCACCAGCGCCGTGCGGGTCGGCAGGTAGCGTTCCACGGCGCGCAGCAGCGGGTACTGGAGCACCACGGCCATCCCGGCGGACAGGCCGTACAGCGGGCCGGTCGCGCCGGTCCCGGCCAGCGCGATGGCCTTCAGGGTGACCGCCACGTTGATCTGCGTGCTCAGGATGAAGTACCCGATCAGGACCAGCGTGAAGCGCCGGAAGCGCGTATCGAGCGCCGCCACCCGCAGCCCGTCCAGGCTGCGGCCCGCGCCTCGCTGGGGGCGCAGGTGCGGGAGCGTCACCGCCAGCACCAGCGCCGCTAAGAGGTACACGCTGGCCGCCGCCAGCGCCGCCGACCGGAACCCCAGGCCCAGCAGCGCCGCGCCGATCAGCGGGCCGGTCACCATTCCCGCGTTCCCGGACAGGCTGGTCAGGCTGAACATCCGCGTACGGTGCTCCTCACGCGTGACCTGCGTGATGGCCGCACTCTTGGGCGCATCGAACAGCCCGCCGCCCACCCCGGCCAGCACCGCCGCCGCGAGCAGCACGCCCAGCGAGTCCGCGAAGCCCATCCACGCGAAGCCCGCCGTGCGCAGCAGGCACCCCGCCAGGATCAGCGGTTTCGGCCCCAGCCGGTCCGACCACGCCCCGCCGAACACCGTCAGGCCCTGCTGCGTCAGCTGCCGCAGGCCCAGCACCAGCCCCACGCTCGCGGCGCTCCAGCCCAGCCCGCCGCCCGCCGTAGGCCCGCTGAAGTGCACGGTGACCAGCGGGATCACCGCGAAGAACCCGCCCCACATCAGGAAGTTCGACGCGATCAATCCCGCCTGCGCCGCCGACACCCGGAACGGCGCGGGCTCCGGCGCGGGCGGCGGCGCAGACGGGATCACGGACACGGGCGCACTCACGCCGCGCAGGCTACACCCGCCCTGCGCGCACCGGGGGTACGCTGTCCCGCATGAGCAGCCTCTCTCCTCTGGGCCCCGGTGTGCATTTTCTGCCGGGTGCGGTGAATTCGCTGGTGCTGGAGGACGGGCGGGGCGGGGCGCTGCTGGTGGATACCGGGCTGGACGACGGGCACGCCCGGAAACTGCTGCGCGGCCTGACCGAGCTGAACCTGACGCCGACTGGGATCCTGAACACGCACAGTCACGCGGACCATCACGGGGGGAACGCGTTCATTCTGAAACGGTTCCCGGAGCTGAAGGTGTTCGCGCCGCCGCTGGAGGACGCGATCATCACGCACCCGATCCTCGAACCCATCGGGCTGTTCGGGGCGCGCCCGCCGCGGGAGTTGCAGTCGAAGTTCCTGCTGGCGCCGCCCAGTCCGGCGCGGCTGGCGCCGGAGCCGGGTGTAGCGCGGATCGGCGGGGTGAGCCTGGAGTTGATCGAGGTGGCGGGGCACGCGAGCCTGATGTACGCGGTGCGGGTGGGCGGCGTGCTGTACGCGGCAGACGCGCTGTTCGGGCCGGAGGCACTGGCGAAGCATCCGCTGGTGTTCTGCCAGGATTCGGCGCTTCAGAAGGAGGCGGCGGCTCGGCTGAGTGCGCTGGAGGGCGTGGAGGTGACCCTGCCGGGGCACGGTGACCCGGCGAAGGATCTGCCGGGGCTGGTTGCCGCGAACCTGTCGGCGCTGGAGCGCGTGACGGACGCGGTGCGCGCGGCGGTGCACTTGGGCGAGGCAGGCGTGGATGACCTGCTGGCCCGCGTGTGCGACGGGCTGGGCGTGACCATGTCGAACGCGGGCGCGGTGGTGCTGAACCGCGCGGTGGTGAGCGCCCACCTGACCGAACTGCTCGAACGGGGCGAGGTCGGGCTGCGGGTGACAGGGAACCGGCTGGTGTTCTTCCCGGAAGCGTAAAGGTTTCCCGTATGGGCGGGCGTGGGGGCGCGGGGGTACGGTGACCGCATGACCAAGAAGAGCAAGGCCGCCCCGAAGAAAGCCGACACCAAGGCCACGAGTGACGGCAAGGCCCCGACCGGCAAGGCCAGCGGCGCGGCGAAGGCCGACGCGGCGCACCTGAGCACCACGAACAACGCGCTCGTGGACCACGCCTACCTCTCCGAAGCCGAGTTCGGGACGGTCGCGGAGACGCTGCAGCGCAACCTCGCCACGACGATCAGCCTGTACCTGAAGTTCAAGAAGTACCACTGGGACATCCGTGGCCGCTTCTTCCGCGACCTGCACCTCGCGTACGACGAGTTCATCGAGGAGATCTTCCCCGGCATCGACGAGCAGGCCGAGCGTCTGGTCGCGCTGGGCGGCAGCCCCATCGCCGCGCCCAGCGACATCGAACGCTTCAGCACCGTGAAGGTCCCCACCGAGACCGTCCGTGACGCGCGCACGCAGGTGGCGGATCTGGTGGCAGACCTGACCCGCGTCGGCAAGGGCTTCCGGGACGACAGTCAGACGGTGGACGACGCGAACGACCCCGCGACCGCCGACATGTACAACGGGTACGCGGCGACCATCGACAAGATCCGCTGGATGCTCCAGGCGATCATGGACGACGACCGGATGAACTGACGCCTGCCCGTCAGGGCCGAGCGAAGCGAGAGAGGCGCGAGGCCGCCGGGCCGTCCCGGTGGCCTTTTCGTCCTCAGGAGGACCGGTGCCAAAGTTCGATTACTCCCTGAATTACGCGGAACTGGACCTGCGGGCGCATCCGGAGCTGTACCGGGTGGGCGTGGGGGAGCAGGGCGTGCTGCTGGTGCAGCCGTACAAGTCCGAAATCCTGCCGCACTGGCGGTTTGCGACGCCGGAGGTGGCCCGCGAGAGCAGCGAAGCGATCTACGGGATGTTCCTGGCCTATCTGGGGGCGGGGGATTTCGTGGGGGCGGACATGGCCCGGAAGTTCCTGCAGATGGGGTTCACGCGCGCGCGGCGGTACGCGAATCACCGGGGCGGGAAGAAGTACGAGGGGCCGGTCCCGGAGGGCAAGAAGGGCCAGAGTGGCGCGCATGGCCGCGCCGAGCGGCCCCGTGATCCGGAGGACCCGGTGAAGGCCGAGTCCGCCCGGATCTTCAAGGCGAAGTGGGAGGCGGCGGAGGCGAACGTGGAGTACGCCCGCCTGAAGCGGGCGCACAAGGCGCGCTTCGGGTAGCGCGCGTCCGGTCGCACAGTCCAGCGGCAGCGTTCAGCGGGTGCCGGGCAGGTCGGCAGGCGTGTTCACGTTGCGCAGCAGGGCCGGGTCCAGGCCGGGCACGTGGCGGACCTGCCCGGCCAGAACGGCGAAGCGCAGGCGGCGTTCGCCCATGTCGAGCAGGTCGGTGACGTGGGCGCGCAGGCTGGTGTGGTACAGCGCGGCGAGCGGCTGGGGGCGCCTCAACCCGTCGAGGGCCTGCACGCCGAGCACGCCGGGCGCGCGGGCAGCGAGCAGCGTATCCCAGTAGTCGCGGGTCAGGCAGGGCAGGTCCACGCCGGTGAAGGCCACCCAGCCGTCCGGCGCAGCGTGCAGCGCGGCCTCCAGGGCGGCCAGGGGGCCCTCGCCGGGGCGGGTGTCGGGCGTGACGCGCCAGCCGGGCATCTGGTACCGGCCCTCGGGCGCGATGATCAGGCGCGTGGCGGCGTGGTCCAGCGGCGTGCAGGCGCGGTCCAGCAGCGTGCGGCCCTGCCAGGTCACGAGGGCCTTGTCGCTCCCGAAGCGGCTGGAGCGGCCCCCGGCGGTGACGACGCCGGTCACGTCGGCCCAGGGCTCCCGGGTCATTCGCGCGGACCGCTCTGGCGTTCGAGGAGGCGCAGCGCCCACGCGACCAGCCGTGGGCCGGGGCGGCCGTAGGGGGGGTACAAGAAGCGCACGGGGCTGCGGGCAGGTTCGGTCAGGACGGCGCGTTCGTGGCTGAAGGCGCGGAAGCCGTGCTCGCCGTGGTAGCTGCCCATGCCGCTGGGGCCGACGCCGCCGAAGGGCAGGTGCGGGTTGCTGAGGTGCACGACGGTGCCGTTCACGACCATGCCGCCGCTGGTCGTCTCGCGCTGCACGCGGCGGGTCACGGCGTCGTCACCGCTGAACAGGTACAGCGCAAGGGGAGCGTCCAGGCGGCGGATGAGGTTCAGCGCGTCGTCCAGCGAGCGGTACGTGACGACCGGGAGGACCGGGCCGAACAGTTCCTCCTGCATCAGGGGCATGTCGGGCGTGACGTCCGCCACGACGGTCGGTGAGATGAAGCGCTCGGCGGGGCTGAACTCGCCGCCCAGCACGATCCGGGCGCCCATCTGCACGCTCTGGCGGGTCAGGTTGTGCAGCCGCTCGACGCTGGTG
This sequence comes from Deinococcus soli (ex Cha et al. 2016), assembly GCF_001007995.1. Classification (NCBI taxonomy): domain Bacteria; kingdom Thermotogati; phylum Deinococcota; class Deinococci; order Deinococcales; family Deinococcaceae; genus Deinococcus; species Deinococcus soli (ex Cha et al. 2016). The sequence goes on along the minus strand of NZ_CP011389.1, from coordinate 2,148,296 downwards.
GCGTCCACCATGCGGCCGTAGTCGGGTCCGGCGCGCAGCCACGCGCGGTCGCCGTAGCGACGGGCGATGACCTCGTCCAGGCGCAGGATCAGCGCGTCGCGCTGCGCCTCGGGCACCAGGGCGTAGTCGGGGGCGACGCAGGTCTGCCCGGCGTTGAGCAGTTTGCCCCACGCGAGCCGTTCGGCGGTCAGGTTCAGGTCGGCGCTGCGGTCGATCAGGGCGGGGCTCTTGCCGCCCAGTTCCAGCGTGACGCTGGTCAGGTTGGCGCTCGCGGCGCGCATGACGTGCTTGCCGACGGCGGTGCTGCCCGTGAAGAAGATGTGGTCGAAGGGCAGTTCGGTCAGGAAGCGGGCGGCGTCCGCGTCGCCCTCCACGACGGCCACGAGCGCCGGGTCGAAGGTGGCCTCCAGCAGCTCGCGCAGCGCGCGGGCCACGTTGGGGGCCTTCTCGCTGGGTTTCAGGATGACGGTGTTCCCCGCCGCGAGGCTCGCGATCAGCGGCGCCAGGGCGAGGTTCACGGGGTAGTTCCAGGGGCTGAGGACCAGCGTGACGCCGCGCGCCTGCGGCTGGATCTCGCTGCGTGCGCCCGCCAGCACGACCGGGGTGTCCACGCGCCGGGCGGCCATCCAGCGCGGCAGGCGGCGGATGGCGTGCTGGATCTCCTCCAGGACGGGGTGCAGTTCGGTGACCTCGGCCTCGGCGCGGCTCTTACCCAGGTCGGCGCGCAGGGCGTCGGCCAGGGGCACGCGGCGGCCCCTGACCGCGTCGTGCAGGCGGCGCAGGATCGCCTGCCGCTGGGCCGGGGTGCTCTGCGCGGCCGTCCAGCGGTGCGCACGCTGACGCTCGAACAGCGCCTGGAGGTCGGTGGGGAGCGGCTGGGTCTGCGTCATGGTCGCACCTCGTGAACTGGGAACGGGCCGGAAACCGGGAGGGATTGAACCCAGTATAAGTCTGCACCGCGCCTTCAGCCGCCCTTCAGCGACCCGTCACAAAGGGAGCGTCCTGACACTCTGCGCCACGTGATCAGGCACAGACTGCCCCGTTCAAACCAGTTCAACGGAGGCACCATCATGAAAAAGATTCTGTTCATGCCCGCCCTGGCCCTGGCCCTCGGTTCCTGCGCCATGATGTACGCCCCCATGACCTACACGCTGGCCAAGCAGCCGGCGGGCGGCGCCCTGAGCTCCAGCGGCACCGTGACCACCACCCGCGACGGGATGACCGTCATGACCAGCGCCATGGTCAGCGGCCTCGCCCCGAACACCTACTACGTCGCGCACTACCACGTGCAGGGCACCGCCAGCACCGACCCGTGCAGCAGCGGCGGCGCGCCCATCATGAGCAGCGCCATCGTCGGCCAGAGTGACGCGATGGGCATGCTGAAACTGTCCGGCAGCGTGGCGGCCGCCGACGTCATGAACGCGACGTACTTCAACATCCACACCGCCAAGGACGCCACCGGCGCGCCCGCCGACGCCGGCGTGACCTGCACCAGCGTCAAGATGTAAACCCCGGCATCAAACAGCGTGGGGGCCGGAGGACTCGAACCTCTGGCTCCCACGCTTCCGTCCATCAGCCCTCACCCGTTCACAGGCCCAGCATCTCGCGGTAACCGCCGATCAGCGCGCCGCCCCACAGCAGGGCCACCACGGCGCCCAGCGCGAGGAACGGCCCGAACTTCACGCGGTTTTCGCTGCGCGTGGCGAGCTGCACCACGCCGAAGATCGCCCCGGCGAACACCGCGACGACCAGCGCCAGCAGCAGCCGCTCCCAGCCCAGGAACGCGCCGATCACGGCGGCGAGTTTCACGTCCCCGAAGCCCATGGCGCTGGCGTCCACCTGCGTGTCGTCGGCGGCGCCGTCGTCCTCGCGGTGGCGGCGCCAGTGGAGCCACCAGTACACGCCGCAGGCGAGCGACACCGCCCCAGCGGCCGCCAGAGCGCCCTGCACCATCAGGATCATGCCCGGGCCGTACCCGGCGCTGCCCAGCATCACGCTGACGAGCAGCCCGCCCAGCGTGAGCAGTTCCGGGATGCGGATCACGCGGCGCGCCGCGACGTTCACCAGGGTAGACAGCAGGCCCACGCCCGCCCCCCACCACGGCCCGAGCCACGCGCCCGCCAGAAGGCCGAGGCTGATCTGCTGGTACCCGATGGGGAATTCCGGGAAGGAGCGCTCGCGGAAGCGGCGCAGCACCCACGACCCGAACTGGTTGATCGCCACGACCACCCCGGCGCCCAGCAGCGCGCCCTGCACCGCGCCCGCAAGGTCCGGGAGGCCCTCCACGCCCGCCTGTCCGTTCAGGAAGCCGAACAGGACGCCCAGCGCCACGCCGGGCAGGGTCAGCTCGTCGGGAATGGTGTACGTGTCCAGGTCGATGGCGCTGCCCACCAGCAGCAGGGTGAACAGCACCATCAGGCCCAGCGCGCCCCAGCCGACCGTCAGCGGCGGGAACAGCGCCGCGATGGCCGCGTACCCGATCCCGGTCAGGAGTTCCACGACCGGGTAGCGCGCCTTGATGGGAGATTTGCAGTAGCGGCACTTCCCACCCAGGCTCAGCCAGGAGAACACGGGCACCAGATCGGCGACGCCAAGGCGGTGGTCGCAGTTCGGGCAGTGGCTGGGCGGGAACGCGACACTCTCCCCGCGCGGCAGCCGCCAGATGAGCACATTCGAGAACGAGCCCACCAGCAGGCCCAGCAGCCCGGCGAAGATCACGAGAAGGACGTCAGGGGTCACCCCGGCAGTGTAGGGAACATTCATCACGGGTGTCTTGCAGACCCTCCCAGCCACCCACCCCGGTCACACCCCCAGCGTGTGCAGCGCGTCCAGCCACGCGCGCAGCGGCAGCGGCACCCACGTCACGCCGTCCGGCAGGGGGGCCGGGGCGTGCGGGAGGTTCAGGCGGGCGATCTCGACCTCCAGGGCGCGCAGGGCCGCCTCGACGTCCACATACCCCTTCTCGCCCGCTGGAATCAGGGAGGTGCAGAGCGCGGCCCCGGCCCGTTCCAGATCCGCCCAGTTCAGGCGGTACACATCCTCGTAGATGAACGACACCTGCGGCTTGCCCGGCACGTCCGCCGTGAAGCGGACTGGGGGGTAGCAGTCGCCGTCGGTGATCGTCACCTTCGCCCCGCACGCCGCGCAGGTGAAACTGCCGACCAGACCGTAGCGACTGCCCACGTACCGCCGCGCCTCGGGTGGCGTGAAGGCGCAGTTCGGGCAGACCGTGAAGATCGGCACGTCCAGCAGCCACGTCGTCGGCTGCCGCCCCGTGCGATTGAAGTGCAGTCGGATCACCCCCGCAGTCTCCCCCATCCCGACGTGAGCTGCCGCCCGGAAACGGTGAAGGGGTAGGCCGCCCAGGCAGCCCACCCCCAATCCGTCCGGAGACCGTCTGTTCCGTGAACCGGTCGGAACATCACCCACCGGCCCACTCCACGCCCGGCCTCCGTCAGACTCCTTCTCGCGCTGCTCGGGTGGCCGGCCACAGGACAGCCCGGCCACCGGAGTTCAGTGCTTGCCGAAGTGACCCAGCTGCGGCACGTTGGGGCGCCACTCGGGCGTCTCGACGACCTCGCCGTACAGGTCGTACTCGTCGCTGTCCTCGATGCGCACGCGCACGATGTCCCCGATCTTCACGGCCCCGGCGAAGTCGGCGGCGTACACGTACACCTGCCCGTCGATGCCGGGCGCGTCGCCCTTCGTGCGGCCGATCAGTTTCGTGCCGGGCTGGTCGTCCTCGTCGTCGTTGAACTCATCGATGATCACGTCCATCACGGTCCCGACCTTCTCGACCAGCTTCTCGGCGCTGATGCGCTGGGCGACCTCCATGAACCGCGCCAGGCGCTCCTCCTTGACCTCCTGCGGCACCGCGCCGGGCAGCGCGTTCGCGTCCGCTTCCTCGACGTCGCTGTACGCGAAGGCCCCCACGCGGTCCAGGCGGGCGTCCTCCAGGAACGTCAGCAGCTCCTGGAAGTCCTCCTCGGTCTCACCGGGGAAGCCCACGATGAACGTCGAGCGGATGACCAGTTCCGGGCAGATCTCGCGCCAGCGGCGGATGGTGTCCAGCTGCTTGCCCGCACCGGGGCGGCGCATGGCGCGCAGCACCTTCGGACTGGCGTGCTGCAGCGGCACGTCCAGGTACGGGAGGATCTTGCCCGCAGCCATGAGTTCCACGATCTTCTCGACGTGCGGGTACGGGTACACGTAGTGCATGCGCACCCACGCGCCCATCTCCCCGAGCTTCACGGCGAGGTCGGTCAGGTGCGCGCGGACCTGCTCGCCCTGGAATTCGGACTCGCGGTAGCGGACGTCCACGCCGTACGCGCTGGTGTCCTGGCTGATGATCATGAGTTCCTTCGTGCCACCCGCGATCAGGCGGAACGCCTCGTACAGCACCGCGCCGGCATCGCGCGACACCTGAAGGCCGCGCAGTTTCGGGATGATGCAGAACGAGCAGGTGTGGTTGCAGCCCTCGGCGATCTTCACGTACGCGTAGTGGCGCGGCGTGAGCTTCACGCTGGGCGCGAACACATCCCCGTGCCGGGTGTCCTCGCGCGCGGGCTGCTCCGCCCCAGCGCGCGTGCCGGGCGCCGCGACCGGCAGCAGGCCCGTGAAGGCGTCCGTCTCGATGGGCAGCAGGGTGCGCACGTGCCCCATCACGTCATCCACGGCTTCACTCCCGGTGATGGCCGCGACCTTCGGGTGGCGCTCCATGATCTTCTCCGGGCGTTCGCCCAGGCAGCCGGTCACGATGACCTTCCCCGTCGCGTCCAGCGCCTCGCCGATCGCGTTCAGGGACTCCTCCACGGCGGGCGTGATGAACCCGCACGTGTTCACGATCACCGCGTCCGCGTCCTCGTAACTGGGCGCGACCTCGTACCCCTCGACGCGCAGCTGCGTCAGGATCCGCTCGCTGTCCACCAGCGCCTTCGGGCACCCCAGGCTGATGAACCCCACCTTCCTCGCGCCCGCGGTGGCGGGCTTCACTGCTTCCGTCATGCTCACTCCTCGCCACGCCACACCCGCTCGGGCGGGGGCACGGCATTCAGCCCGCCACTCTACCGTGACGGGCCGCAGGGGGTCGGAACTGGATTACAGGTGGGCGCTTACTGGCAGTCGCGGACGGTCAGCTGACCGTTCAGGTCCGGGCGGAGCGTGCGGCCCGCCAGCAGGCCCTGGGCGGTGCGGTCGATGATGCGGCGCATCTCCAGCTTGGCGTAGCTCAGCCGCTGCTCACGCAGCGAGAGGCTGCGCAGGATGGGCTGCGCGAAGCACAGCGCGCCGCTCTGCACGTTCAGCGTCTTGACGGGCACGACGGTCTTCTCGCCGGGCAGCGGCAGGGCCGCGCAGGTGCTCAGCTTGTCGGTGGGCATCTTGCCGGTCAGGAAGTACTCGGTGATGGGCGTGTCCACGCAGGCGGTGCCGTACGGGAACGCGGCGTGCTGCGGCTCGTCGTCAATGAAGATCATCTTCGCGCCCGGCGTGCTGTTCAGGGCCTTCAGGGCGCCTTCCTGCGCGGTGGCGGGATCGAGTTCGTTCTGGAGCATCAGGACGGGCGGCATGTTCGCGGGAATGGCGGGCTGCTTGACGCTGGGGCCGCCCTTCCACTGGTGGCAGGCGTTGGCGACCGAGGCCCCGCCGAGCAGCGGGTACGACCTGGCGTCCTGCTCGTCGCGGGCGCGGGCGGCGGTCAGGTCGGTGGTCCAGGCGGTGTCGTTGCAGGTCACGGCCGTGAACACCGAGGAGGACGCGTCCAGCTCAATGGGGCTCGGCGCGGGGTTACGCACGTCCTCGCGGATCTGGAGGAACATCAGCGCCAGCTGCCGGGCCAGGTCGTTGGTCTCGGCGTCCGGGAAGTACGTCTGCTTCAGGGCCAGGGCGCCCAGTTCGTCGGTCGTGGCGGCGGGGTTGGTCCTGATCAGGCCGCTGAGCACGGCGGCGGGTTTCAGGACGACGCCGATCAGGGGCAGGTTGTCGCGGCCGTACATGAACTGCGCGATGTAGCGGCTGGTGATGAAGCGCAGGTTCTCTTCCAGGCCGTTCTGCGTGGCGTACACGTCACTGCCGGTCGCGCCCAGCCCGAAGTACGCGTTCTGCCGCGCCAGGTACGGGGCGACCGCGTCACGGAAGTCCCGTTCGAAGGCCATGGGCTGGAAGCCGAAGGTTTCCTCGAAGGGCGCGTTGAAGGACGTGTTCCCGTCGAGCAGCATGCGGCCGGTGTGTTCGGGGAACAGCTTGGCGTACCAGGAGCCCAGCCACGTGCCGTACGAGTACCCGATGTAGTTCAGTTTCTGGTCGCCCATGAGCTGCCGCGCGAGGTTCAGGTCGCGGGCGGTCGCGTCGGTGTTCACGAAGGGCGTGATGGGGTTTTTCTGGCAGGCCAGGGCGGTCAGTTTCCCCTCACGGATCATGGCCTGGATGTTCGCCTCGCTGCGGTCCGTGGCGGGCGGGCGGATGGGGGCGCTCAGTTCGTTCGTGCCGCAGTTCAGGCGGGTGCTGGCGCCCACGCCGCGCGGGGAGAAGCCGATCAGGTCGAACTGCTGGGTCATGGCGTTCAGGTTCTCGGCGGCGGGCGTGTCGATGACGCCGTTTTCCCAGTAGAAACCGAACAGGGGCGCGAAGGGCAGGCCGTCGCCGCCGGGGCCGCCGGGATTGAAGAAGATCGAGCCCTGGCGTTTCTTGCTGTCGGCGGCGGCGTAGCGGATCAGGGACACGCTGGCCTTCCCGGCGCCGGGGTTGCTCCAGTCCAGGGGGACGCTCAGGTCGGCGCAGCTCAGGCGGGTGCCGAGCGCCCCGAACAGATCCGTGTCGTCGCTGCCCAGGATGGTGGGGTCGCAGGTGGTCCAGTTCAGCTTCTGGCCGGTGAAGGGCTTCAGGGCGTCCGCTTCGGGCGTCTGGGGGGGTTTGCAGGCGACGAGGGTGGTCGTCAGGGTCAGCAGGGCGAGGGCCGCTCGTTTCATGATGGTGCCTCCGGTGCGTGCAGGTCTGGGTCTTCATGGAACGTGCATGGCACGCTCACGCGGTGACCTGGCCGGATCGTAGCGCCCTCCCCCATCCGGGTGCATCCCGAACTGACTTGACATTCAATTCAGATCGTGGTGGGCCATGACCCCATCAGGCGGCTGCACCTTTCCGTGGCGCCACCACCCGCCCGGCGCGTCTGCGCAGGTCATCCCACACCCCCTCATGCACTCGCGCTACACTGCCGGGACATGAATGCCAAGGTGATTGTCGTCACGTCCGGGAAGGGGGGCGTGGGCAAAACCACGACCACCGCGAATATCGGTGCGGCCCTCGCGAAACTCGGCGAGAAGGTCGCCGTCATCGACGTGGACGTGGGTCTGCGCAACCTCGACGTGGTGATGGGCCTGGAGTCCCGCGTGGTGTTCGACCTCGTGGACGTTCTGGAAGGCAAGTGCCGCATGAGTCAGGCGCTGATCCGCGACAAGCGCGTGGAGAACCTGTACCTGCTGCCCGCCTCGCAGACGCGCGACAAGGACGCGCTGGACCCCGAGGTGTTCCGGGGCGTCGTGCGGGATCTGGTGGAGCAGGAGGGCTTCACGCGCATCCTGATCGACTCCCCGGCGGGAATCGAGTCGGGGTTCCGCACGGCCGCCGCGCCGGCTGAGGGCGCGCTGGTCGTGGTGAACCCCGAGGTGTCCAGCGTGCGTGACGCCGACCGCATCATCGGGCTGCTGGAGGCGCAGCAGGTCAATGAGATCCGGCTGGTGATCAACCGCCTGCGCCCGAAGATGGTCGCGAGCGGCAACATGCTCTCCGAGGCGGACATCCTCGACATCCTGGGCGTGAAACCGATCGGGATCATCCCGGAGGACGAGGGGATCATCGTGAGCACGAACGTTGGCGAACCGGCGGTGCTGGGCAAGACGAAGGCCGGGGAGGCGTTCATGGCGACCGCGCGGCGCCTGAAGGGCGAGGACGTGCCGTACCCGAAGTTCGAGGAGGACCGGGGTTTCCTGGCGGCGCTGCGCCGCCTGTTCGGGGGGGCGTGACGTGTTTTCCTGGATGAAGCGGGGCCGCAGCAAGGAGACGCTCAAGGACCGCCTGGAGCTGGTGCTGGCGTACGACCGGGCGCAGATTCCGCCCGGCAAGGTGGACGCGCTGCGCAACGACCTGCTGGAGGTCGTGCGGCGCTACTTCCCGGCGGGGAACAGCAGCGTGGAGATCGAGCAGCGCGGCGACATGGTCGTGCTGATGGCGAACATCCCGCTGGACGAGCCGCCGACGGGTGGCCGCACCCGCTGACCGCGGACCTGCAGGTTCGGAGGGGCGCCGGGGGCTGAGCCTGGCGCTCCCTCTTCTGCCGGGTTCCGGGGGGACGGGAAGCAGCCCGCGCTGCCGCCGGGGATCACTGGATGAGAGTCGGGCCAGCGGCTCTTAGGATTTTCTGGTCGCCGGGCCCTACGCTGGGGGCGTGACCTGCCCCGCCCGGAGTGCCCCGTGAAGTACGACCTGCGTTTTCCCGTGATCATCGCCCTGCTGCTGGCAGCGGGCCTGCTGACGGTCAGCACGGCGGCGCTGTCGCCGCGCGCCTCGGAGGGCATCTTCGTGAAGCAGGTGCTGGGCGTGCTGCTGGCGGCCGTGCCGCTGGGCGTGCTGTGGTGGGCGGGCCGCGACCGGATCTACCGCTTCGCGCCGCATCTGTTCGGGCTGGCGCTGCTGCTGCAGGCGAGTACCTTGGTGATCGGCAAGGAAGTGAACGGGCAGAAGAACTGGATCATGCTGGGGCCGCTGCAGTTCCAGCCGCTGGAGATCACGAAACTGGCGTTGATCCTGATGCTGGCCCTCGTGCTGCGCGGCGGTTTCAAGGGACTGCCGACGTACGCGCGGGCGCTGGCGGTGTTCCTCCCGGCGGTGGGACTGGTCGTCGTGAACGACTTCGGCGGCGCGATGGTCCTGAGCGTCATGTTCGGCGTGATGCTGCTCGCGGCGCGCATCCCGTGGTGGCACGCGGCGCTGGCGGTCCTGGCGGTCGGCGTGACGGTCCCGACCGTGCTGTTCCCGCACCTGGAACCGTACCAGCAGAAGCGCCTGACGATCTTCGTGAATCCGTACCAGGATCCGCGCGGGGCGGGGTATCAGGTGATCCAGAGCATCATCGCGGTCGGGTCGGGCGGCGTGGAGGGCAAGGGGTACAAGCAGGGCAGTCAGTCGCACAACGGGTTCCTGCCCGAGGCGCACACGGATTTCGCGTTCAGCACCTGGGCGGAGGAGCAGGGACTGGTCGGGGCGCTGGGGGTGCTGGCGCTGTACGGGGCGCTGTTCTGGGGGCTGGCGGGCATGGCGGCGCAGTCGCCGAGGTTGCAGGATCAGGTGCTGTTCGCGGGGATCCTGGGGCAGATCGGCTTTCAGGTGATCGAGAACATCGGCGCGGCCCTGAGCGTGCTGCCGCTGACGGGCATCACGCTGCCGCTGATCAGCTACGGCCTGAGCAGTCTGGTCGCCACCCTGACGACGCTGGGCGTGGCGTACGTGGTGTACCGCGACCGGCTGGACGGGCAGATCTGACCGCCGTCTGAGCCGCATGACGGATGGGCAACCTAGCGGATGGGCAACCGGGCGGGGGCCGGGTAGGCTGGGGGCATGACGACCTTCCGGGTGTTCATCGCGACCAGTCTGGACGGGTTCATCGCGCGGCCCGACGGGCGGCTGGACTGGCTGCCGGGCGCCACGCCGGACGGGGTGCCCGCCCCGTCGGGTGAGGATCACGGCTTCGGGGCGTTCATGGCGGGCGTGGAGGTGGTCGTGATGGGCCGCGCGACCTTCGGGGCGGTGCGGGCGTTCCGGCCGTGGCCGTACGCGGGTAAGCGGCTGGTGGTGTTGAGCCGCACCCTGACGGCGGCGGACATCCCGGAGGACCTGCGGCGCGAGGGGGTCGAGGTCCACCCGGGGCCGGTGGAGGTCCTGGCGGCGGACCTGCGCGAGCAGGGCGTGGGGGGCGTGTACGTGGACGGCGGGCGGACCGTGCAGGCGTTCCTGCGGGCGGGACTGCTGGATGAGCTGACCGTGACGCGCGTGCCGGTGCTGCTGGGCGAGGGGATCCCTCTGTTCGGTCCGCTGGGCGGGGACGTGTGGTGGGTCCACCAGGGCACGCAGGCGTTCGGGTCTGGGCTGGTGCAGGACTCTTACCGGGTGCGGCGCTGATCCACAGGTGCGGGGGATGGTGATGAGGCTTTCTTTATCCAGTCTCCATCTGACGTGCTGCGAATGCTTTAAGAGATAAAGTGTCGCGCATGGAATACCGGAACCTCGGCAGGAGTGGTCTGAAGGTCAGTGAAGTCGCCCTGGGCGGCTGGGAAACCTACGGCATCAACCAGGACGCCTCGGCGATGGTGCGCGAGATCGTCACCGCCGCGTACGAGGGCGGCGTGAACTTCTTCGATCAGGCCGACATCTACGCCAAGGGCCGCAGCGAGGAACTCATGGGCGCCGCCCTCAAGGAGTTCCCCCGTCACACGCTGGTCATCAGCTCGAAGGTCTACTGGCCCATGAGTGACGACGTGAACGACCGTGGCCTGAGCCGCAAGCACATCCTGCACAGCATCGACGGGAGCCTGAAGCGACTGGGCACCGATCACCTCGACATCTACTTCGCGCACCGCTACGACCCGGACGTGCCCATGGAGGAGATCGTCATGGCCTTCGATCAGGTCATCCGTGACGGCAAGGCGCTGTACTGGGGCACGAGCATGTGGCCCGCGGCGCGTATCGCGCAGGCGGTCGAGTTCGCGCGGGCCAACGGCCTGCACGCGCCCGTCACCGAGCAGCCCGAGTACTCCATGATCCGCCGCGACCGCGTCGAGGGCGAGATCCTCCCCTACACCGAGGAGGCGGGCGTGGGCCTGGTCGTCTGGAGCCCCCTGGCGATGGGCCTGCTGACCGGCAAGTACGACGCGGGCAAGCCCGAGGGCGCGCGCCTGACCGAGAAGGAGAACTGGGGCAAGAACTTCCTGACGGAGGAGAACATCCAGAAGGTGCGCGACCTGAAACAGGTTGCGGACGACTTGGGCATCACCCGCGCGCAGCTGGCCCTGGCCTGGATCCTGCGCCAGAAGGGCGTGAGCAGCGTCATCACGGGCGCCACAAAGGTTCAGCAGATTGAGGACACCGTCAAGGCGGCGGGCGTGCGCCTGAGCAGCGACGCCGTGGAGCAGATCGAGCGCATCCTCAAGCGCTGATCTGCACGGGGCGGGGGAGGGTGAGGCGCCGGTCTCCCCTCCCCCCGCTGCTGGCGTTCAGCTGCGCAGCTGGCCGGGCGTGACGGGTTCGCGCAGCAGCCGCGCGTAGGCGCCTGCGCCGCCCCGGTCGAGTTCGGCACCCACGAGGTCCCCGCCGACCGAGTACGTGAAGATGTACGCGCGGAAGTTCGGGTTCTGGATGAACCGCAGGGACTGCGCGGCGCGGGCGTCGCTGGCCAGGGCGTAGGTGCGCAGGAAGTCCAGCACCTCGGCCTCGGGGGCGCCGTCGGCGTGCAGGCGCATGGCGGCCTCGCCGCTCACGCCCCCCAGCGCCTTCTTGACGTGGCTGGCGGCCAGGAACGTGCGGATGTCCTCGGGGTCCACGCCGGCCAGCGCGGCGAGGTCGCCGGTCAGCCACGCCTCCAGTTCCTCGCGGGTCATCACGGCGCGCAGGGCGTTCACGGCGATGCCCTCGGACACGACGCATTCCGGCGCGTTGATGAGCTGGATGCCGTGCTCGTGCCAGCCACGTTCCCGCACGAGCAGCGCTTCCTTGGTGGCGTGCTCGGTGTGGTGGCCGGGGTAGCCCTCGTGCGCCATCAGGTCGGGCAGGGCGGGCAGCAGCACCGGGAGGTCGGTGTTGATGTCGATGCGGCTCTTCAGGTTCCCCAGCGGCCAGTTGTACCCGCTCCAGGGCTTGTCGGTGACGAGTTCGATGCTGAAGTCCTCGCCCTGGGGCAGACCGAAACGCTCGGTGACGCGGGCGCGCAGTTCGGCCAGGATCGGCTGCGCCACCCGCAGGATCTCGCCGCGCGGCACGGCCAGCCGGGCCCGCAGGGCCTCCTCGCGCGCGGGCAGGGGGCCGCTGCCGGGCAGCACGGCGTCCAGTTCGGCCAGTGCGGCGTCCAGCGTGCCCAGGTCGGCGCGGCGAGGTTCGATGTCGTACAGGCCGCGCACCTCGTCGGCGTAGGGGATCGCCTCGCCGGACAGCAGGCGGGTCATGGTGTGCATGGCGCGCACCTGCACCTCCAGCCACGCGCGCCGCTCGGGTTCGGGCACGCCCGCCACGTCCGCCAGGAGGGCCTGCGCCTCGTCCCGCAGCGCCTGCGGGTCGCGTGTCTCCCGAACGGCCCAGTCCTGCGGGCCGCCGTACCCGTCGATGAAGCCCTCGGAGTGCGCGTCGATGGCGTGGGCCAGCCGCACGTAGCGTTCTGCGATGTCGCTCATGCCCCGGAGGATAGGCCCTGCGCGGGGCCCGGGGCGCGCGGCGCGTCCGGCATCGCGGGGCAGCAGGCTGCGCAGCAGCGGCAACGCGGCCCCGCCGCATCCGGTGGGCCGCGCTGAGGAGCGGGGGTCAGGGCCGCCCGAAGGGGTTCAGGCCCAGGGTGGGCGCGCCGCTCAGGGCGTCCACCCCGGCGCTCAGGAGGCTGTCCACGCCACGCGTGAGTTCGCGGGTGGTGGCCTCGTTCTGCTCGCGCACCACGTCCGGGGTGACACTGACGGGGTAGGGGGTGCCGTCGGGTTTGGCGTAGTTCAGGATGGTCAGTTGCAGCGCGCCCTCGCCCACCGGGAAGACGCGGGTGGCGGTGTTGCCCACCCCGGCGGTCTGCTCGCCCAGGACCGGGCCGCGCCGGGCGTACTGGATCTCGAACGCGAAGAACTCGCTGCACGAGGCGCTCCCCTCGTCCACAAGCACAGCCATCGGCCCGCTCCAGAGGTTCGGGTTGCGGACGCTGCCCGCCAGTCGCCCGTCTTCCAGTCGGGTGCCGCGGCTCACGACCGTGCGGGCGTTGCCATCGGCGCTGCGGGCCAGCCGGGTCAGGTTCGGCACGAACGCACTGACCGAGCTGTCGCACTCGGCGAGGCTGCCGCCGGTGTTGCCGCGCAGGTCCACGATCACGCCGCTCGCGCCGCGCGCCTGCGCCTGCCCGACCAGATCGTGCACGCGCTGCGCGACCCCGCCGCCCGACAGGAAGGTCGGAATGCGGATCACGGCGGCCTGACCGGTACTGGCGGGCACGAAGCTCAGGCGCGGCAGGTCCACGGTGCTGCTCTCACGCGCCGTGATGGTCAGCGCCAGGGGTTGCCCCAGCCGCTCGGCGCCCAGGGTGATGGTCTGGCCCTTCTCGCGCGCCGCGCGGAGGTTCTCGTAGGTGTACGCCTTCCCGTCGATGGTGAGCAGCACGTCCCCGCGCCGCAGCCCGGCCTCCTCGGCGGCGCTGCCGGGCACGACCTCGGTCACGACGCGGTTCTGGCCGTCCAGCGCGCCCAGCTTCACGCCGAACTGCAACCGGTTGCCGCCCGTGACGCTGGCGCGGAAGTCGCGGTAGTCCTCGGGCGTCTGGAAGAAGGAATGCTCGTCGCCCAGCGCGGTCAGTTCGGCCTCCACGACCGGGTAGGCCTTCGCCTCGGCGCAGGTGTCGGGCGCAGGCGCGCAGACGTTGTCGAGCCGGGTCTGGTACTCGCGGGTCAGCGCGGCGCGGTCCACGCCAGACAGCCCGCCGTATTCGTTCTGGATGAGCTGGTTGACGCGGTTGAAAAGGTCCTGAGCGGGGGACACCACGCCCTGCGCCCGGGCGGGCGCGAGGCTGCCGCCCAGCAGCAGCGCCGTGAGGCCTGCCGCTCGCGCGACGCGGAGGAAGGGCCGGGCGGTCAGGGTGTACGGGGCGTTCATCGGTCCCCGTATTGTGCGCCGCACGCATGGGAATTTGGTGGGCGGCGATTGCGACAGAAGTCACAGGATTCGCCCGCCAGGACGCCCAAATCCCCCCCCGACCGGGGGCGTGCTGCGCGGCGGGTCAGCGTCTCACCCCGAGTGTCCCGCCCCAGTGCCCGGACGTCAGCGGACCGGGCGGCGCTGGTACAGCTCGACCACACGCCGCAGGAACTTCAGACCCGGCGTGAGGCTGCTGACCTGCACCCACTCGTCGGTGCGGTGCGCGTTCCCGCCGCGGTACACCCCGGCGGCCAGGGCCGGCAGGTCGTGCGGGACGGCGGCGTTCGCGTCGGTGCTGCTGCTCGCCACGCGCAGGTCGATGCGGCCGTCACGGCTGGCCTCGCGCACCAGGTCCAGCAGCGCCTCGCCGCGCAGGTCACCGCCCGGGCGGTCCCCGACGCGTTCCAGGTGCAGTTTCACGCCTGCCTCGCGCGCCGCGGCGTGCAGGGCCGCCACGGCCCGGCGGTCCAGATCGCCCAGCACCTCGCCGTCCAGGGAGCGCAGATCCAGCAGCAGTTCGGCGGTGCCCGCGATGGAGTTCACGCTGGTCCCCCCGGTCGCGACGCCCACGTTCAGGGTGGTGCGCGGGTTGACGGGCAGGTGCAGGGCGTACAGGGCGCTGATCGCGCGGCCCAGGGCGTGCAGGGCGCTGGGCGCCTGATCGCCCCAGGAGTGCCCGCCGGGCCCGATGAACGTGGCGCGGTAGCGGCGCACGCCCACGGCGCGGGTCACGGCGATACCCAGGTAGCCGTCCACGGCCAGAAACGCGCCCAGCTGCGGGCGATGGGCGCGCAGCAGGTGCTTGGCGCCGCGCAGGTCGCCCAGGCCTTCCTCGCCGACGTTCGCGGCGATCCACAGCGGGCGGCGCAGCGGGGCGGGCCGCTCCCGCAGGTCGCGCAGCAGCGCGGTCATGACGGCCAGGCTGGCGCTGTTGTCGCCCACGCCGGGTCCCACCAGCCGCCCGCCCTCCTCGCGGACGGTCACGTCGGTGTCCGCGTCGAACACGGTGTCGAGGTGCGAGGCGAGCAGCAGAGCCGGGAGGCCCTCGGTGCCGGGGGGCGTGAGGCGGGTCAGGACGTTGCCGGCCTCGTCGCGCTCGACCGCGTAGCCCAGGTCCGTCCACAGGCCCGCGATCAGGTCCGCGCGCCGCTCCTCGTGGAAGGTCGGGGCGGGCGTCTGGGCGATGCGCTTGAGGTACGTCAGGGGCATTGCGCGCCATTGTACGTGCGCCTGCCCGGGCGGATGCCCAGATCAGCGCCCCTGTCCCAGCGAGGCGGCCCGCGCGTCCCGGCCGCCGGAAGGCAGCCAGGGCGCGCGGGCCCGGGGGGTGCGGTGGGGCTCAGCGGCGCAGCATGCGGCTGCCGATCATGCCGGCCAGCCCGACCAGTCCGGCCTTCACCAGGGGGCTGCTGAGCATCCCGCCGGGCGCGAACGCGGCCTCGAGGGGGCTCTTGCCGTCCTGCGCGGGGGCCTGCGCGGTGCGGGTATAGGCGTCCACGAGGTCGTTGTCGTCGTCGTGGCGGACCTGGGTGACGGGGTTGGCGGGGCTGCGCACGATGGCGTCGCCCATCTCGCGGCGCTGCTCGGGGCTCATGCCGCCCACGTAGTCGCGCAGGATCTGGTTGCGTTCCTCGGGGCTGGCCTGCTGGAGGTAGTCCTGGATGTACGCGGCGGCTTCCTGGGGGCTGACCTGCCCGTCGCCGTTCGTGTCGCGGGGGTCGAGTCGAGCCATCTGCTCGTGACGGTCTTTCTGCTGGAAGAACATGCGGGTACCTCCGGGGTGGTGGGGGCGCAGGCAGCGGCTCGCCGCGCGGGGCGTGGGGTTCAGGGGCAACGCCGTTCACGCTACCCGCCCCCGGCCCGGGTGGGCGTGAGGGGGACCTTCAGTGGCGTTCACGCTCGCCCCGCACTGCTCGCCCGCGCCGCCCCTGCCGGGCGGCGCGATCCGGGGAACACTCGCGGGGCGCGCGGGGCGCTACAGTCCGGTCTGTATGCGCTCACTGGTGCTGATTGGTCACGGGTCCCACCTGAACGGGGAATCGGCGGTCGCCGCGTACCGCTACGCGGAACTGATCCGCACGCGCGGCCTGTTCGACGAGGTGATCGAGGGCTACTGGAAGGAGGAACCGTCGCTGCGGCAGGTCCTCCGGACGACCGCCAGCACCGACGTAACCGTGATTCCCATGTTCATCAGCGAGGGGTACTTCACCGAGACCGTCATCCCGCGTGAACTGGGCCTGGGCCACCAGGGCCCCGTGCCGCCCGAGGGGATCGCGCGCGTGATCGGGGGCCGCACCGTGCGCTACACCCTGCCGTACGGGGTGCACCCGGGCATGGCAGACGTGATCGTCGCGCGCGCCCGCGAGGTGCTGCCCGAACTCGGCCCGGACGGCCCGGCCGACGGGATCGAGACGGCACTGATCGTGCTGGGGCACGGCACGACCCGCAACGAGAACAGCAGCCGCGTGATCTACGAGAACGCCGCCCGCCTGCGGGAGCGGGAGCTGTTCAGCGAGGTGCACGCCCTGTTCCTCGACGAGGAGCCGCGCGTGACCGGCTGGGCCGACCTCGTGCGGGCCCCACGCGTGGTGATCGTGCCGTTCTTCGCGTCCGAGGGCTGGCACACCCTGGAGACCATCCCCGAGGAACTGGGCCTGAGCGGCGTGGTCACGCCCTTCGCGGACACCCCGCACGGCCCGCAGCAGGTGCACTACGCGCGGCCCGTGGGCACACACGCGGCGGTCGCGGAGGTCATCCTGCACCTCGCGGAGGAGGCGCGCGGCGCGGGCGGCCCGGGCGGGGACACCGAACGCGGGCACGAGGCCGCGTGGCAGGCGTTCCTGACCCTCGCCCGGCGGGGCGCGCGGGTCGGGGAACTGCTCGTCACGCCGGAACTGGGCGTGTTCGAGATCCGCAACGCGCTGGACGAGGGCCGCCCGGGCGGCGACCTGATGACGCTCGTCACGCCCGAGGGCGTGCGCGACCGGGTGCGCTTCACGGACGGCGGCGAGCACCGCCCCGTGCACACGCTGCGCAGCCTGCCGCGCGGCTGGCGGGCCGTGCTGAACGAGGCCGACCTGCGCCGCGCCGTGCACTACACCTACCCGGCGGTCGTGGAGGAAACGTACGCGCACGGCTGCCACGCGCTGCGCCCCACGCCCTGGGCGACCACCGCGCGGCGGCAGACGGGCATCTACGCGAAGGTGCAGCGCGCCGTGCCCGAACAGGTCGAGCGGGTCGCCGAGCGCGTGTGCGCCGCCTGCCTGCGCACGCGCCTGTGGGCCGGGGAGCGCCTGACGCACTCGTTCCTGGACGGCGTGCCCGGCGGGATGCCCTGCGCGGAAGCCTGCACGTTCCTCGTCGCCGAGGTCCGCGCGGAAGTCGCGCGGAAGAAAGCCGCGTCAGCCAGCGACGACTGAATCCACGGCCCCGCCCGGGCTGCGGGTGGGTGTTGTCCAAGTCCTCTGAACACATCCGCGTGCGCCTCACGTGGGGGTGTTACGCTGCGCAGCGGTGACCGCCCCGCAACCGGGGCGGGCATACATCTTCTCTTCCACCCGCGTCCCGTGAGACGCCCCGCACCCCACGCACCGGGAGCGGTAAGCCCGTCCGAGAGACGGCGATGGAGGCCTGCACATGCTCAGTTCTGCGACATTTCAGCGTCGCCCCGCTCTGCTTCGGGGGACGCGTTTCCTACATTCCGGGGAGCGCGTGCTCCCCACGGAGGGCGTATGACCGGTAGAGGCGAACTGAAGTACGAGGGGAAAGCCAAGCGCGTCTACGCCACCCCCGACGCGAACGAGTACGTGGTGGAGTACAAGGACGACGCGACCGCCTTCAACGGCGTCAAGAAAGCCCAGATCATGGGGAAGGGCGCCATCAACAACGCGATCACCGCGCACCTCTTCCCGCAGCTGGAAACGGCGGGCGTGCCCACCCACTTCATCCGGCAGCTGTCAGAGACCGAGCAGCTCGTGCGGGCCGTGACGATCATCCCCGTGGAGGTCATCGTGCGCAACGTGGCCGCCGGGTCGTTCAGCAAACGCCTGGGCGTCGAGGAAGGCACCGAACTGTCCCGACCAGTCGTGGAGTACTGCTACAAGAGCGACGCGCTGGGTGACCCCCTGATCAACACGGACACCGCCGTCGCGCTCGGCTGGGCCACCCCCGAGCAGCTGAGCCGCATCCGTGAACTGGCGCTGAACGTGCAGGCGTTCCTGGTGCCTTACTTCGCGGCGCGCGGCGTGAAACTCATCGATTTCAAGCTGGAATTCGGCACCCTCGCGGACGGCACGGTCGTCCTGGCCGACGAGATCAGCCCCGACACCTGCCGCTTCTGGGACGCCGAAACGAACGAGAAGATGGACAAGGACCGCTTCCGCCGCGACCTCGGCGGCGTGGAAGACGCCTACGCGGAAATGCTCCGGCGCGTGACCGCGCCTGCCCGTTGATGGTTGAAAGTTGACAGAACGCCCAGCCCGAGCGCCCCGTCTGCCCTTTCCCATCAACCATCACCCATTAACCACCTGCCCTCCGAAGGAGCCCCACCATGTCCACCTTTAAAGCGAAAGTGTTCGTGACCCTGAAGCCCAGCATTCTCGACCCGCAGGGCCGCACCGTGGAGCGGGCGCTGTCTCACCTGGATCACGGGAACGTGAGTGGCGTGCGCGTCGGAAAGTACATCGAACTGACCCTCTCGGGCAGCCGCGCGGAAGTGGAGGCGCAGCTGAAGGACATCACCGAGAACGTCCTCTCGAACCCGGTGATGGAGGACGCCCGCTGGGAGCTGAGCGAGGAGCTGGTCGGGGCGTGAAGACGGCCGTCATCCAGTTTCCCGGCAGCAACTGCGACGGCGACGCGCTGCACGCCGCGCAGCTGCTGCTCGACGAGGGCGCGCAGTTCGTGTGGCACACCGAGGCCGGCCTGCCACAGGGCACCGAGCTGGTGTTCCTGCCCGGCGGGTTCAGTTACGGCGATCACCTGCGCTCTGGCGCGATTGCCGCGCGCAGCCCGATCATGCAGGCCGTCAAGGCGCACGCCGAGCGCGGCGGATACGTGCTGGGCGTCTGCAACGGCTTCCAGGTGCTGACCGAGTCCGGCCTGCTGCCCGGCGCGCTGAGTCGCAACCGGGACCTGCACTTCCTGTGCCGTCCCGTGCACCTGCGCGTGGAGAACACCGGTACGGCCTTCACCGGCGCGTACACGAAGGGGCAGGTCATCGAGGTGCCCATCGCGCACGGTGAGGGCAACTACTACGCCGACCCCGAGACGATCGCGCGGCTGGAGGGCGAGGGGCAGGTCGTGTTCCGCTACGTGGACAACCCCAACGGCAGCCTGAACGATATCGCCGGGATCGTCAGCGAACGCGGGAACGTGCTCGGCATGATGCCCCACCCCGAACGGGCCGTGGAGGCCCTGCTGGGCAGCGAGGACGGCCGCGGCCTGTTCGACAGCCTGAACCTGAAGGGCGCGCTGGTGTCCCGGTGACCCCCCCGTCGCCCGGCGCCGTGACGGCCTACCTGGCCGAGCAGTTCCGCAGCGAACTGGAGCTGTTCCGCGCCGCGCTGGAGCAGGCGCCGGGCGACGCCTTCCACACGCCCCGGATGTGCCACAGCCCCGCGTGGCACGCCCTACACATCGCCGAGTGGCTGCGTCTGATGGTGCTGGACGACCGCACGCCGAACTACCACCACCTCGGGTGGGAGGACAACACCCGCGTGCAGGCGCTGGGCACCCAGCCCGCGCCCGTCAGCGAGAGCGACCCCCGAGAGCGCATCCTGGCGGCACTGGACGACACTGGCGCGCAGGTCGTTGCGTGGCTGGAACAGGCGAGCGACAGCGCCCTGGACGGCGAGGTCTTCAGCGCCGCCACCCCCAGCGGCACCCGCCCCCGCCGCCTCGCCCTCGGGATGCAGCTGCGCCACATCGGCTACCACCGCGGACAGCTGAACCTCCTGCTGAAGGCCTGACATGACCGATCCGCGCCAGCCCCTGATGACACAGCCCCTGTCCACGCAGTCCCTGATCGTGCAGCTGCTCGACGCCGAGTTCACGGCGTTCGAGGCGGCGCTGCACGCCTGCCCGGACGCCCTGTTCGGGCGCGTGCCGCGCGTCGGGCACCGGGTCGCGTGGCACGCGCTGCACGTCATGGACTGGACGCGGGCCACCATCCAGCCCGGCCTGACCGGCCCTGACCCCGCCCATACCTTCGGGTACCTGGGTTTCGAGGACACCGACTGGGCACGCGCCGCGCACGGCCCGACCCTGGCCGAGGAGACCGACGCGCCCGCCCTGATCCGCGCCGCCGTGAGTGACGTGTTCAACGCGGCGCGGCGGGACTTGAAAAACGCGCCCGCTGGGAGGTTCGATCCGGACGCGACGTTCCAGATGTTTCACAAACGGCGGGATGTGACCGGCAGTGTCACGTACCACCTTCGCCACACCGCCTACCACCGGGGCCAGATCGCCCTGGTCACCAAGGAGCTTCAATGACGCAAGCCGCCACCCTCCGCGACCGTGCGGGCACGTTTGGCCTGTCCACCGAAGAATTCGACCTGCTCGTGGAGCGCATTGGCCGGGAGCCGAACGCGCTGGAGGCCGCCATCGTGGGCGCCATGTGGAGCGAGCACTGCGGGTACAAGAACTCGCGCCCGCTGTTCCGTCACTTCCCCACGACCGGCCCGCAGGTGCTCCAGGGTCCCGGTGAGAACGCGGGCGTGGTGGATATCGGGGACGGGTGGGGCGTGGCGTTCAAGATGGAAAGCCACAACCACCCCAGTGCCGTGGAGCCGGTGCAGGGCGCGGCGACGGGCGTGGGTGGCATCCTGCGCGACATCTTCGCGATGGGCGCGCGGCCGTTCGCGGTGCTGGACTCCCTGCGCTTCGGGAACCCGGACAGCCCCCGCACCCGCTTCCTGCTGAACGGCGTGGTCGAGGGCATCGCGCACTACGGCAACGCGATCGGCGTGCCCACGGTGGGCGGCGAGGTGACCTTCCACCCCAGCTACCAGGAGAACCCGCTCGTGAACGTGATGGCGCTGGGCCTGCTGCGCCACGAGGATCTGGCGAAGGGGACGATGGGTGAGGTCGGGAACACCATCGTGTACGTGGGCAGCAAGACCGGGCGGGACGGGCTGGGCGGCGCGGTGTTCGCGTCCGCCGACCTCAGCAACGCCAGTCAGGCGGACCGCCCCGCCGTGCAGGTGGGCGACCCGTTCATGGAGAAGCTGCTGCTGGAGGCGACGCTGGAGGCCATCCAGGCGGGCGTCGTGGCGGGCGTGCAGGACATGGGAGCCGCCGGACTGGTGAGCAGCACCTGCGAGATGGCGTACCGCGCCGGGCTGGGCATCACCATGGACCTGGATCTGGTGCCCACCCGCGAGGACAGCATGGTGCCCATGGAACTGTGCCTGAGCGAGTCGCAGGAGCGCATGATCCTGGTACCCGTTCCCGGCAAGGAGCAGGAGCTGCTGGACCTGCTCGCCAAGTGGGAACTGGACGTGGTGACCATCGGGCAGGTGGAGGGGCACACGAACTACCGCCTGACGTGGCGCGGCGAGGTCGTCTGCGACCTGCCGGTGGACCTGCTGAACGAGGCCCCGAAGTACACCCGCGAGGGCATCGAATCCGACGAGATCAAAGCCAAACGCGAGCGTGACCTGAGCGGCGTGCCCGTCCCCGGCGACCTGGGCGCGGTCCTCACCGACCTGCTTGCTCATCCGACGATTGCCAGCAAGCGCCCCATCTACCAGCGCTTCGACCATCAGGTCATGACGAACACCGTCGTCGTGCCCGGCGCGGCCGACGCCGCCGTCATGCGCGTCAAGGGCAGCCCCATGGGCGTCGCCGCGACCAGCGACTGCAACCCGCGCTTCGTGTACCTCGACCCGTACGCGGGCGCTGCCGCCGCCGTCGCCGAGGCCGCCCGGAACCTCGCCTGCGTGGGCGCCACGCCGCTGGCCATCACGGACAACCTCAACTTCGGGAACCCCCACCGGCCCGAGGTGTACTACCAGCTGGAACGCGCCGTGCACGGCATCGCCGACGCCTGCCGCGCCCTGAACACCCCCGTCACTGGCGGGAACGTCAGCCTCTACAACCAGTACACCGAAGGCGACGAACGCGTCGCCATCCACCCCACCCCCACCATCGGCATGGTCGGCGTGCTCCCCGACGTCACCAAGCGCGCCACCATGGACCTCAAGGGCACCGGCCAGACCCTGTACCTGATCGGCGAGCATGCCGACAGCATCGGCGCGAGCCAGTACCTTGAAACCGTCCACGGCCTCGAAGCCGGGCGCGTCCCTACCCTTGACCTGACCCGCGAGCAGGCCGTCATCGACGCCACGCTGCACCTGATCCGCGCGGGCCTGACCGACACCGCGCACGACTGCGCCGAAGGCGGCCTCGCCGTCGCCCTGAGTGAAATGGCCATCGCCGGGAACACCGGCCTGACCGTCACCCTGAACGCCCCCACCACCACCCGCGCCGACGCCCTGCTGTACGGCGAGGCGCACGCCCGCATCCTCATCGCCACCCCCGACGCAGCCGCCACCGAAGCGGCCCTGAACACCCAGGGCGTCCCCTTCACCCGCCTCGGCACCACCGGCGGCGATACCGTCACCATTGCCCTCCCAGGGCACCACATACACTTGAGCGTGACCCTCAGCGCCCTCACCCACGCCTTTACGACCCCCCTCGCGGAGATCCTGGGATGAACCGCGGCGGGAGCGGTGGTCACACGGCCACCCCCCTCCCAACCTCCCCCACAAGGGGGGAGGAGTCACGTCACGCCGGCCAGATGCTCCGCGACGCGCGCCAGCACACCGTCCAGGTTGCTCCGCACCTCATGGTTCCAGAAGCGCAGCACCGTGAACCCGTCCGCCGTGAGCTTCGCGTCCCGCAGCCGGTCCGACTCGCTGCCCGCGTGCTGGCTCCCGTCCAGTTCCACCACCAGCCGCGCCTGATAGCACACGAAATCCACCACGAACGGCCCGATCACCTCCTGCCGCCGGAAACTCACGCCCAGCCCTGCCCCGCGCAGCCGCGACCACAGCAGCCGTTCCTCCGGCGTCATGTCACGCCGCAACCGCCGCGCCACCTCGGTACTGAGGCTTCCCCTCTGTCGCCTGCGCTGCATCCCGCCCATCTTTTCACCCCTCCCCCCTCGTGGGGGAGGCTGGGAGGGGGGGCCACGCGCGCCCCCAGCCCCACCTCTGGAGCCTTGCATGATCTTTGATCCGATTCTTGATAAGCCGCAGGATGAATGCGGTGTGTTTGGCATGTTCTCGCCGGAGCCGCTGGATCTGGCGTGGTTCACGTACCTGGGCCTGTTCGCCTTGCAGCACCGTGGGCAGGAGGCGGCGGGGATGTGCGTGTCGGACGGGGAGAAGTTCCACGTGGAGAAGGATCTGGGGCTGGTGACGCAGGTGTTCGACGAGCGGCGCCTGGACAGCGTGCGGCTGGCGAACGCGCGGGTGAGTATCGGGCACGTGCGGTACAGCACCACCGGCAGCAACCTGCGCTTCAACGCGCAGCCGCTGACGACGCGGACGAACAAGGGCATCCTGGGCCTGGCGCACAACGGGAACTTCGTGAACGCCCGCGAGGTCCGCAACGACATGCTGATGCAGGGGGCGCTGTTCCAGACGACGAACGACAGCGAGGTCATGCTGAACCTCATCGCCCGCGAGAGTCACATGGACCTCGTGGAGGCCACCGCGGCCGCCATGAAGCGCCTGAAGGGCGGCTTCGCGTGCGTACTGATGAGCCGCACGCAACTGCTGGGCTTCCGCGACCCGAACGGCGTGCGGCCCCTGGTGATCGGGCAGCGGGACGACCACGCGTACGTGATTGCGTCCGAGCCGTGCGCGCTGTACGCCGTCGGCGCGCGCCTGATCCGTGACGTGCAGCCCGGCGAACTCGTGTGGATCGACCGCACCGGCCTGCACTCCCTGATGGTCGCCCCGAAGAAACCCACCCCCTGCGCGTTCGAGTGGATCTACTTCGCACGCAGCGACAGCCAGCTGGACGGCGCGGACGCCCACGAGAGCCGCATCCGCATGGGCCACCAGCTCGCCAGGGAACACCCCGTGGACGCCGACATCGTCGTGCCCGTCCCGGACAGCGGCATCGGCGCGGCCATCGGGTACGCCCGCGAGAGCGGCATTCCCTTCGACTACGGCCTGTACAAGAACCCGTACGCGGGCCGCACGTTCATCGCGCCCACGCAGGAAGCGCGCGAGTTGAAGGTCAAGATGAAGCTCAGCCCCACCAGCGCCGTGCGCGGCAAACGCGTCGTGCTGGTGGACGACAGCATCGTGCGCGGCACCACCAGCCGCCAGATCGTGAACCTCCTGCGCGAAGCAGGCGCGACCGAGGTCCACTTCCGCGTGAGCAGCCCGCCCATCAAGCACCCGTGCTTCTACGGCATCGACACTGCCGCCCGCAAGGAACTCGTCGCCAGTACGCACAGCATCGAGGAGATCCGCGACCTGATCGGGGCGGACACCCTGACGTTCATCAGTGAGCAGGGCATCCGCGAAGCCGTCGGCGGCCCCGGCCTATGCCTCGCGTGCTTCAACGGCGAGTACCCCGCCGGAACGCCCCTACTGAACGACGTGGACAAGCTGGCACTGGAAGTCTGAACCCAGCCGGAACGAAGCATCGGCCCCGCGCGGAGGCCGATGCTTTTTTGGTGGAGGAGACGGGAGTCGAACCCGCATGAATGACGCTGGAACTTTCCAGGAAACGCGCTTCCCTTGCTGCTTTCAACCCACCCCTCGCGGGGCCGCTATAGGTGCATCCGCAACCCGTCCCGGCCTTTCAGCCTGCGCCCAAGACTTCCGCCTTTCCGGTCACTGAACGTTTTTACCGGTGCCCTTCCTCTTGAGACCACTCCCCCAGACCCACCCAGCATACCCACCCTTGCGGCCAGCCCCATCCGCCAGACGACCTACGCGGCAGCGTCCCGTACCCTGAGTCCATGCCTCCTCTCCGTTCGCAGATTCAGCCCGGCGTGACCGTGGATATCGTTCAGAAGCAGGATCAGCCGACCGGGCGGTTGACGCGGGGCGTGGTGGCGGCGCTCCTGACCCGCTCCCCCTCGCATCCGCATGGGATCAAGGTGCGCCTGACCAGTGGGGAGGTGGGGCGGGTGCAGGCGGTCATCTCTGCGCAGCCAAACGCGTAGCGACCGCCTAGCGCAGCAGGGACGCGCCGCCGTCCACGTACAGTTCGATGCCGGACACGTGGCGGCCCAGGTCGGACGCGAGGAACAGGCAGGCGTCGGCGACGTCCACCGGTTCGCCTTCCCCGCCGTGCAGGGCGGGGCTGCCGCCGGGCAGTTCGACCTTGATGCCGATCTGGTCGGTGTGGCGCTGGTCGGTGCGTTCCTGGATGTTCGTGTGGATCAGGCCGGGGCAGATGGCGTTGCAGCGGATGTTGTGCCGGCCGAGTTCCAGCGCGATCATCTTCGTGAACGCTACCTGCCCGGCCTTGGAGGCGCTGTAGGCGCTGGCGCCCGGGCTGGAGAAGGTGCGGTTGCCGTTGACGCTGCTGGTGATCAGGATGCTGCCGCCACCCGCGCGTTTCAGGTGCGGCACGGCGTAGTGCACGGTGAGGTACGTGCCGCGCAGGTTGATGTTCAGGGTCTTGTCCCACTCGTCCGGGTGCAGTTCGTCGATGGGGGCCCACACGCCGTTGATCCCGGCGTTCGCGAACACGATATCCAGGCGCCCGTACGCGGCGACGGTCGCCTCGATGGCGTCCCGGACGGACTGCTCGTCACTCACGTCGCAGGGCACGTACAGGGCTTCCCCGCCCGCCTGGGTGATCTCGTCGCGGACCTTCTCGCCCTCGTCGGGTTGCACGTCGGCCAGCGCGACCCACGCGCCTTCCTGCGCGAACCGCCGCGCGGTGCTCGCGCCGATGCCGCTGGCGCCTCCGGTGATGAATGCGACCTTGCCTGTCAACATGCCCATCTGAACCTCCGTGCGTCGTCGCCCCTGGTTCGCTGCCGCCTGACGTGAACGGTCCGCGAGGCCGACTGGACCGCACTTCACCGTCCCACGATGGGCTGGGCGTGAGGGCACGGTTGAGGCTGAGTTCAGGGGCACTTGAGGTTCATCTCAGAGGGTCCGAACCCCTACGATCTTGCGCGGTGGTCTGCGGTGAAGTGTGGAGGTCGGTGACCGGGACGGGTGCGTTCCGGGTGGTACGCCGCCCGCGCGGCGCGTGTTCTCTGTTCTGACTGTTCTTCCGGAGGTCCCTATGAAACTGCACAACATCCTGTATCTGGCCGGGTTCGCGTCCATTCTGATCAGCGCCACGCAGTACTTCCAGAACGAGTCCTCTGACAAGGAACGGGACGGGCTGTTCGTGGGGCACTGGGCGCCCACGTTCTTCATCCTGGGCAAGATCGCCGAGGACAAGGCTCGCCTGAACCGCAGCCTGACCGAGTAACTGCCCCTGTCCAGCTGCGGGGTTCTGACTTCCCCGGACGTGCGTGCCGCTGACCAGGCGCGGTGTCCGGGGCTACCTGTGATGGTGCGGGCGGTCCGCGGGTGTGCCCTGTTTGCCCGCGTGCCCGTGCCCCTGCCGGGGAGTGCCCAGGGTGCAGTCCTGCGCGCGGACGGGGCGGGCTATGGTGGGCTGGTCTATGACCGTTCAGGGTGAGCCGGGGGCGCTGGGGCGCGTGTGGCAGGGTGTGGTGGCACGCGAGTCCGCGCGGGTGCGGGACGCGTTCCTGACGTCGGAATCGCCGCGCACGTCGGGCCGGGCCGTGTGGGGGCTGGTGGGGGCGTGGCTGGTCGTCCTGTCGTTCGGCGCGTCGGTGCTGCTGGGGGCGTGGTGGCTGCTGGTCGCGCTGGGCGTGGGTGGGTACCCGGGCGTCACGCGTGGCGTGGTGGGATTCCTGGGCGTGTTGATCCTGCTGTTCGCGTGGCTGGCCGTTCCCCGACCGTACCAGCCGGAGGGGCAGGAGGTCTCCGCGCAGGACGCGCCGGAACTGCACGCGCTGGTGGGGCGCGTGGCAGCGGAACTGGGCGTGGCGCGCCCGGTGCGGGTGGTGCTGGACGGGCAGGCGAATGCGTCCATGGGCCTGGCGGGCTGGCGGCGCGAGCCGGTGCTGGCGCTGGGGTTGCCACTGTGGTGGGCGCTGTCCCCGCAGGGTCAGGTTGGGCTGATCGCGCACGAACTGGCGCACCTGCGCAACGGTGACCCGGCGCGGGGTGGGGTGGTGGCGCTGGCGTTCTCCGTGCTGGAGCGAATGGCTCACGCCCTGCTGCCCGATGGGATCAGCCGCTCGAAGGAGGGCCTGATCCCGATGGTCACGAACGCCCTGATGACCCTCCTGGCCCTGGTACCGCTGGGCGCGGCGCGGCTGCTGGCGTGGCTGGTCGGCGCGGACCGTCAGGCCGCGGAGTTCCGCGCGGATCTGATGGCGACGCGCGTGGCCGGGTCGGAGGCCATGGTGGTCCTGCTGGACCGCCTGCACATGGCGCACCTGCTGGACAGCGCGCTGCACAAGCAGCGGTACATGCCGGAACGTCCGCACGCGTTCGCGGAGTACGCGTTCATGCTCGACCACCTGCCGCAGGAGCAGTGGGCGGCGCAGCGGGCGGCGCTGGGGCGCACCAGCCTGGATGACTCGCATCCCGCGACGTCAGATCGCCTGCAGGTGGTCCTGTCGCACCCGCAGCCCGGCACGGTGCACCTCGCGCCGAAAACGGCGGAGTGGATCCGGCTGGAGTTGACGCCGTTCGTGCGGCCCATCGAGGCGCAGGCCCAGGAGTGGCGGCAGTACCTGCTGAACCACTGACCGACTGACCCCGCGTAGCCTCTGCCCCTCATGACGCGAGCTTGAGGGGCTTTTCATCGGCGCGCAGCCCGGCCCGGCTTAGGCTCGGCGTCTCAGGAGGTGCGTATGCCCAGAGCTTGGAGTGGCAAGGATGAACGGCAGTACCGGCATGTCAGGGACAGTGAGCTGGCGCGTGGTGAGTCCCCGGACCGCGCCGAGGAGATCGCGGCCCGCACGGTGAACAAGCACCGCCGCGAGGAGGGCCGCACCCCGAGCCGGCGCACGCAGGGCACCGGGAATCCGGACGCCGCGCTGGTGGACCTGACGCGGGATGAACTGTACAACCGCGCCCGCGAGAAGGACATTGCGGGCCGCAGCGGTATGAGCAAGGCTGAACTGGTGCGGGTGCTGGGCGGGTAGGCGGGCTTACGGGGCGCTGCTGGCAAGCCGCCTGGCGTTCTCGAGGACGTAGCGGGCGATGTCGGGCAACTGCTTCTCGATCAACACGCTTTCCATGGTGTCCGAGCCGGGGTTGAAGTAGGCGTACACGAAGCTCTGCCCGGTGGTCAGGGTGAGCAGGCCGCTCATGGTGACGTTCCGCCACCCGCTGCCGGCCTTCGAGCCCCAGTACGCGACGGCGGGGTCCCTGACGCGGCAGCAGCCTCTGGCCAGGGTGTCGCGCAGGAACGCGCGGTTGCTGGGGCTCAGGCTGGGGTCCAGGTACAGGCGGGTGATCAGCGTGGCCCACTCGCGCGGCGTGCTGCGGTTTTGCAGCTGCACCTCGGTCTGCGGGTGGTACGTGGGGCTGAAGAAGTAGCGGTCGAGATTGTCCAGCACGCGGTCGGCATTCAGGGTCTGCGCCTGCGTGACGGCGCGGGCGCGCAGCGCGGCCTCCTGCGCCGGGGGCAGGGCGAAGGCCTGCACCGCTCCGGCGGTCAGGTCGGGGCCGTACACGTCCGGCAGGAGGCCGGCCTGCGCGGCCCACCACGCCTTGGTGGTGGTGTTCACGCGGGTGTGGCACGCGCCCTGCGCAGTCACGAGTGTCTGAAGGCGTTCCGGACCGTAACGCAGGTGAAGCACGTCGCTGGCGGTGTTCTCGCTGGCCACGGTCGCCTGCGTGGCGAGGTTCTGCACGGTGCGCGCGCCCGGCTGGTAGAACTCGATGCTGCGGTTGGCTTCCGTGATGCTCAGGCGGGTGTTCAGACTCAGGCGTCCGGCCTGCACGTCGCGCAGCGTTCCCCACAGGACGATCTGCTTGAAGGTGCTCGCCAGGGGGTAGAGACGGTCCGGGTCGTTGGCGATGACGCGCAGGGGGGTGCCGGTGCGCGGGTCGATCTGCGCCAGGTAGAACCCGACGGGGCCGGTGGCGAAGCGGGGCGACTGGTACGGCAGTTCCGGCACAGGTGCGGGTGCGCGGCAGGGCGTGACGGGCACAGGGTCGTAGTCGGTCCAGGCTTCCTCGGGGTACACGTCGATGGCCGTGAAGCGCGTAGGTCCCTCGACGCCCGCGCGGACGGGCATGAGGTTCACGCGCAGCGGGCGGCCCTGCGCGCTGCGGATCTCGATGTCCCTGCCCTGCACGCGGATCCGGATCTGGTCCTGCGCGGTGGGCACCGTGCGGGTCAGGGTGGGCAGCGCCGCGCTGAACTTCAGGTCCGCGCCGGTCCCGCCGGGCGTCCAGCGGATCGTGCCGTCGCGGGCGCTCAGGCCGGTCAGGGTCAGGCGGTAGTACGGGCCGTGCCACGCGCCCTGCACGGTGGGGGCGGCCTGGGCGGTCGTGACGAGCAGCGCGGCAATCAGGAGTCGCAGGTTCATGGGTGCGCGCGCATGATGGCACGCGGGGCCCCTTCTGGGTACGGCAGAGGCGGCGCCCCTCTGGAATTCAGGGGGCGCCGCCAAAGTGGTGCGTCAGGCGTTACTTGCCGTTGCCGTTCCCGTTGCCGGTCTTGGTGCCGGTGGGGCAGCCTTCGGCGGGCGCGGGGATGATGTCCCCGTGGCCGGAGTGGGCGTCCAGGGCGCTACGGCTGACCGTGATCAGGTTGTAGGGGTTGTTGTCACTGCCGGTCTTGTGGCAGATGCTGACCTTGTCGTTGCCGTCACCTGGGGGGGTGGGTTCCGGCTGGCCGGGGGCCGGGGCGGGCTGCACCGGGGCGGGGCTGGGTTGCGTGGCGTCCCCGGCGGTGGTGGGGCAGCCGCCTTCCGGAGCGGGAATGATGTCGCCGTGCCCGGAGTGCGCGTCCAGGGCGCTACGGCTGACCGTGATCAGGTTGTACGGGTTGGTGTCGCTGCCAGTCCGGTGGCAGATGCTGATGGGGTCCTCGGGAGCGGGCGGGGTGGGTTCAGGCTGCACAGGGGCTGGGGTGGGCTGCACCGGAGTCGGCTGGATGGGCGCCGGCTGGACCGGCGCGGGGGCCGGCTGCACGATGGGCGTGGGCTGCACGATCGGGGCGGGGGTCACGGGCGCAGGTGCTGGGGTGACGGGGGCAGCGATGGGCCGGGGGGCGGGCTGCGGCGCCTGGATGGGCAGCAGCACGACCGGCGCGACCGGCAGCAGGCGGATGTCGCGCACGGGGGTCACGACGCCGGGGCGGACGGGGTTCAGCAGCGTGTAGCGGCGCTGGGTGCCGCCGGTGGTGGCGACGACGGAGGTGGCGGGTTCGCTGCCGATGGCGGTCACGGTCGGGCCGCTGACGGTGCCGGCGATGACGTTGCGGCCGGTGACGAGCGTCAGGGTGGTGCCGGCGCGTTGCAGGTCGGACAGCACGGCAGGCATGGTCATGGGGGCGGCGGCGGTGGCGCCGAAGGGATTGACCGTGGTACCGGCGGGGCGGGCGACGCTGGGGCCACCACCGGCGAGGGCGGCGGAGGCGATCAGGAGGGCAAGGGTGCAGGCGACAGGGTTTTTCATGGGGAACTCCTTGATTGGGGTGACACTCTTTTTGAAGTTCCACGAGCCTACGCCATGGCCCAAAGACAGTCCTTTAAACAATGGTCATTTTTCATGTAAAACGCGGTTCTTCAGTATTCACTCAAATGGACTTTCATAAATGCGGTTTTCTACATTATCAAGGTCATTTAAAGCTGATGCGGCGCACCCATCAGAAATCCCCGGCCTGAACAGCACCGGGGATCACCTGGAAAACGGCAGATTCAGTGGGGTTGGGGGGTGCGGGGCAGGCGTTTGGGCATGCCCAGGCCAAGGCCAGTCAGGAATCCGCCGATCACGGCGAGCACGGCGGTGATCAGCACGGTGTTCAGCGGGCTGGGGAAGTTCGTGCTGCGGTTGGCGTTCGCCACGGCGTGCAGCTGGTTGATGTCGATGACGTCCTTCCCGAGCAGCAGCGCGGCGGCGATCAGGATAATCACGCCGAAGGTCAGGGTCACGCGTGACAGGATCTGCATGACCCCAGTGTACGGAGGGCCGCCCCGGCGTTCGGGCGGGCGGCCCTTATGACGTTCTTGGCGAAACGTGTGCTTTTACAGGCACAGGACTTTACAGGCGCAGGGCGCGGGTGGTCGTCGGGACGCGCCAGAAGCCGCTGGTGGCGGTCACGAACAGGGTGGTGCCGTCGGGCCCGCCGAAGCAGAGGTTGCTGACCGTCTGCGGGAACAGGATGCGGCCCAGCTCCTGTCCGTCCGGGGTCAGGACGTGCACGCCGTCGGCGGCGCTGCTCCAGATGCGGCCCGCCTCGTCCAGGCGCAGGCCGTCGGTCTTGCCGGGCGTCACGGTGAAGTGCAGGCCCTCCAGCGTGGCCTCGCCCTGGGGGGTCACGTGGTAGCGGTACGTGCCGGGGTGCTCGCCCGTGTCGGCCAGCAGCAGCGTGTCCGCGCCCGCAAAGATCAGGCCGTTGGGTTTGTGACGGTCGCGAATGGGCGCGCTCAGGGTGCCGTCCGGCGCGAGGCGGTACACCCAGCGGCCCGGCACCTCCATCGGTTCGCCGCGCCCGCCCTCCTCGGGCTTGTCGAGGCCGTAGGAGGGGTCGGTGAACCACAGGCTGCCGTCGGGGTGCAGGGTCACGTCGTTTGGGGAGTTCAGGCGGCCGCCCTCGAACCGGTCCGCCAGGGTGGTCCAAGTGCCGTCCGGCTCCTGGCGCAGCAGGGCGCGCGCCCCGTGTGAGCAGGCGATCAGGCGGCCCTGCGCGTCCACGGTGTGGCCGTTCTGGTAGTCGCTGGGGTGCAGTTCCTCCAGCAGCTGCCCGGCGTCGGTGTACGCCCAGGTGCGGTTCTGGCGCACGTCGCTGAAGATCACGCGCTGCCGGTCGGGCACGTACGTGGGGCCTTCCGTCCAGGAATAGCCGCTGCCCAGCTGCTCGGGCGCCGCGCCGGGCGGCAGGAGGGCGGGGAAGTCCGCGTGCGTGACCTGAAAGGCGGGGTGCGTCATGCCCTCATGGTGACGGGTCACGGGCCGGGCGGGGTGGGGGTGGTGTAAGCGGGTGCCCCGGCCCCCCCGGGGCGGGAGCTGTCCGGGGTGGGGGGATGGTTACGCACGCGGGAACAAATTCCGGGGGGTGCGGGTGCCAATGCGCTGCGCGGGGGGCGGTATGCTGAGGCGTTATGACGCAGTCGCAGACGATCATGTCCGGCGGGAACGCGGCCTTCATCGAGGGCTTGTACGAGGCGTACCTGGCGGACCCCCAGAGTGTCGATCCGCAGTGGCGGGCCTACTTCGACGAGTTGCGCGGCGGCGCGCACGAGACGCCGCACTCGGCCATTCAGGAGGCGTTCTACCAGCTGGGCACGCAGCGCCGTGGCGGGGCCGTGGTGCCTGCGCCGCAGGGCGTGAGCGGCGCGCAGCAGGCGGCGGGCGCGCTGATCACGGCGTTCCGGGTGTACGGGCACATCAGCGCGCACACCAACCCCCTGAAGATGCGCGGCCTGCCGGTGGTGCCCGAGCTGACGCCCGAGTACTACGGCCTGTCCGCTGCGGACCTGAACGAGCAGGTGCAGGACGGGCCGTTCAGCGGGCCGCTGCGGGACGTGATCGCGCAGCTTCAGGAGACGTACTGCGGTCCCATCGGCTTCGAGTTCAACTATCTGCCCGCCAATGAGCGCGCGTGGTTCCAGGAGCGCGTGGAGGCCAACCGCGGCCGGGGCGTGTTCAGCCGCGACGAGCGCCGCCGCCTGATGAGCAAGCTGAACGCCGCCGAGGGCCTGGAACTGTACCTGAAGAACAAGTACCCGGGCGTGAAGCGCTTCGGTCTGGAGGGCGGCGAGTCCTTCATTCCGCTGCTCGACCGGATCATCCAGCAGGCCGGGGCGGTCGGCGTGAAGGAGGTCGTGCTGGGCATGGCCCACCGCGGCCGCCTGAACACCCTGGTGAACATCTTCGGGAAGCCCAGCAGCGTGCTGTTCGACGAGTTCGACGGGAAGAAGAAACTCAGCGACAACCCGGACGTGGCCGGCGACGTGAAGTACCACATGGGGTACTCCAGTGATGTGCGCACGCCCGGCGGGCCGATGCACCTGGCGCTGGCGTTCAACCCCAGCCACCTGGAGATCGTGTCGCCCGTCGTGCACGGCAGTGTCCGCGCCCGTCAGGACCGCCGCGGGGACGAGGCTCGGCGCAGCGTGCTGCCCATCACCGTGCACGGCGACGCCGCCGTGAGCGGGCAGGGCGTGGTCATGGAGACCCTGAACCTGTCGCGCCTGCGTGGCTTCGCGACCGGCGGGGCCGTGCGTATCGTGATCAACAACCAGGTGGGCTTCACGATCAGCGACCCGCGCGACACCCGCAGCAGCCGCTACTGCACGGACGTGGCGAAGATCGCGAACGCGCCCGTGCTGCACGTGAACGGTGACGATCCCGAGGCCGTGGCGTTCTGCGGGGATCTGGCGCTGGCGTACCGGCAGGAGTTCGGCAAGGACGTGTTCATCGACCTGATCTGCTTCCGCCGCAACGGGCACAACGAGGGCGACGAGCCGCGCATGACCCAGCCGATCATGTACCGCGAGATCGACCAGCACCCGGGCACCCGCGCGCTGTACGCGAAGAAGCTGGAGGCCGAGGGGGTTCTGGCCGCCGGTGAGGGCGAGGCGCTCGTCAACCGCTTCCGGGATCAGCTCGACGCGGGTGAGGCCGTGGTCGAGGAGATGGAGAACGCCGCGCAGAGCAAACTGGCCGTGGACTGGAGCGGGTACACCGGCACGCACTGGCGTGACGAGGTCAGCACCGCCGTCCCGCAGGAGAAACTCACCGCGCTGGGCCTGCAACTCACCGAGGTGCCCGAGGGCTTCAAGGTGCACCGCACCATCGAGCGTACCGTCATCAAGCCCCGTCAGGCCATGGCCCGCGGCGAGCAGCCTCTCGACTGGGGCATGGGTGAGATGCTCGCGTACGCCACGCTGCTCGAAGAGGGCTTCGGCGTGCGACTGGTCGGCCAGGACTCCGGGCGCGGCACCTTCGTGCACCGCCACGCCGTGCTGCACGATCAGAACGCGCAGGATCCCATGAACGAGGAGTACATGGCTCTGGCGCACCTGAGCGGAGATCAGGGCCGCGTGGAGGTCATCGACTCCACGCTCTCGGAGGAGGCCGTCATGGCCTTCGAGTACGGGTACTCCACGAGTGAGCCCAAGGCCCTGATCGCCTGGGAAGCGCAGTTCGGCGACTTCGCCAACGGCGCGCAGGCCGTCATCGACCAGTTCCTGTCCGCCGGTGAGAGCAAGTGGCAGCGCCTGTCGGGCCTGACCTTGCTGCTCCCCCACGGGTACGAGGGCGCGGGCCCCGAGCACTCCAGCGCGCGCCTGGAACGCTACCTGCAGCTGTGCGCGCAGAAGAACATGCAGGTCGTGGTGCCCAGTAGCGCCGCGCAGATCTTCCATCTGCTGCGCCGTCAGGTGCTGCGCCCCTACCGCAAGCCGCTGATCGTCATGACGCCCAAGAGCCTGCTGCGCAACAAGGCCGCCATGAGCCCCCTGTCCGACCTGACGGATGGCCGCTTCTGCGAGGTCATCGGTGACCCCGAGGTCACGGGTGCCCGGCGCGTCGTCATCAGCAGCGGCAAGCTGCACTGGGAGCTCGTGGACGCCCGCGACGCCGACCGTGAAGGTTACGCCGGGACGGCCCTGATCCGCCTGGAGCAGCTGTACCCCTTCCCCGCCGAGGCCCTGGCCGCCGAACTCGCCAGGCACCCCGGCGCGCAGGTCGTGTGGGCGCAGGAAGAACCCGAGAACCAGGGCGCGTGGCTGATGATCTGGGAGGACCTGGAGAAGGTCCTGGCTCCCGGGCAGACCCTCAAGGGCGCCACCCGCCCGCGCAGCGCCAGCACCGCGGCCGGGTATGCCAGCGTGCACGCCAAGGAGCAGGCCAAGGTCATCGCCGACGCGCTGGGCGAGAAACTCAGCGGCGAGGTCGTCGCCGAGCAGAAGGAACTCGCCGAGACCGCCAAACAGCAGGGCTGACCCTGCCCATGAAGGCCGCGCCCCCGCCCAGTGCAGGGGCGCGGCTTTCTGCATGAAGGAAGCGAGGGACATGTCCGGTCCCCCGCTTCAGGTGTGCGGCCCAGTTGCGCACGTCCACGACGTTTAAACCTTCCCTTCAGCTTGAAGAAACCGCGCTCTCCCGGCTGAGCTACCGCCCCGTGTGGAGGGGCGGACAGGTTTCGAACCTGTGGCCTCGGTTTGGGGGAGGAAAGGTGCTTGATTGGACGTTCGGCCGCGAATGCTCAGTCTGGAGTGGAACGCTGAGCTTGAAGTGGGTCGCACCTGCCTCTGCCAGTTGGGCTACCCCGCCGCGTGGTGGCGGGCGCAGGAGTCGAACCTGCACTGACGGTGACTTCCCGGTTCAGGTTGAGTGTGAACCTCAACTTGGTCCTCCATCTGTCACTGTACCCGCCGCGCGGGACGCGCGTCATGCGCGCTTCGGCGTACGCCGGGCCAGACCGTCCAGACCACGCGAAGCCGCGCCCCTGACCATCTGGGGCGCGGCTGGATCAGCGCACATTCAGCTGTCGAGCAGGTACGCGAAGACCTTCTCGCCGGGCGTCTGCGGGGTGACCTCGTGGGCGTTCGCTTCCTCGCGGGCGAACTTCACGGCCTGCTGGAGTTTTTGCACGCGGGTCTGCAACTCGTGGATGCGCTGGGCGGGCAGCGCGCCGCTGAACTTCACGGTCCGCCAGTAGCCCACGGTGACGTCCTCGTAGTACACCTCGACCTGCGGGGGGTGCTTGTCGGTCGCCTCGGCCTTGACGTGGTTGCGGGGCACCTTGCGGGTCCGCAGGGTCTGCACGGGTTCGGTGGCGTACGCGTCCGCGCCGGGGTCGAAGGTCCAGCTCTCGCTGGCGTCCAGGACGGGCAGTTTGCGCACGAAGGTGTTCAGGTCGTTCAGCTGCTTTTCTAGGAACAGCAGGTAACTGACCGGCACCTCCCGCAGCAGGACGCGCTCGCCGATCACGACGTCCGCCTTCGCCTCGCAGTTCGCCCAGTCCTTCGTGGCGGTCACGTCGAACAGCTCGGTCAGGATGGCCGCGGTCTGCCGCAGGATGTCCTCGGCGCGGACCTGCACGCGGGTCGATTCGGGGGGCAGCGTCTCACCCTCCTCGTCGCGTGGGCGGTACGTGCGGGCGATGCCGCCCAGCAGGGTGGGTTTCTGAAGCTGGTGGTGCGCCTCGGTGATTTCCGCCAGGGAGCGGCTCTTGACGCCCTTCTCCACGGCGATGATCTGGTTCAGTCTGGGCATGCGGGGACCCTCCTTGCAGGGTGTGGGACGCGCGTGAATGCGACCCCTCAAGCCTATCCAGGGGACAGCGGGCCAGGATGCGCCGTCTGGCGCACGGCGGCGTAGGTCACCCGGCCTGCGCGGGATCAGCCCCGCCTGGGTGAGCGTCCAGCTTTTCGTGTGTTGTGTTCGGGCGTCCCCGGCGCAGTCACAGCGCCGGGGGGGTATAACTGAGGGCGTTATGGCGGACATCAAAGTTCCTGTTTTTTCCGAGTCGGTGAGCGAAGGTACGCTGCTGGCGTGGCATAAGAAACCCGGCGACGCCGTGAAGCGCGGCGAGGTCCTGGCCGAGATCGAGACGGACAAGGTGGTACTGGAAGTCACGGCCCTGCAGGACGGCGTGCTGGTCAGCACCGCGAAGAACGAGGGGGACACGGTGCTCAGCGAGGAGGTGCTGGGCGTCGTGGGTGACGCGGGCAGCGCGCCTGCTCCGGCCGCCCCCCAGGAGACCGTCAGCGGTCCGATCGCGAACGAGGTCAGCGCGGGTGGCACCGCCACGCAGCCCGACAGCGCTGCACTGGGCAACGAGGCGACGCGCCGCGACGACCTCTCCCCTGCCGTGCGCAAGGTGGTCGTGGAGAACGGCCTGAACCCCGCGCAGATTCCCGCCACCGGCCCGAAGGGCAACATCACGAAGGCCGACGCGCTGGGCTCGGTGGGCCAGCAGGCCGCGCCCACCCAGACGGCTCAGGCTCCGGCGCAGGCCGTGACGCCCGCCGCCGTGATCCCCGCCGGGGCGCGTCCCGAGCAGCGCGTACCCATGACCCGCATCCGTCAGCGCATCAGCGAGCGCCTGAAGGACGTACAGAACACCGCGGCCCTGCTGACCACCTTCAACGAGGTGAACATGCAGCCCGCCATGGACCTGCGCAAGAAGTACCAGGATCAGTTCGTGGCGAAACACGGCGTGAAACTGGGCTTCATGAGCCTGTTCGTGCGCGCCGCGACCGAGGCGCTGAAGGCCTTCCCGGTCGTGAACGCCAGCGTCGAGGGCAAGGACATCATCTACCACGGCTTCTACGACATCGGTATCGCGGTGGCCAGTGACCGTGGTCTGGTCGTGCCGATCCTGCGCGACACCGACCAGATGAGCCTCGCCGGGATCGAGAAGGCCATCGGCGGGTACGCCCAGAAGGCCAAGTCCGGCAAGCTGACGCTGGAGGACATGAGCGGCGGTACGTTCAGCATCACGAACGGCGGCACGTTCGGCAGCATGATGAGCACCCCGATCATCAACGCCCCGCAGAGCGCCATCCTGGGCATGCACAACATCATCGAGCGGCCCATCGCGCAGAACGGGCAGGTCGTGATCGCCCCCATGATGTACATCGCCCTAAGCTACGACCACCGCATCATCGACGGCAAGGAAGCCGTGCAGTTCCTCGTCATGATCAAGAACCTGCTGGAAGACCCAGCGCGGATGCTGCTGGAACTGTAAGCAGCGTCCATGGTTGACCGTTGATGGTTGATAGAGGGGGTGTCCCTTCCATCAACCATCAACTGTTCACTGTTCACGCCTCCCCCCAGTGAGGCTTCTGCCAGAGTGCGTCCGCTACCCTGGGCGGCATGACGGGCGTAGCTCAGCAGGAGGCCCTGACGGGCCGGTTCGGTGGCGTGTCAGACGGCGTGAACCTGCACGCCACCTGGGACGGGGAGCGCCTGAGCGCCCGCGTGGGGGGCTTCACGGACGGCACCGACGTGCGCGTATGGCTGGAGGGCAGCGAACTCGTGGGCCGCGTGGGGGGCATCACGAGCGGGCATGACGTCCGGGCGGGCATCGCGGCGGGCGTCATGACGGTCCGCCTGGGCGGCTTCACGCAGGGCGTGGACGCGCGGCTGGAGTTCACGCCGGATCAGGTGACGGGCCGCTACGGCCGCTTCACGGACGGCCTGGACGTCTCCCTGCGCCACTACGCGGGCGAGGTGCGGGGTCGGCTGGGCAGCTTCACGCGTGGCGTGAACGTCCAGCTGGACCTGGGGGCCGTGCCGTTCCCGTTGGGAGCGCTTCTGCTCGTGTGCGCGCTGAACCTCTGGCTCACGCAGGGCCGCGCCCTGACCCCCAGCCGGTAAGGGACCAGACGAGAGGAGGCGGGTGGCTGTCGTGCCCCGCCTCCTCTGCGGTCCTGTCCGCCCGTCCGGTCAGTGCGCCAGGACGTCCGCGCTGAGGTCCTCGGGTCTGATCGCGCCGGTCATGACGGACACGGTGTCGGCCATGCTGATCTTCTGGGGGTTCAGCAGCGCGGCGCGCCGGCCCATGCGGTGCACGTGGATGCGGTCGGCGATCTCGAACACGTGGGGCATGTTGTGGCTGATCAGGATGACCGGCAGGCCCCGGTCGCGGACCTTGCGGATCAGGTCGAGCACCATGTTCCCCTCGCGCACGCCGAGCGCGGCGGTGGGTTCGTCCATGATGACCACGTGCTGCGCGAACGCGGCGGCGCGGGCCACGGCGACCCCCTGGCGCTGCCCGCCGCTCAGCGTCTCGACGGGCTGGCTCATGCTCTTGATCGCGAACTGCAGGCCTTTCATGTGCTCGGTAGCCTCGGTGAGCATGCGGCGGCGGTCGATGAGTTTCAGCGCGCGGCCCAGCGCGCCGCCGCGGTACAGTTCGCGGCCCAGGAAGAGGTTCTCCGCGATGGTCATGGCCGGGGCGACGGCAAGGTCCTGGTACACCGTCTCGATCCCGGCGCGGCGGGCGTCGCTGGGCGTGCGGAAGTGCACGGGCTGCCCGTCCAGGAGGATCTCGCCCTCGTCGGGGATGAGCGCGCCGGACAGCGCCTTGATGAGGCTGCTCTTGCCCGCGCCGTTGTCGCCGATGACGGCCATGATCTCGCCGGGGCGCAGTTCGAAGTCCGCGCCGCCGATGGCAGTGACGTGCCCGTAGCGCTTGACGAGGCCGCGCGCTTGCATGACCAGAGGCCGGGCGAGGTGCGGGGCGGGCGGGGTGACGGGCAGGTGGGCGGCGGCGGTCATGCTTTCCTCCGGGAGAACTGGTCGGTGGCGACCGCCAGGATGATCAGGATGCCGGTGATGAGGTTCTGGTACACGCTGTCCAGGCCCATGAACGTCAGGCCCGAGCGGAACACGCCGACGATCAGCACGCCGACCAGGGTGCCCAGGACGTTGCCGCGCCCGCCGAAGAGACTGGTGCCGCCGATCACGACGGCGGTGATGCTCTCGAGGTTCTCGGTGGTGCCCGCCTCGGGGGACGCGCCGCCGATGCGTTCCAGCAGCAGCAGGGCCGCCACGCCGTACAGCACGCCCGCGAAGGTGTACACGCTGAGCAGCAGGCGACTGGTGTTGATGCCGCTCAGGCGCACCGCTTCCGGGTTGTTGCCCAGCGCGTAGATGTGCCGCCCGGGCGCGGTGTAGTTCAGGAAGAGCCACGTCAGGATGAACAGCGCGACCATCAGCAGGCTGCCGTACGTGAACGGCGTGCCGAACACCGTGAAGCGCTGCGCGAGGAACGTCAGGCCGTCGGCGGGCATGGGCACGCTGGTCGCCTTGGAGTAGATCTTCACCGCGGCGAACACGATGGAGTACATGCCGAGCGTCACGATGAACGGCGGCAGTTTCCACTTCGTGATGAGCAGGCCGTTCAGCCAGCCGACGAACGCGCCGACCGCAAAGCCCGCCAGGATCGCCAGTGGAATGGGCACGCCCTGCTCGACGGCCAGTTTGCCGATCACCATGCTGCTCAGGGCCATGATCATCCCGCAGCTCAGGTCGATCCCGGCGGTCAGGACGATCAGCGTCTGCGCGATGGCGATCACGCCCACGAACGACGCCTGCTGCAGGATCAGGCTGAAGGTGCCCAGCGTCAGGAACCGGTCGGACTGGAAGGTGAAGAACAGGCAGGCGATCAGCAGGGCGATCAGGGGGCCCAGGGTGCTGAGGTTCGGCAGCTGGAAGCGCCGCGCGGGCGTGGTGGTGGGTTGCGTCATGCTCATGGGTCTCCCCGGTCAATGAAGTTCGCCACGGCCCGCGGCTCAGGGGGGCGCGGGCCGTGGCGACTTGAAGGTGAGGGTCGGGGGCGGGGCCGGACAGCCGCGCCGGTCAGGACCTCAGTTCAGACTTACTGGCCCCAGCAGTTGGCGAGGCCGAACTTGCCGTTCTGGCTCTTCACGCCGCTCATGGCCTTGTTGGTGATCAGGGTGACGCCGGTGTCGGTGTAGCCGCTGACCTTCTTGCCGGTCTTGGCGTAGTTCACGCCTGCCGCGACGCCCATGCTGGCCATCTTCAGGGGGTACTGCTGGCTGGTCGCGCCGATCACGCCGCCCTCGACGTTGCGCACGCCCGCGCAGCCGCCGTCCACGGAGACAATCAGGACGCTCTTTTCCTTCCCGGCGGCCTTCAGCGCCTGGTACGCCCCGGCGGCGGCGGGTTCGTTGATGGTGTACACGACATTGATGTCCGGGTTCTTCTGGAGGCAGTTCTCCATGGCGGTCTGGCCCTTGGTCTGGTCCCCGAAGGAGTCCTGCGCGCAGGCGACGCTGGTGTTCACGAGGGCGGTCGTGCTGGCGGTGATGCCCTTGATGCCAAAGCCCGCCAGGAAGCCGTTGTGCCGCGCGATGCCGACCGGGTGGCCGGGGAACAGGTCCAGGGTGGCGATGACGGCCTTTTTGGTGCCCATGGCCTTCTTGGCCCACTGGCCGATCAGGATGCCCGCCTGGTAGTTGTTCGTGGCGAACAGCGCGTCGACGGCGCTGGCGGGTTCGGTGGGGCTGTCCAGCGCGATGACCATGACGCCCTGCGCGCGGGCCTTGGCGATGGCGGGCACGATGGCCTTGGAGTCGCTGGGGGTGATCAGGATGGTCTTGGCTCCGGCGGCGACCATATTCTCGATGGCGGCGACCTGCCCGGCGTTGTCGCCGTCGGCCTTCCCGGCGGCGGTCAGGAGTTTGGCGCCCAGGCGGGTGGCTTCCTTCTGCGCGCCTTCTTTCATCTTCACGAAGAAGGGGTTGGTCTCGGTCTTGGTGATCAGGCCGATGATGGGCTGGGCGCTGCTCTGGGCCTGCACGGCGCCCAGGGTCAGGCTGGCGGCGAGGGTGGTCAGGGCGGCGGTGGCGATGACTTTGCGCATGGTGGTTCCTCCGGGGGTGGCCGCATGGGCCGGGGTAGGGTCGGTGGCTGGGTTCAGTGGCTGTGGGCGGGGGCGGGCGTGTGGGGCGGGCTGGTGGAGTGCCGGACGATCAGCGTGGTGGACAGCTGGTGGTGCTGCGGGGGGCCGTCGCGCGGGTGGCGCAGCTGCGCGATGAGCTGCTCGGCGGCGCAGGTACCCAGGTCGTAGGTGGGCTGCGCGACGACCGTCAGGGGGGGGTTCATGGTCTGGGCCCAGCGGCTGTCGTCGAAGCCGACGATGCTGAGGTCATCGGGGATGCGCAGGTTCAGGGCGCGGGCGGCCAGGACGGCGCCGACGGTCATCTCGTTGTTGCCGACGAACAGCGCGGTGGGGCGGCGGTGCTCGGGGAGGGTCAGGAGGCGCAGCGCGGCGCGGTGGCCGTCGTCCTCGCGGTGGTTGCCGGGCAGGACCAGGGCCGGGTCGTAGGTCAGTCCGGCGGCTTCCAGGGCGGCGCGGTAGGCGTCGTGGCGCTGCGTGGCGGTGCTGATGTCCTGCTGCCCGACGATCATGCCGATGCGCGCATGCCCCAGGCTGATGAGGTGGCGGGTGGCGGCGGTGGCGCCGCCCGAGTTGTCGGCGGTGACGGTGGTGACGTCGGGGGTGCCGCTCATGCGGTCGAGTTCGACGATGGGCACGCCGTTCAGAGCGGCGAGGTTCTCGCGGGCGCCGCTGGTGGGGACGATGATCAGGCCCTGGGGCAGGTGGCCGCGCAGGGTGTCGATGGCGCGGCGTTCCTTGGCGGGGTCCTCGTCGCTGTTGAACAGGAAGGCAGTGTAGCCGTGCCGGTCGGCGGCGTCCTGGATGCCCTTGGCGAGCTGCGCGTGGAAGGGGTTGAGGATGTCGGTGACGATCACGCCGATGGTCCGGGTCTCGCCCTGGCGGAGGCTGCGGGCGATGACGTTGGGCTGGTAGCCGAGTTCGCGCGCGGCGCTCAGGACGCGTTCACGGGTGGTGGCGGCAACCATGTCGGGTCGGGACAGGGCGCGGGAGGCGGTGGCGGTACTGACCTGGGCGAGCTGGGCGACGTCCTGGATACTGGCCATTGAAATCGATTACACCTCCCCGGCACGGCTGCGGGTGATGAGTGGAGCGGCTGGTTTCCCAGACGAGGAAACCCGGTTGCAAACGATTACATTGAGGTGCAGTCAGTGTGCGCGCCCCGCCCGCCCCTGTCAATCCCCACGCCCCACCCCCACGCAACACTTGACCCGGTTCAACATTCCTGGCAGGTCGCCCCCACCCCCAGCCCAGTGCCGCACCGGTCGACGGGCACAGTCCGCTCCAGGCCCGCACACCCCGCCCCCGCCATCCGATCACGGCCCGATCATGGCCGGTCTGCTGAACTGCACCCAGCACCGACCGCACCTCTCCGCGCAACGCCGCCGCAACGCCCCATCCGCTTCACTGTGCCCACACCCCACCGGAGGTCCACCATGAACGCACGCACCCTGATCGGCACCGCCCTCCTCACCACCCTGTCGGCCGCCCTGTCCGCCGCGCACGCGCAGAACAGCGTGAACCTCCAGAACCTCCAGCTGCAACCCATCCAGATCTCCACCCTGAACCTGAACGTCCTGCGCGTCCCCCAGGCCCAGTTCCAGCAGGTCCTCCAGAGCCCGAACGCCCTGCAACTGAACCTGCAGGAGCTGCCCGCGCGCCTCCAGGCCCGCGACGCCGAGATCAGCCGCAGCCTGAGCCTCGTGCAGGGCCTCCAGGGCCGCGCGGACCTGCGCGCCGACATCGCCCGCGCCACCCTGGCCCTCCCGCGCGGCCTGACGGTGCCCACCACCATCAAGCTCCGCACCGGCGAGAACAAGGAAGTCCTGCTGTACGGCCAGGACACCGTCGCCCTGAGCGTCGCCCAGGCCGAGGCCGCCGCACCCGCCAACCGCGCCGCCATCCTGCAGTCGTTCGGCCTCAGCGACCAGAACCCCATCCCGCGCGAATTCCTGACGCCCGACTCGGCCCGCACCGTCAACATCGCCCCGAATGTCCGCTTCACGGTGCCCACCACGATCCTGAACAAGGTCACGCCCCCCAAACCCTCGCAGCCGCAGGAGGAACTCGGCGGCGGCTTCGTGAGCAACCCCACCGACGGCGCGTGCCGCTTCACGCCCACCAACGCCCTGTTCGGGCAGATGCGCGGCAACCGCATCGACCAGATCACCACCATCAAGGACCAGGGCGGCCGCGGCACCTGCATGGCCTTCGCGTACGTCTCGGCGCTGGAAACCCAGATCGCGCGCCGCATCAAGACTCCATTCAACCTCTCCGAGCAGTACGCGTACTACTGGCTGCGCGGCGACGACGGCGTCCTCGGCGACGGCGCCGGGTGGGGCGACTTCAACGACATCATCGGCAAGCAGCGCATGATCCCCACCGAGGTCCGCTGGAAGTACAACGCGTCCCGGAGCCGCGTCCGCATCCCCGCCGACACCACCAAGGCCGTCACGGAATTCCGGAACTCCTGCCTGAACTACGCCAACCAGGCGTGCAGCGACACCACCGCCCAGGCCCAGCTCGTCTGCCAGGGCGGCACGAACAACTGCGCGTGGAAACCCGAGTGGGACATCGCCCCGAACGCCGCGTTCAACTTCCGCGCCACGCAGGGCACCGAAGTCTGGGTGGCACTCGCCAACAACGCCCTGGGCAGCGGCGACGCCGCCCGCGCCTACCGCCGCGCCCTGCTGCGCCAGATGATCGACCGGGGCGACCAGCTGATCCTGGGCTTCAACGTGGACCCCGCCTTCGACGCCATCGGCGCCACCGGCCTGCCGAACCTGAGCCTGATGGGCGGCAAGGTCCGCGGCGGTCACGCCGTGCACGTCGTCGGCTACGTCAACAGCGGCATGCAGACCTACGACGTGAAGATCGCCGGGCTGGTGAACGTCAAGCTGTCCCTGCCCACCGGGTACTTCGTGATCAAGAACTCCTGGAGCTGCGGCTTCGGCGACGGCGGCTACGCCTACCTGCCCGACAGCTTCATGGACAAGGAAGTGTACGGCGTGTACAACATCCCCGCGAACGCCGTCGCCAGCGACATGGCCAACTTCTGACCGAACAAGCGAGGGGGGCCGCAGCGCGATTGGCTGCGGCCCCCTCCTGCTGGACGCTGTTACTCGACGGTGACGCTCTTGGCGAGGTTACGGGGTTTGTCCACGTCCTTGCCCAGCGCGGTGGCCGTGAAGTACGCCAGGAGCTGCATGGCGACGGCGTTCACGACGGGGCTGACCATCTCGTGGGCGCGCGGGACGTAGATGACGTCGTCGCCGTGGCGGGCGTTCTCGGTGTCGCCGTCCGACAGGAACAGAATGACCTTCCCGGCGCGGGCGCGGACTTCCTGC
The DNA here is from genome assembly GCF_001007995.1 of Deinococcus soli (ex Cha et al. 2016). Classification (NCBI taxonomy): domain Bacteria; kingdom Thermotogati; phylum Deinococcota; class Deinococci; order Deinococcales; family Deinococcaceae; genus Deinococcus; species Deinococcus soli (ex Cha et al. 2016). Next base: position 2,103,396 of record NZ_CP011389.1, on the reverse strand, counting down.
ACGTTGCTGATGGTCTTTTCCAGCAGGCGGCTCTCGGTGGCGATCACGGCGACCGGCAACTTCTCGTCGATCAGGGCGATGGGACCGTGCTTCATCTCGCCCGCCGCGTACGCTTCGGCGTGGATGTAGCTGATCTCCTTGAGTTTCAGCGCGCCCTCGTAGGCGGTGGGGCTGTTCACGCCGCGCCCCAGGAACAGGTAGTCGCGGGCCATGGCGTACTTCTCGGCGACTTCCTTGATGCGCGCCACGCGCTCGGGGGCCAGGGCTTCCTCGACCAGGCGGGGCAGTTCGCGGGCGGCCTTCAGGAGTTCGGCGCCCTGCTCCTCGCTGAGCGTTCCACGGGCGCGGCCCAGCCACAGGGCCAGCATCAGGAACGCGCTGACCATTGACGTATACGCCTTGGTGCTGGCGACGCCGATCTCGGGTCCGGCGTGGATGTACAGCGTGTCGTCCAGTTCGCGGGTCATGGAGGAGCCCTTGGCGTTGATCACGCCGAGGGTCTTCGCGCCGAACTTCTTCGCCTCGCGCAGCGCCTCCAGGGTGTCGATGGTCTCGCCGCTCTGGGACACGACGATGGCCAGGGTGTTCTCGCTGACCAGGGGATCGCGGTAGCGGTACTCGCTGGCCACGTCGACTTCCACAGGAATGCGGGCGAGCTGCTCGATCAGGTACTCGCCGACCAGACCGGCGTAGTAGGCGGTGCCGCACGCGATGATGGAGATGCGCTTGAAGCTGCCGGGGTCGAGGTCGATGTCGAGGTTCACCTCACCGGTCTCGTCGTGCAGGCGGCCGATCAGGGTGTTGGTGAGGGCCTGGGGCTGCTCGTAGATCTCCTTGAGCATGTACGTGTCGTACCCGCCCTTCTCGGCGGCCTCGGCATCCCACTCGATGTGCTCCACGGGGCGCTCCTGGGGGTTGCCCGCCAGGTCCATGACGCGGAAGCCGTCGTCGTTCAGGACGACCATGTCGCCGTCGTGCAGGAACACCATGTTGCGGGTGTAGGCCAGCAGGGCGGGCACGTCACTGGCCAGGAACATCTCGCCCTCGCCGACGCCCATCACGAGCGGGCTGACGGTGCGGGCCGCGACGATCTCGCGGTGGTCGACGTGCGTGACGACGATCCCGTACGCGCCGCGCACCTGGCTCAATGCCGCGCGGACGGCCTCCTCGAGGTTGCCCGCGTAGGCTTCCTCGATCAGGTGGGCGAGGACCTCGCTGTCGGTCTCGCTCTTGAACTCGTGCCCACGGCTCATCAGGCCCTCTTTGAGGGGCAGGTAGTTCTCGATGATGCCGTTGTGGATGATCACGATGCGGCCGTCCTCGGTGGCGTGCGGGTGCGCGTTCGTGTCGTTCGGCAGGCCGTGCGTGGCCCAGCGGGTGTGCCCGATGCCCAGCGAGCCGCCCATGGGCTGACCCTCCAGCAGCGTGCTGAGGTTCTCGAGTTTCCCGGCCTTCTTCTTCACCTCGATCTGCGCGCCGTCATGCACGGCGATGCCCGCGCTGTCGTAGCCGCGGTACTCCAGTTTCGAGAGACCGGAGATGAGAACGTCCTGCGCCTGCCGGGGGCCGATGTATCCAACGATGCCGCACATAATGCTCCTTGCTGGGGCGCGTCAGCGGCGCGGTCCGGGGGTCAGGACCTCCCGCCACACTGCTCGCAGCCCACGCTGGTGTCTGTGGATTTGATGCATGGTTCCCGGCTTTATGTCCGTGTTGCCACGGGGGTTATGGTCGGGATTCACGCCCTGGATTCCGTGCTGGAACCGCCGGGCGCCGGGTAGGCCGTGCATGCTGGCCTGGAAGCATCCGCAGAAACTCGCTGACTTCCACCTCGTCTCCCCAGTCCCGCGTGGGCGGGCAGGGGCCTTGCGCTGCCCTGTTTCGTGTGAACCGGACACCAAGTCGGTCCACCCGCGCAGCATAGCATCCACCCCCCACCTCACATGAGTACGCCACTCACGCACCCATCCGGGGCTGGGCAGGCCACCGCCGCAACCCTCAAGGGAACGCCTGAGCGACCTTACATCCGCGCCTGACCACAGTTGCTAGGATATTCGGCGCGAGCGTACGCGCGCGGACACATCACGCGAGGTCGATCCATGCCCACCTACCTGTACAAGAACCTGGAAAACGGCGAAATCTACGAGTTGCAGCAGAGCATGCGCGACGAGCCCTACACCACGCACCCCGACACCGGCGCGCCCGTCAAACGCGTCCTGGCCCGCCCGGGCATCGCGTTCAAGGGCAGCGGCTTCTACGTCACCGACTCCCGCCCCAAGAGCAGCGAGTGAAGTTCCCACGCGCGCTGGGACTCACGCTGCTGCTGTGCGGCGGACTCGGCGGCGCGTACCTGACCGGCCGCGTCACCGCGCAGCGCACCCTGGTCACCCCCGACGAGATCAACACCGTCGAGATCACCCAGAAAGCCCTGCAGGCCGTCGTGCGTGTCGACACCCGGCTGCAACGCGAACAGCTGCAACCCGGCGACGACCCCATCGAGACCGGCACCGGTTTTTTCTACAAGAAGGACCTGATCGTCACGAACTACCACGTCGTGCAGTTCCAGGAATCCATCACCGTCACGCTGTACAACGGCCGCCGCGTCACCGCGCGCCTCGAGGGCGTCGACCCCGGCATCGACATCGCGATCCTGCGCGTCACCGGCGTCACCGCGCCCGCCACGCTCGCGTTCGGGTCCAGCGCCCGCCTCATCCCGGGGCAGAAACTCATGACGCTCGGCACGCCCTTCCGCATCCAGAACTTCGTCGGCAGCGGCGTGTACAGCGTCACCGCCAGCGCCCGCGACGTCCCCCGCACCGACCAGCTCGGCTCGGAGATCAGCCAGTACATCACCACCACCGCCAGCATCCAACAGGGCAACAGCGGCGGCCCCGTCCTGGACTCCCGCGGACTCGTCGTCGGCGTGGCCGACCTGAACGCCGCCCCGAACGCCCTGGTGCCCGGCACGATCGGCATCGCCATCCCCAGCGACGTCGTCAAGCAGAGCCTCGACGACCTTGAGAAGATCGGCGTGCCCCAGCGCGGCACGCTCGGCGCGACCCTCGTGGACCTCGACAGCCTTGACCCGGCCCTGCGCCAGCTGGCGGGCCTGAGCAGCAACCAGGGCGCCCTGGTCGATCAGGTACCCGCCGGCAGCGCCGCCGCCCGCGCTGGCCTGCGCGGCAGCCTGCGCAACAGCAAGGACCAGCTCCTGGCACCGCTCGGCGACATCATCGTCGCCGTGGACGGCCAGGGCGTGCGCGACTCCTTCGACGTGACCCGACTGGTCGCCGCCAAACGCCCCGGTCAGACCGTCACGCTGGACGTGTGGCGCAACAAGAAACGCGTGCAGGTCAGGGTCACCCTCCTGAAACGCACCCTCCAGTAACGCCCGCGCCGCGCGCCAGACCGGCGCGCAGCCGCTTGCCCCCCGTCACACACCGGGGGGGTTCCCTTGCCGACCCCACCCGCCCAGGTCGTATGCTGGACGCGTGTCACTTGTCGTCATGGTCACCCTCCCCCCCGAGCGGGCCCTTGACCTGGCCCGCATCCTCGTCGCCGAGCACCTCGCCGGCTGCGTGAACATCGTCCCCGGCCTCCAGAGCGTGTACCGCTGGCAGGGCGAGGTCGCCGAGGACCCCGAGAGCCTGCTGCTCATCAAGACCAGCGGTGAACAGTATCCGGACCTCGAGGCGCGCATCAAGGCCGTGCATCCCTACGAGGTGCCCGAGATCATCGCCCTGCAGTACGACCGCGCCCTGCCGGAATTCCAGGCGTGGCTGCGCGACGCCCTCACCCCACCCCAACGCTGAACGCCGCACCCGGCAACCCAGCAGACCGCCCCCACCCGCAGAGCGCAGTGGGGGCGTCTGAGCACGGTCCCGAACAGCGGAATGCAGTGGCGATGACACGAGCCGCGAACCAGACGCCACCCGAAGTCAGTGCAGACCAGGGGTTACTGGAACTTGCTCAGCGTGACGCTCACGTCCTTCAGGGTGAAACCCATCGTGCAGCCCGCCAGGCCGTTGTCACTGGCGCTGATCGTCGCCGTGACACTGACCGTGTTCTGGCCGCCCGTGGTGAGGATCGAGAAGAACTTCATGGCCGTCGCCACATCCGCCGAGACGCTCAGCTTCGTGTCCGATACGCCGTACGTGGCCTTCCCGGCACTCTCGGACGTGCGCGTCAGCGTGAACTGCGCCGCCGCATTCTCCGTGAAGGTCGCGCTGGCCACCGGGTCACTGGCGTCCACCTTCACGTCCCGGACCGTCACGGTGAACGCCTGCGGCTTCACGCACGCGCCCGTCACGTCAATCTGACTGAACCCCGTCCGGAACTCCAGCCCGCCGGGCTTGATCCCGAACGGCAGCTCCTGAATCTGAATGTCCCCGAACGGCGCACCAGCCGTGCTGTAACTCACGGTGCCCCGCACCGATTCGATGACCAGCGGCGACGACGCCACCAGCTGCTTGCCCTCCAGCCCCGCCGGATTACTGATCGTCTGCGGCGGAATGGCCGCGCCCACGATCCTGCTACAGCTGGCCAGTGACAGACCGAGCACCACAACCGACAGAACAGCACTTTTCTTCATGAGACTCCTTGCCCACCAATGAGGGAATGACCCGCAGTCTATGAATACCCCACCCCAGACTGCCGGGGAAACTTCACAGCCTCCCTTCATCTCTGCACCCCGCGGAGTCCTGTGATACGGACTGCCGCCGACCGGAGGACTCGGCAAAGGATCCGCCCCCCAACCCGGAGTGGACTGGGGGGCGGTTCGTGGCGGGCCCTGTAGGACTTGAACCCACGACCTACGGTTTTGGAGACCGCCGCTCTACCAACTGAGCTAAGGACCCGTTCTCGCGCGCTTCCACGCGGGCCTGTGCAGAGTAGCACCGACTCTCACGTCGTGCAAGGGTGCCGCCCCGGCGCCGGGCAGCCCGGAGGCACCGTAGGCGTGATGGCCTAGCGCCCGCTTCTTTCGTGACAGTCGCCACCTTGCCCTGCTACGCTGCGCTCATCACCGAAAGGAGGTGCCAGCTATGACCAACATCACTGAAATCCAGACCGCCGCGCACGGAGTTCTCGTTTCCGCACCCTGGAGTGATTTTGACGCAACCCCACTGGCCGCCTCTGCCTTCGGGCTCCACACCCTGCACTGACCCCCGGAGGCGCCCATGAGCGCCCGCACCCACGACCCATCCGATCAGGACTGGCTGGATGACCCCTGGACCGACGCCGCCGAACCCCGCAGGCGCGGCAAGAAGAAACCCGTCGGACGACGCCAGCTCGCCCAGATGACCGCCGATGAGGACAGCGACCAGGACGACGTGATCCGCCGCCTGCGTGACCTCGGACACGTTACCGAGATCATCGCGGAACTCAAGAGCGGCAAGGAAGCCACCGCGTACGTCGCCCGCGGCCCGCGCGGCAGCGTCCTCGTGAAGCTCTACCGCGACCTGCAGGCCCGGTCCTTCAAGGACGACAGCGTGTACCGCGCCGGGCAGGTCATCATCAAGGACCGCGACCGCCGCGCCATCGAGGGCCGCACCCGCGCGGGCCTGGAGATGCTCCAGCACGGCTGGGTGGCCGCCGAATACGCGCACCTCTGGGAACTCTGGCAGGCCGGCCTCCCCGTGCCCGAACCCCTGGTTGGCCCCCACCCCTACGACTACACCGCCACGTACCCCGCCGTCCTGATGCGATTGATCGGCACCGAGGACCACGTCGCCCCACGCCTCAGCGACGCCTCACTGAACCCCGAACAGGCCCGCAGCGCCTGGGACCAGAGCTTGCAGGGCATGGCCCACCTGCTGCGGCTCGGGTACGCGCACGGCGACTACAGCACCTACAACCTGCTCTGGCAGGAGGACACCGTGACCATCATTGACTTCCCGCAACTGTCGACCCGTCAGAACCCGCACTTCCGCGACCTGCTCGCCCGGGACGCCCAGAGCCTCGCCACCAGCTTCCGCAAGCACGGCATTCACGCCGACGGACAGAACGTCCTGCGGGACGTGCAGCGCCGCGCGCTGGGCCCCGCGCCCGAACCCCGCCTGCTGCTGCCGTAAACATGACCGCCCCGCGAACGCAAGAGGGGCACCCGCGCAGGCCCCGCCGTACAACTGGGGAACACCCGGAGCACCGGGCCCAGCACCCCGCTGGAAGGAGTTCCCATGAAACGACTGCTCGTGACCGCCGCCACCCTCCTGACCCTCGCTGCCGCCAGCGGAGCCGGAGCGTCCGTCATCCAGACCTGCAACCCCGGCGAACTCTGCCGCCTGAAATAACCCCACTCGACGCGCGCTCCCGCTCCGGCCGGGGCGCGCTGCCGTACCCTGGCGACATGCGCGTCCTGGAAACCTGCCTGTACGTCGACGATCTGGACCGCGCCGAGGCGTTCTACAGCGGAACGTTGGGCCTGACCCTGCACGGAAAGGTCGCCGGGCGGCACCTGTTCTACCGGCTGGACGGCAGCATGCTGCTGATCTTCGACCCGCGCGCCAGCGCCCAGCCCGGCGACGTTCCCCCACACGCCGGAACGCCCGGCGGGCACACCTGCCTGACCCTGGACCCCGCCCAAACCGACGAGTGGGAAGCGAGGCTGCGCGCCGCCGGACTGACCGTCACCCGGTACGCCTGGGGGGACCGGGGCGAGAGCCTGTATTTCCATGACCCGGCCGGAAACGTGCTGGAACTCGCCCCACCCCGCATCTGGGGCCTCCCCTGACCCCCACCCCCGATACTGAACCCATGCCCCCCACACGCTCCGTCCTGTACGTCCCCGGCGACAAACCCCGCGCCATCGAGAAAGCCCGCACCCTGGGCGCCGACGCCATCATCCTCGACCTCGAAGACGCCGTCGCCCCCGAATACAAACACGCCGCCAGAGAACACGTCCGCGAAGCCCTGCGCACCCCCTGGCCCGTCCCCGTCCTCATCCGCGTCAACGGCCTGAACACCCCCTGGGAACACGACGACCGCGAACTGGCGCTGACCGCCGGCGCCAGCGGCATCGTCCTGCCCAAAGTCGAGCGCGCCGCAGACGCCCACGCCCTCAGCCTCGGCCTGCCCCTCTGGGCCATGATCGAAACCCCACACGGCGTCCTGAACGCACCCCAGATCGCCGCCGTGCCCGGCGTCACCACCCTCATCGTCGGTGCGAACGACCTCGCCCGCGCCCTGCGCACCCAACCCCACCCCGACCGCACCCCGCTCCTCCACGCGCTGAGCAGCGTCGTCCTCGCCGCCCGCGCCCACGGCAAAACACCCCTCGACGCCGTGTACAACGACATCCGCAATTCCGACGGCTTCACGCGGCAATGCCAGCAGGGCCGCGCCCTCGGCTTCAGCGGCAAAACCCTCATCCACCCAGGGCAGATCGACGCCGCCAACCAGGCGTTCGGCGTCACCGAAACCGAAGCGGAACACGCACAGGCCCTCATCGACGCGTGGGACGCCGCACGCGCTGAAGGGAAAAGCATCGCCGCACACCAGGGCGCACTCGTGGAGCAGATGCACGTGGACGAGGCGCGTGAGGTGCTCGCGCTGTACGCGGCGACGACTCGCTGACCAGTGACCGGTTGCGTCGTGGGGGTGCGCCTGGCGGCGGGCCTCCCCACCCCCCAGCCCCCTCCCCCAGAGGGGCAGGGGGAGCGGTCGCTGCGCTCGGCAGGTATTCCTCTGGCGTTTCTGATGGGCAACTGGCGGGTTCGGCCACTTATGGGGCTGCATGCCTCCGAACTCGCCGCGTGCGCCCCGCGCGCTGCGCGCACGACGGGCTCGGCTGCCACGACGGTTGCGGGGCCAGTCGGCTTGGTGCGTGCCGGAAGGTTCTACTTTTTCTCGCTTGGGCAAAAGCGTGGTTTTGAAAGTCGATCAGCAGATCGCTTCAAGGCACCTTGCCAGCAACCGCAGACCCCCACCGGCCGTCGTGCGCGCAGCGCGCGGGCCTACGAGGGGCGAGGAGGATGGCGTCAAGGCCGGACACGTCAACGCCCAATACAAGACCGCCGCATCAGGAACAACTCTTGCCCAGTGCCAACGTAAGCCCCCCCTGCCCCTCTGGGGGAGGGGGCTGGGGGGTGGGGAGGCCCGCCGCCAGGCGCAGCCCTTCCAACGGGGAAGCACTCCCAAACGAAATCAGAGTGCCGAGATAGGCCCGAGCGCCACGACTGTCAGCCGGTCCATGGGGCACAGCCGCAGCACTTCCTGCACCTGCTCGACGGTGACGTTCTCGTAGCGTTTGACGAGGTCGTCGGTGCTGAGGGTGCGGCCGGTGGCGAGGTATTCCATGCCGAGGGTGAAGAGGCGGCCCTGGGGTGTTTCGGCGCGCAGGAGCGTGCTGACGGCGAGTTTGCGGGCGGCGCGGCGCACGGACTGCGGGGTGATGAGGGTGTGGGCGTCCCGGAGGACTTGGCGGTAGGTGGCGAGTGCGTGGGGGGCGCGGTCGGGGTCGCTGGTGAAGCCGCCTTCGAAGGTGCCGCACGCGTGGTATTCGAGGTGGGCGAGGTCGGCGCTGTCGCAGGTGCCGGTGTCGATGAGGGTCCAGTAGAGGGCGCCGTTTTCGCCGCCGATGAGGTCGGCGAGGATGTGTGCGGCTTCGCGCAGGGGGTGGTGGGCGCTCAGGCCGGGGCTGGTGGCGGCGAGGTGGACGCGGGTGAGGTCGGGGTCGGTGAGGGTGTGGGTGTGGTCGGGCCAGGCGGGGGGTCGGGTGTCGGGGTGGGGGGTGGGGGTGCCGCCGGGCCAGTCTTTGAGGTGCTGCTGGGCCCAGGTGGTGAGCTGGTGCGGGTCGAACTGGCCGGTGACGGCAAGGGTGACGCGCTGGGCGCCGTAGCGGGCCTGATGGTGGGCGCGCAGGGTGTCGGGGCTGAGGGTGGTGACGGTGTCGGTGGTGCCGAGGATGGGCTGGCCGAGGGGGTGGTCGCCCCAGTAGTCAGCGCGGAGCTGGTCGGTGACACGGACGCTGGGCTGGTCGGCGTACATGGCGATTTCTTCGAGGATGACGCCGCGTTCGGTGTGGATGTCGGTGTCGCGCAGGGCGGGGCGCATCAGTTCGGTGAGGGTGTGCAGGAGTTCCGGGGTGTGTTCGGGGAGGGTGGCGGCGTGGTAGACGGTGGCTTCTTCGCTGGTGAAGGCGTTGGCGTGACCGCCGAGGTCGTCGAGGCGTTCGTTGAGTTCGCGGGCGCTGAGTTCGTCGCTGCCTTTGAACAGCAGGTGTTCGATGAAGTGGCTCGCACCCATGTCCTGGGGGGTTTCTTCGCGGCTGCCGGTGTTGACGAAGTACCCGGCGGCGATGGTCTGGGCGTCCGGGTCCGGTTCGAGGAGGAGGGTGAGGCCGTTGGGGAGCGTGTGCTGGTGCAGGTCAGGCATGGGCTGGGTCCATTGGGGTCTGGGTGGGGTCGCTGGGGCCGAGGGTGACGATGGTGGCGTCCCGGGTGGGGTCGTAGGTGCTCAGGAAGTCGTTGACCTGCGTCAGGGTGAGGGCCTGGATGCTCTCGCGCAGGGTCTGGACGGAGCGGGGGTGGCCGAACAGGGCGACGTCGCGGGTGAGGGCGTGGGCGCGGCCGCGCAGGCTCTCGGCGCCGAAGATGACGCTGGTGGCGAGTCCGGTGCGGGCCCGTTCGAACTCGGCGGGGGTCAGGCCCTGCGGGAGGCGGGCGAGTTCCGCGCGGAGGACCTGGAGGGTTTCGGGGGCGCGCTCCGGGGTACTGGCGGCGTACGCGCTGAGGTAGCCGTGCCCGCCGAGGAGGATGGGGCTGGCGCTGACGGCGTACGCGAGGCCGCGTTCCTCGCGGACGGCGTGGAACAGACGGCTGGCGCTGCCGCCGCTGAGGGCGGTCAGGGCGACCTGCCACGCCAGCCAGTGCGTGTCGCGGGGGCCGACGCCGGGCGCGGTGAGGCTGAGGTGCGTCTGCTCGCCGTCCGGGTGGGGTTCGTGCGCCTGCGCGTGGGGCTGGAAGGGCGCGGGGACGGGTTCGTCGAGCCCGGGCCGCAGGCCGCCGAGGGTCTCCTGAATCAGCGTGAGGGCGCCTTCGGGGTCTAGGTCGGCAACGAGACCCAGCACGCTGCCCGCCTGCCCGTAGCGGGTGAGGTGCTCGCGCACGCCCTGCGGGGTGAGGGCGTCAAGGCCCTCGGGGGTGCCGCTGGCGGGGTGCGCGTACCCGGCGTACGGGGAGGCCGCCGGGCGGGGAAAGGCGACCTGCCGGGCGCGGGTGGCGAGCCGGTCGGCGGGGCTGTCCTCCAGACCTTCGAGGTCCTGCCGGGCGAGGTCGGTGAGGATCTCGAATTCGTCCCCGGGCAGTTCGGGGCGGCTGAGGACGTCGGCGGTGAGGGCCAGCGCGGCGCGCAGGTCGGCGCGCAGGCCACTCACGCCGATGCGGGTCGCCTCGGGACCCACGCCGCCGCCCCGGCGCACGCCGAGGTCGTCGAAGGCGTCCTGCAGGGCGCGGGCGTCCATTCCGGCGGCGCCCTTGAACAGCCATTCTTCCAGTACGCCGCCCGTCCCCTCCGCCCCGGCGGGGTCGTGGGCGCTGCCGACCGGGACCCGCAGGTCGAACGCGAAACCGGGCGTGTGGCGGCGTTCGAACACGACGGTCAGGCCGCCGGGCAGGGTCCACAGGTGGGCGGGGGAACTGGGCGGGGGGCGGACAGGCATCCGGTGAGTCTAGCGCGCGTGGGCACGCGCCTTGTGGTCGCGTTCATGGTTGTCGGCTCTGCAACTTTTGCCCGGTTCATGGCGCGGGTGCAGGCGGCATGCTGCCCTGCATATGCGCAGGATGGTCGGGGTGATCGTGACGGTGCTGGTCCTGGCGGGCGTGGCGTACCTGCTGTGGCCGCTGATTCAGGGGGCTCAGCGGATGGCAGCGCTGATGGCCGAACCCGCTCCGGTGGCGGGCAGTCTGCCCAATCCCCTGCCGGGACAGCGCTTCGTGGACACCTGGGGTGGGGCGCGCAGTCAGGGGCGGCGGCACGAGGGCGTGGACATCTTCGCGCCGCGCGGCACGCCCATCCGCGCCACGACGCGCGGCATGGTCGTGAACGTCGGGCCGAACAACCTGGGGGGCCGCACGGTGATGATCCTGGGTCCGGCGGGACAGCGGCACTACTACGCTCACCTGGAGCGGTATCCGGACCTGAAGCGCGGGGACTGGGTGCAGGCGGGCGACGTGGTGGGCTTCGTGGGGGACAGCGGAAACGCGAAGGGCACGCCGCCGCACCTGCACTACGGGATCTATGCGGGGGGCGGGGCGATCAATCCGTACCCGCTGCTGCAGAACGACTGATCCGGTTTTCGCGGAACATTCAGCCCGGGTCCATCTGGGAGCTGTCAGCCGTGATTTTTTTCGCGTTAACGCCATGTTAACGTGACTTTTTTTACGGTGTGGTCACAGCCGCGGGGGCGTGACAGGGCGGGGAGGCCCCGACACTGCCCGCCGCACTGCACCGGCTTTCCACTTCTGCTGATCGCCTGCCTGCCGGTGAGGGGCGTTCACGGTCTGACCACCGCATGGTCACGCACGCCGGCCAGCGTCACCCTGGCCTACGGAGAAGAAGATGAGGAACATCGCCCTGCTGGCCCTGTCCACCACCCTGAGCACCGCCGCCGCCGCCACCGTGAGTGGCAGCCAGACCACCCCACTGACCGTGAACGTCAAGAACGTGTGCATCACGGCCTACACCACCCCCGGCTGGAACGGCGCGGCCGGCCTGGGCCGCACCTGGGACAAGATTGATCTGGGCACCATCAGCGCCATCAGCAACACGGTCACCGCCGACAAGCTGGTCATGGCCGTGGACTGCAACTACGACACCGCGCTGAAGATCATCACGCCGACCAGCGTCACCATGACCCGTGCGGACAAGAAGTACACCTTCAATATCACCACCAATCCCTGGAGCGCCACGAACCCCATGAGCATGAGCTTCAGCACCGCCGGGTCGTACGAGGCGGGCATGCTGGGCGGCAAGTACGAGTACTACGAGGTCAAGGCCAGCTTCAAGATGGGCGGCGCCGGTCAGAACCCGAACGTCGCCTGGACGATCCCCGGCGGCACGTACACCGGCGACATGGTCGTCAAGTTCGAGTACAACGAGTAAGGCACGGACAGGGGCAGTGCGGGCGTCCCAGCGGACACCCGGCTGCCCTGCCTGCTTCACCGGTCCGTCCCCCGTCCCCTTCAGCCTGCCACTCTGGCGGGAACCCCTTTCAGGAGTCAGCCCGTGCGTGTACTTGCCCTTCTGTCCCTGCTCTGTGCGGCCCAGGCCGCGCCTGCGCCCTGCCAGGTGACGCAGCTTCTCAGTGCGCCCGTGACCTATGCCGCGCCGGACAGCGCGCGGGGGCAGATCAGCGTGCGCGTCTCCTGCCCCGGCACCGGCTGGTACCGCGTGCAGTTCAGCACCCCGGCCGGCCCGCTGCTGGCGCCGGGCGGACCGGTGGTGCTGCGTGGCGAGCGCGGCGAGGTACGCGGTGAGGTTCAGGGCGTCCCGCTCGACCTGCGGGTGCAGGGGTCACGGGCGTTCGACCTGCCGCTGGTGGTGCCCGCCGGGCAGTGGACCGTGCCGGGCGGCACGTATCAGGTGCTGTTCGCCGTGACCACCGAGGCCGTGGACGGGGGCCGCCCGTGAGGCGCCTCGCGGGTCTGCTGCTGGCGCTGGGTGCGGCCGCCGCCCAGGGGTTCAGCGTGAGTCCCACCGCGTTCAACCTGAACCCGGAACGGACGAACACGGCGCAGGTGCGTTTCGAGAATCCCTCTGGGGGCACCATGAGCTTTCAGGTGGAGGTGCGCCGCTGGGGGACACAGGGCGGGGAGCACGTCTACGAACCGACCCGGGACGTGATCGTGAATCCCGCGAGCTTCACGCTGAAGCGTGGCGAGGGGCAGGTGATCCGGCTGGGGCTGCTGAAGAAGGCCGGCGCGGACGAACTGACCTACCGGGTGTTCGTGCAGCAGGTGCCGAACAGCGATACGCCGTCGGAGTCCAGCGGCACGCCGGACGCCCAGATGAACGTGCGTCAGCTGGTGCAGCTGTCCCTGCCGGTGTACGTCACCCCGCCGGGCAGCGCGCCCCGCGTGGCGTTGCAGGTGCGCCAGTCGGGGTCGCAGGGCACGCTGGACCTCGTGAACAGCGGCAACGCCCACCAGACCTACCGGGTGCTGAGTGCCCTGGTGGGGGACCGCAGCGTGAACCTGGGCAGCACGGCCGTGCTGGGCCGCAGCACCCTGAGTCTGCCGCTGGGCGAGCTGGGCGGGGCGCGCACCGTGACGGTGGCGTTCACGGACGCGAGCGGCAAGGTCGGACGTGAGACGGTCACGCTGCCCTGATCTGCGCGCGGCGTGGCTGCTGGCAGGCCTGCTGGCCGGTCACGCGGCGGCGCAGGAGAGTGCGGCCAGCGCGTCGCCGTGCGCTGCGGACCCGGTGTTCGTGGAGACCACGATCAACGGCGAGGCGCGCGGGGGCGGCCTGGCCCTCCTGCCGCCGGGCGCGGTGTGGGTCGAATCCCGGCTGCTGCGGCCGTCCGAGTCCGCGTATGCGGTGGCGCAGGCTTCCTGCGACCTGGGCGCGTTCGTGCAGCTGAGCGGCACGCTGGACCTCAGCTTCGACCCGTCGGAACTCACGCTGACCGTGCGCCCGCAGCTGGCGCTGCTGCCCGGCAACACCCTGGACCTGGCGGACTGGCACGCCAGTGCACCCGGGCCGGACGCCACGCTGCCGCTGGTCACGCTGGGCGTGCAGGGCCGCCTGGAGCGCACGCCCGGCACCGAGGGCCTCTCGCGCGAGCTGGGCGTGCAGGCCGGCGCGCAGTCCGGCCCGCTGACCGGCGCGGTGGGGCTCAGCGTGCGCGCGCAGGGCGCGGCCGACCCCCAGGTCGAGGCGCAGCTCGGCGCGGCGTACCGGGTCTCGCCGCACCTGACGGTGACGGCGCAGGCGTACGCGCAGCGCGTGAACGGCGACACCCGCCTGAACGATCAGCGGATCAGCGGGGTGCGGGTCACCTGGGGGGACGCGCGGGCCTACCGGCTTCCACTGTGGTCGCTGGCCCTGCCGCTGGACGCCGAGGTGCGCCTGCGGGTGAACGGGGATGACCTGCCGCCCGTGCGCGTGCGGGCCGGGCAGCTGGTCCTGCGGAACGTGGGCGTGAACGCCCCGGCGGGCACGCTTCAGGCGGTCATCGTGGACGCCACGGGCGAGCGGACGGAGTCGCGGGTGTATGGCCCGGGCGACGTGCTCGTGACCGCGCACGCGCTGGCCGTGCAGGCCGAGGCGGGCGTGAAGGGCCGGGCGGGCGCCGCGACCCTGAACGGCGTGTACGGGGTGACGGACCACTGGAGTCTCTCGGGCGAGGCCCAGTGGCAGCCCGGCGACTGGCAGGGGCAGTTGGGGGCGCGGTACGCGGACCTGTCCTACAGCGCGGGCGTGAATCTGGCGTACCGGTCCGCCCGGCCGCAGGACACGGCCCTGACCGGCGACGTGACGCTGCTGCGCGACGAGTGGCGCCTGAGCGGCGCGGCGCGCCTGGTGCCGCTGAACCTGCGGGCCAGCAGCGTCTCGGCCTCGGCCGGGTGGGCCGGGAGCGGGAGCGGCACGACCGTCAGCGTGACGGCGCAGGCCACGCCCGGTGAGGCCCAGTACGCGGCGGGTGCCTCGGTCAGCCGTCAGGTCACGCCGCAGCTGACGGCCGCCGCGCGCGCACAGGTGGCGGCTGAGGCGGGGCAGCTGGGCTGGCAGGCCGGGCTCAGCGTCACCTGGACGCCCCGGGACACCCTGTCGGTCACGGGCGCCGCGCTGGCGCAGCGGAACGAGCCGCTCTCTGCAGGCACGTTCTCTGCGGTCACGGAGGCCCGCTGGCAACCCGCGCCGGGCCACACCGTGACGGCCGCCGCGCAGTTCAGCACGCTGCCGCAGCGCTCGGCGCGCCTGGGGTACGCGTACGCGGGTCCGGTGGCCCTGACTGCCTCGCTGAGTACGGATGGCGGCTGGAGCGCCTCGGGCCGGGCCGGGGTGGCCTGGGTGGCGGGGCGGGCGTACCTCACGCCGGACGATCCGGGCCCTGGCGTGCTGGTGCGGGTGGGCCTGCCGGGCGTGCCGCTGCGGGTCAATGGCGTGCGGGTGGTGTCGGACGCGCGCGGGGAGGCGCTGGTGCTGCTCTCGCCGGGCACGCAGGCGGTGAGTGTCACGCCGGATTTCGACGCGCTGCCGGTCACGGTGAGCGTGCGCGAGGAGCGGCGGGACGTGACGCTCGCGGGTCAGGGCGCGGCGGTGATCGACTGGACGGGAAATTTCGAGGCGTTCGTGTGGGTGCGCCTGCTGGGTGCGGACGGCGCGCCGCTCCCGTACGCGACCCTGGACGTGCAGGGCACCCGCCGCACGGACGACGAGGGCTGGGCGCTCCTACCCGCCTTCGGGGCGCCGCTGGTGGCCCCGGTGACGCTCGACGGCGCGGCGGCCCCGGCCTGCCGGGTGACGCTCACGCCGGGCGTCGAGTCGGTGCGCTGCGCCCCCTGACAATCTGGATGCCTGGAATGCGGCCGGAGGAAGGACCTCTCCGGCCGCGTGCGACTGCTCAGGGAGGGCCGCTCACTGAGTGCGGAAGGTGTGCACCGTGCGGGACGTGAAGGTCCGCCCGGGGTCGAGGCGGGTGGTGGGGAACTGGGGCTGGTTGGGCGAGTCCGGGACGTGCTGCGTCTCCAGGCACACGGCGGCCTGTGGGGCGTGGACGCGGCCCGCGTGCCCGGTGTACTGGCCGTCCAGGAAGTTCGCGGTGTACAGCTGCACGGCAGGTTCGGTGGTGCGGATCTCCAGGCTGCGGCCGCTGGCAGGGTGGTACAGGGTGGCGGCGGGGCGCAGTGTGCCGGGCTGGCCGCGCAACATCAGGTTATGGTCGAAGCCGCCGGGCTGATCGGTCAGCGCGTCGCCCAGGGGGCGGGGCGTGCGGAAGTCCAGCGGGGTGCCGGTGACGTCCTGCACGGCGCCGGTGGGGATGCCCGCGTGGGTGGGCGTGAACGTGTCGGCGTGCAGGGTGAGGTGGTGCGCGTGGACGCCCTCGTGCGGGTCGGGGCTGAGGTTCCAGTAGGTGTGGTTGGTCAGGTTCACGTGGGTGGGCGCGTCGGTGGTGGCGCGGTACTCGATGCTCAGGGTGGGGTCGGGGTCGGCGGTCAGGTGGTACGTGACCTGCACATGCAGGGTGCCGGGGTGGCCCTCCTCGCCGTGGGGGCTGGTACGGGTGAACGTCACCTGCGCGCCCTCGCCCACCACCTCCGCGTGTCCGTGCCAGAGGTGCAGGTCGAAGCCGCGCGGGCCGCCGTGCAGGGCGTGCGGGCCGTCACTGGGGGTCAGGTGGACCGCCTGTCCGTCCAGCGTGTAGCGGGCCTGCGCGATCCGGTTGGCGAAGCGGCCCACGGTGCTGCCCAGGAACGGGGCGGTCTCGCGGCTCAGGTACGGCCCCGGCCGGTCGAAGCCCAGCACGACCTCGCCCGGCATGCCGCTGCGGTCAGGGACGTGCAGGCTGGTGAGGGTGGCGCCCAGGTCGGTCAGCTGGGCCTGCACGCCGCCGGGCAGTGTGAGGGTGAATTGCGTGATGGGCTGCCCGGCGGGCGCAGAGCCCCAGGTGCGGGTGTGGACGTCGGGCGTGGTCATGGGCCGAGGGTAGCGCCGCTCAGCGCACGCCGAGCAGGAGTTCCATGGTCAACTGGTCCAGCGCCTCCAGGCCGGGGCCGCGCGTGCCCAGTGCGGCGCGGTCGAAGGCGTGGGCTTTCAGCGCCCCGGCGTTCGCGGGGGTGAAGGTGCCGGTCAGGGCCTCCAGTTCCGCGTCCTGCACGCGGTACGCGGCGAGGGCGGCCTGGATCTCGGCGTCCTGCCCGAAGCGCTGCACCTTGTCCCGCAGGATCAGGTAGGTGCGCATGCAGCCGCGCGCGAACGCCCACACGCCCGCCTCGTCCTCGGTGCGCAGCGCGTGCGCGTCGAAGTGTTTCGGCCCGGCGTACCCGGACTCTTCCAGCAGCTTGACGAGGAAGAACGCGCCCTTGGGGTTCTCCGCGCCGAAGCGCAGGTCCTGGTCGAAGCGGCCCATCTTCTGGTCGTTCAGGTCAATGTGGAACAGCTTCCCGGCGTCGATGGCCTGCGCGACGGCGTGCGGGAAGCTCAGGCCCGCCATGGTCTCGTGCGCGAACTCCGGGTTCAGGCCGAACAGCTCCGGGCGGTCCAGCGTCGCGATGAAGCCCAGGGCGCTGCCGACGGTGGGCAGGAAGATGTCGGCGCGCGGCTCGTTCGGTTTGGGTTCCAGCGCGAAGCGGTACCCGTACCCCTGCGACTCGCTGTACGCCGCGAGGTAATTCAGGCTGTCCCGGAACCAGCCCAGCGCGTCGAGCAGTTTGCCCCCGGCGTCCACCTCGGTCCCCTCGCGGCCGCCCCACAGCACGTACGTATCGGCGCCGAGTTCCGCGCCCAGGTCCATGGCGTGCATGGTTTTCTGCAGGGCGTAGGCGCGCACGCGGGCGTCGGCGCTCGTGAACGCGCCGTCCTTGAACGCCGGGTCGCTGAACAGGTTCGTGGTCGCCATCGGCACGACCAGCCCATGATCCGAGAGCGCCTGCTGGAACTCGCGCACGAGGGCGTCCCGCTGCGCGGCGGTCGCGTCGATCGGCACGAGGTCGTTGTCGTGCAGGTTCACGCCGTACGCGCCCAGCGCGGCCAGTTTCTCGACAAGGTACGGAGCCTTCCTGACCGGGCGGGTCGCCTCGCCGAACGGGTCGCGGCCGGTGTTGCCGACGGTCCAGAGGCCGAACGTGAACCGGTCTGCGGGGGTGGGGGTGAAGTCAGCCATGCGGGGCTCCTTACTGGGGGTCGAGAGTCGAAAGGTCTGAGGGGCCAGGGGGAAAGGGGCCAAGAAGAAGGGGCGGAGCGGCGTTCTGGACGCTCAGCCTCCGTACAGGGCGGTGCGGGCAGCGGCATAGGCGTTCAGGGCGTCGGCCATGTCCACGGGCGGGACGGGCGGGTGGAGGTCGGGGCGGGTGGCGTCCATGGCGGCCGTCAGGCTCGGGTGGAGTCCGGCGGCGGGCATGGCGAGGATGGCGGCGCCGTGGGCCGCGCCGGGGCGGGCGCTGGTGGGGTGAACCGGGAGGTTCAGGGCGCTGCCGGCGAGGCCCAGCCACAGGTCGCTGCGGGCGCCGCCCCCGGTGGAGATCAGGGTGTTCAGCGGGGCGATGGCCTGCATGACGCCGTACGCGTCGGCGAGCGCGGCGACGCTGCCTTCCAGCACGGCGCGGGTCAGGTGGGCGCGGCCGTGCGCGAGGCTCAGGCCGGTGAAGGCTGCGCGGGCGTGGGGGTTCATCAGGGGACTGCGTTCGCCCGACAGGTACGGCAGGAACGTCACGCCGCCCGCGCCTGGGGGGACCTGCGCGGCCTCCTCCAGCAGCACGGAGATGGGCGTGTCGGGCGCGAGTTTCGCGTGCAGCCACTCCAGGGACCCGGCGGCCGAGAGGGTCACGCCGAGCAGGTGGTACCCGCCGTCGGCGTGCGCGAACAGGTGCACGCGGCCCTCCGGGTCGGGGGTGGGGTCGCGCAGGGGGCTGAAGATCACGCCGCTGGTGCCCAGGCTGACGCTGCCCACGTCGGGCTGGGCGCTCGACAGGCCCAGGGCGATTCCGGCGGCGGCGTTGTCCCCGCCGCCCGCGACGACCGGGAGGCCCTCGGGGAGGCCGGTTGCGGCGGCCCACTCGCGGGTCAGGGTGCCGACGACGTCGGTGGACTTCACAAGGGGCGGGAACAGGTCGGCGGTCAGGTCGAGCGCGCCCAGCACGTCCGCGTCCCACGCGCCGCGCGCGAGGTTCAGTGCACCCACCCCGCTGGCGTCGCTGGGTTCGGCGGCCAGCACGCCGGTCAGGGCGTACCCGACGTAATCCTTGGGGATCAGTGCGTGGCGCAGCCGGGCGAAGGTGTCGGGTTCCTCGTCGCGTAGCCAGAGGATCTTGGGCAGCTGGAAGCCGGTCACGGCGCGGTTCCCGGTCCGCGCGACCAGGTCGGCGCGGGGGACGCGGGCCTCGATCTGCCCGACCTGCGCGCCGGTCCGCTGGTCGTTCCACAGCAGCGCGGGCCGCAGCACCTCGCCGTGGGCATCCAGCGGGACGAGGCCGTGCATCTGTCCGCTGAGACCCAGCGCCAGGGGCTGCGCCTTCCCCTCCAGTGCGGCGCTCAGGTCGCGCAGCGCGGCGCGCACGCCGTCTAGCCAGTCGGCGGGGCGCTGCTCGGTCCAGCCGGGGCGGGGGGTCAGGAGGGGGTAGGCGTGGGTGCTCTCGGCCAGGGTCTGCCCGCTGGCGGTGACGACGACGGCCTTGACGCCGCTGGTGCCGACGTCCAGGCCCAGCGTGACGGGCGTGGGGGTCATGCGGTCTCCTGTGGGGTGTCGATCACGCGCGCGAGCAGCTGCGCGGCGGCGCCCAGCGCGGGCAGGTACAGGCTGTCCTGGCGGACCGTGACGCGCGCGGGCGGCGCGGCCGGCCGCCACTGACGGGCGTGGTACACGTCCAGCGCGGCGCCCAGCACGGCGCCGTCCAGGCGGGTCAGGGCGCCGCCGATGACGATCTCGTCCGGGCCGAGGGTCTGGTGCAGGTTCACGAGCAGCTGCCCCAGCGCCTCTCCGGCGCGGCCGAGGATGACCTGCACGGCGGCCTCGCGCAGGCGCGGGGCGAGGGCCTCGTCCAGCGGGTCGAGGACGTTCAGGTTCAGCGCGGCGCGGATCGCCCAGCCGCCCAGCAGGGTCTCGACGCAGCCGCGGTTCCCGCAGTGGCAGTACAGCCCGCCGGGCTGGATGATCGCGTGTCCGATCTCCCCGGCGAGGCCGCGCGCGCCGCGCAGGACGTGCGGGGTGCCGCTCAGGGCCGTGAATCCGGCGCCGACGCCGCTGCCCAGGCTGACGTACGCGAGCAGCTGCGGCGGCTCGCCGGGGCGCAGGAAGCTCTCGCCGAACGCGGCGGCGTTGGCCTCGTTGTCCAGCGTGATGGCGCCTGCGGGCAGGGTATCGGGCAGGTCGGGCGCGGCGCGCAGCAGGTCCAGGAAGGGCACGTCGTCCCAGCCGAGGTTCGGGGCGTACAGCACGCGCGTGCCGTCCGGGCTGACCGGGCCGGGCAGGGCCACGCCCAGGCCCAGCAGTTCGCGGCCCTGGGTGGCGGGGTCTTGCAGCAGCTGCCCGCACAACTGCGTGACGGTCTGCGTGGCGGCGTGCGGGGTGGTGGTGGGGGTGCGGGTCTCGGCGCGGGCGAGGACGGTGCCGCGCAGGGTGGTGGCGACGGCGCGCGCGCCGAGCACGCCGATCTCTGCGCCCAGGATGACGTGGCGGGCCTCGCCGAGGTGCAGTTCGCGGCCCGGGCGTCCGGTGGCGCCGGGGCGGACGTGGCCCTCGGTGAGCCAGCCGCTGTCCAGCAGGGCGGTGACCAGGCTGCCGACAGTGACCTTGGTCAGGCCGCTGTGGGCGGCGAGTTCGGCGCGGCTGAGGCCGGGGTGGGTGCGCAGCAGGTGCAGCATGCGGGCGCGGTTGAGGTGTTTCAGGTACGGCTGGTCGCCGCCGGGGATGGGGGGCATGGGTCCTCGCTTTAGTTAGTTGGTTTAACGAAGTGCAGCGTAGCCGGATTGCCCGCAGGGTGTCAAGTTCTCGGCATTGCCACGCTACATAACGCAGTTTTCCGCGATCTGAACCGATTCAGCCCCCGGGGCACGGATTGTTTGCCACCCAGCCATATTTAGTTCTTCTAACCAATTATCAGCAGTCGCGGAAGCATTTCCATGGGGCGCTCTGGCACGCCCAGCGGTGAAAGGAGGCTGGGCAGGCGCAATTTGGCCCGCGCAGCACCGCAATGTCGTCCCGACCACCTGTTGACAGCGCTTTCAGACAGGAGTACGCTCCAGGCATCTCAATCTTCTCTTCACCGAGCAGGCAACCGGCCTGACTTGCAGGAGCACCCATGATGGAAGCAGTCACCCTGGCGCAGGTGGCGCGGGAGGCGGGCGTGTCGCCCAGCACCGTGTCACGCATTCTGAACGGCACGGCCAACGTGACGCCAGAAAAACGCGCCCGTGTCGAATCCGTCATCACCCGCCTGAACTACCGCCCCAACCCGCAGGCGCAGGCCCTGGCCGGCGGGCGCAGCCTGACCATCGGCGTGATCACCCCCACCCTGAACTCCACCTTCTACGGCGAGGCGCTGGCCGGGATCGAGGCGGCCCTGAACGACACGCCGTACCACCCGATCGTGATCAGCGGCCAGTGGCGCACCGAACGCGAGCAGGAGGCCCTGGACCTGCTGCTGGCCCGCCGGGTGGACGCCGTGATCATGATGGGCGGCATCCTCGACGACCAGATCCTGACGCATGTGGCGCGGCGGGTCCCGCTGATCGCGGTGGGCCGCGACGTGCGCGGGCTGGATCACAGCTGCATCGTGCTGGACAACACCAAGGCCATGCAGCAGGTCGCGCGGCACCTGCTGGACCTCGGGCACCGGCAGTTCGCGTACATCAGCGGCGCCGAGCGGCAGCAGGACGCCATGGAGCGCCGGACGGCCTTCCTGGGTTACCTGGAAGCCCACGGCGTGACTGTGCCGCCCGAACTGATCCAGGTGGGCCGCTACACCGAGGAAGGCGGCCTGGAGGCCGCCGAGGCGATCCTGAATGCCGGGCGGCCGTTCACGGCGCTGGTGTGCGCCAACGACCAGATGGCGCTGGGCGCGCGGCTGGCCCTGTACCGCCGGGGCGTGAGCGTCCCCGGGGACGTGTCCCTGACGGGCTTCGACGACGTGTTCACCTCGTCCCTGATGACGCCGCCGCTGACGACCGTGCGGCAGGCGATCTACGACATCGGCCTGACGGCGGCCCGCGAGGCGCTGAACCTGCTGGACGGTCAGCCGGTCGTCCGGCAGGTGTTCGAACCTGATCTGATCATCCGTGAGTCCACGGCTGCTCCGGCGCGCCCGCGTCCGGCGGCCCGCGCCAGACGGGGGGTGACGGCGATGAGCACCCCGGATGGCTGAGTGCCGCCCCCCATCTGTCCATATCCCTTTTGAAAGCGCTTTCAATCCGACCTGGAGGTCACCATGAAGAAATCCGCCGCGTTCGCCCTCGCCACCGCCCTGCTGCTCGGCACTGCCCACGCCCAGGAGAAAGTCACCCTGACCGTCGCGGCCTTCCCCAGCCTGGACAGCGCCATCAAGGCCATCCTGCCCGCCTGGACCAAACTGCACCCCAACGTCACCATCAACCTCCAGGCCCAGCAGTTCGCCGACCACCACAACGCCATGACCACCGCGCTCGCCACCGGCCAGGGTCTCCCCGACGTCATGGCCATCGAGATCGGTTACGTCGGCAAGTTCGCCGAAGGCCAGGGCCTGGAGAACCTGAACAGCGCCCCCTACAGCGCCGCGCAGTACAAGAAGCTCTTCACGCCCTTCACCATCGCGCAGGCCACCAGCGCCGACGGCCGCTTCATCGCCATGCCCACCGACATCGGCCCCGGCACCTTCTTCTACCGCAAGGACGTGCTCGACAAGGCCGGCGTGAACCCCCTGACCATGCAGAGCAGCTGGGAAAACTACATCGCCAGCGGCAAGAAGATCAAGCAGAAGACCGGCGCGTACCTCGTGAACACCGCCGCGTCCGTGTACAACCTGATCATCCGCACCAACCTCAAGACCGGCGAAGGCATCTACTTCGACAAGCAGAACAACCTCCTCGTCGGACCCGACAACGCCCGCTTCGTGCGCGCCATGACCCTCGCCAAGCAGGTCCGCGACGCCGGCCTGGACGCCAAGATCGGCGAGTGGAGCAACGAGTGGTACGACGCCTTCAAGAAAGGCACCGTCGCCACGCAGTTCAGCGGCGCGTGGCTGCAGGGCGCCCTGCAGAACTGGATGGCGCCCGACACCAAGGGCCTGTGGCGCGTGCAGAACCTCCCCGAGAAGGGCTTCGCCTCCTGGGGCGGCAGCTTCTACGCCGTGCCCAGCAAGGCCAAGAACAAGCAGTGGGCCTGGGAATTCATCAAGTTCATGACCCTGAACCAGGGCTCACAGATCACCGCCTTCAAGGACAACGGCGCCTTCCCCGCGCTGATCGCCGCGCAGAAGGACAAGGCTTTCAGCGAACCCGTCGAGTTCCTGGGCGGCCAGAAGGCCCGCGTGCTGTGGCGTGACGCCGCCGCCAAGACCCGACCCATCGACGTGAACAAGTACGACTCGATCGCCGACCAGATCCTCCAGACCGAACTGACCAACGTGCTCGAACAGGGCAAGGACGTCAAGCAGGCGCTCGCCGACGCCCGCGCCCAGATCGCGCGCCGCGCCCGCTGAGACCCCACGCCCCGGGGGGACGCGCGCCGGCCACCGCCGGTCGGCGCGCCCCCCACATTCACGCAAGGACCCGCCATGTCACAGCGAACCGCTCCCCGCACCTGGAGCTACACGCGTTTTCAGCAGCGCTTCGCGCCGTACCTGTTCGTCAGCCCCTTTTTCATCCTGTTCGCCATCTTCGGCCTGTTCCCGCTGATCTTCAGCCTGTTCCTGGCCTTCCACCTGTGGAGTCCCCTCGACGGCGTCGGCAACTGGAAATTCGTGGGCTTCGAGAACTTCCAGCTGGCCCTGGGGCCCACGGACATGTTCTGGAAATCCCTGAAGAACACCGTCTGGATCGGCCTGCTGTCCGGCATTCCGCAGCACCTCGTGGCGCTGCCGCTGGCCTTCATCATCCACCACAGCCTGCGCCGCTTCCAGGGCACGTTCAGCACCATCCTGTTCCTGCCGTACATCACGAACGCCGTGGCGATCGCCATCGTGTTCGCCACGCTGTACTCCGAACGGCTGGGCATCCTGAACTACCTGGGCGGGCAGCTGGGCCTGGACCCCGTGCGCTGGCTGGGCGACCCGAACCTCGTGCCGTACTCGGTCGCGGCCGTGGTGTTCTGGCGCTACGTGGGCTGGAACACCGTGCTGTACCTCTCGGGCCTGCAGGCCATCAGCGAGGACGTGTACGAGGCCGCCACCGTGGACGGCGCGAACGGCTGGCAGAAATTCTGGTACATCAC
Organism: Deinococcus soli (ex Cha et al. 2016); assembly: GCF_001007995.1. Taxonomy (NCBI): domain Bacteria; kingdom Thermotogati; phylum Deinococcota; class Deinococci; order Deinococcales; family Deinococcaceae; genus Deinococcus; species Deinococcus soli (ex Cha et al. 2016). The sequence continues at coordinate 2,079,335 of NZ_CP011389.1, read as the reverse complement.
GCTGCCGCTGCTGCGGCCCATGATGTTCTACGCCTTCACCCTGACCATCGTGGGCAGCATGCAGCTGTTCGAGGAACCGTTCATGCTGCTGAACGACGGCGGCGGCAGCGGCGGCGCGGGCCTGACGAGCGCCATGCACATCTTCAACACCGCCTTCCGCGACCTGGACATGGGCTATGCCAGCGCCATGAGCTGGCTGCTGTTCCTGGCGATCTTCGCGCTGAGCATGCTGAACAACTACCTCTTCTCCCGCGACGGAGGCAGACGATGACCACCACCCCCGCGCAGCGCGCCGCGCCCGGCACCCGCACCCGCCGCGCCCGGCTGCCCTGGCAGCGCGTGCCGATCTGGGCGCTGATGCTCCTGGCGTGCGTCCTGTCGGTCGTGCCGTTCTACCTGATGTTCGTGTGGGCCTCGCACCCCAGCGCGGAGGTGTTCACCTTCCCGCCGCACCTGTGGTTCGGGGACGCCTTCGCCAGCAACTGGCAGGGCCTGATGCAGGTCACCGACGGGCAGGCGCCCCGGCAGTTCTGGAACTCGCTGTACATCGCGCTGGTGTCCACGCTGACCACGCTGTTCTTCTGCTCGCTGGCCGGGTACGCCTTTGCCATGTACGACTTCCGGGGCAAGGCGGCGCTGTTCGCGTTCATCCTGGGCACCATGCTCATCCCGCCGCTGGTGATGGACATTCCCAGCTTCCTGGTCATGAACAACGTCCTGGGCTGGGTGGGTGAGCCGCGCGCGCTGTGGGTGCCGGGCATGGCGAACGCCTTCGGGATCTTCCTGATGCGGCAGTACATCATGTCGGCCCTGCCGCGCGAACTGATCGAGGCGGCGCGCATGGACGGCGCGACCGAGTTCGGCATCTACCGTCAGGTGGTCCTGCCGCTGATCCGCCCGATCCTGGCGACGCTGGGCGTCGTGACGTTCGTGGGCGCGTGGAACAACTTCAAGGGCGCGCTGATCATGAAACTCAGCGAGCCCGACACCATGACGCTGCCGCTGAGCCTGCGCCGCCTGGGCGGCGGGGCCACGAACGTGAACGTCGACTGGGGCGCGATCATGATGCTGGTCGTCATCACGGTCATTCCGCTGCTGATCGTGTTCCTGCTGGCCAGCCGTCAGGTGATCAGCGGCCTGACGAGCGGCGCGGTCAAGGACTGAGGGTTCAGGTGCGCTGGACCCTCCCGCTGCTCACGCTGGCCCTCACGGGCGGGGCGGTCACCGTGACCGTCACGCCCGCCCCCGGCGAGTCCCGCCCCCTGGGTGGGCCGGGCTTCAACCTGGGGAACTGGATGCCGGTCGTGGAAGCGCTCCCCGAGCTGCGTGCCCTGCGACCCGCGCTGCTGCGCTGGCCCGGCGGCAACATCGGGGACGAGAACGACCTGACCCGCGCCGCGCTGCAGACCCTGAAGACCAACTGGACGCTGCTGGGCCAGCCGGACCTGATCGTGCAGACCCGCGTGTTCACGCGCGGCGGCGTGGGCCGCGCCGCGCCCGGGGACGCCGCGCAGGCCGTGCGGGACGCCAGCGAGCTGGGCCTGCACGTGGCGTACTGGGAGATCGGGAACGAACCCGACCTGTACGCCACGAACCGCAGCGACCCCAGCTGGACGCCCGCGAAATACTGCGCCACCGCCCGCGCCCAGCGCGCGGCGATCCTGGCCGCAGACCCGCAGGCGCGCATTGCCGGGCCCGCCACGAGCAACCCCGGCGCGTTCCTGGACGAGGTGCTGCGCGGGTGCGCGGACACCTTCGATCTGGTCACGTACCACCTGTACCCCACGGACGGCGGCGCGACCGACGAGGCCGCGCTGGCGAGCATCGAGCGCGTGACCGGCAGTGTGGCGCACCTGCGGGACCTGTGGGCCGACCCGGCCACCAACCCGACCGCGCAGGGCCGCGAGCTGAAGCTGGCCGTGACCGAGTTCGCGCTGTCGTGGCGCACCGACCGCGCCCGGCACCTCAGCGACGCGCTGGGCGGCCTGTGGGCGACCGAGGCCACGCTGCGTTTCCTGGAGGCCGGGGTCCGCCCCGCGTACTTCGCGCTGATGGGCGTCGGGAATCACGGGCTGCTGGACGACGCGGCCTTCCCGCGCTTCGGGTACGGCGCGCTGCGCGAGGCCGCCCAGCTGCGCGGCCAGAGCTTCCCCGTGACCGGCGACGACCCGCGCGTGTGGCTGCACGCCGCCACCGACGGCGACCGCCTGACCCTGCTGGCCCTGAACACCAGCGCCGCGACCCTGCCCCTGACCCCGCAGCTGGACGGCTGGCAGCTCATCGGCGCGAAGACCGTCACCCCGGCGGGCGTGGACGCAGACCGCTTCCCCACCGCGCTGAACCTCACCCTGCCGCTGAAGCTGGCGCCCCAGAGCGTCACGCGCGTCGTGTTCCGGCGCGCGCCCTGACCCCACATCTCCCCTCCCCCACCTGCACTGGAGTTCTGCCATGACCAACCGCATTCCTGATCCCGCCCGTTTCCCCGCCCGTTTCACCTGGGGGGTCGCCACGAGTTCCTACCAGATCGAGGGTGCCCCCCGCGAGGACGGCAAGGGCCCCAGCATCTGGGACACCTTCTGCCGCACGCCCGGCAAGGTGCGCGGCGGGGACACCGGCGACGTCGCCTGCGACCACTACCACCGCCTGGACAGCGACCTGGACATGATCCGCGACCTGGGCGTGAACGCGTACCGCTTCAGCATTTCCTGGCCGCGCATCCTGCCGCACGGGCGCGGCGCGGTGAACCAGGCGGGCCTGGACTTCTACCAGCGGCTCGTGGACGGACTGCTCACGCGCGGCATCACGCCCTGGGCGACGCTGTACCACTGGGACCTCCCGCAAACCCTGGAGGACGAGGGCGGCTGGACGGTGCGCGGCACCGCCGAGGCTTTCGGGACGTACTCGGCGGTCGTCGCGGCGGCGCTCGGGGACCGCGTGAAGCACTTCATCACGCTGAACGAGCCGTGGTGCTCGGCGTACCTGGGCTACGGCATCGGCATTCACGCGCCGGGCCGGCACGACCTGCGGGCCAGTTTCGCCGCCACGCACCACCTGCTCGTCGGGCATGGGCGGGCCATGCAGGCCATCCGCGGTCAGGCGCCGGGCGCGCAGGCGGGCATCACGCTGAACCTCCACCACACGTACCCCGCGACGGACACGCCCGCGGACCGCGCCGCCGCGTACCGCATGGACGGCTTCCAGAACCGCTGGTACCTGGACCCGGTGTACGGGCGCGGCTACCCGCAGGACATGGTGGACCTGCTGGGCGACCTGAGCCCGCAGGCGCAGGGCCTCGTGCTGCCCGGCGACACGGAACTGATGGGGCAGCCCACCGACTTCCTGGGCGTGAACATGTACTCGCGCGCGGTGGGGCAGGACGCGCCCGGCGAGGGGTTCCTGCACGCCCGGCAGATCCGCCCCGAGGGCAGCGCATACACCGGCTTCGACTGGGAGGTCGCGCCGGACAGCCTGACCGACCTGCTCGTGCGCCTGCAGGAGGACTACGCGCCGGACGCGATCTACATCACCGAGAACGGCAGCACCTACCCGGACGTGGCGGACGAGGACGGGAACGTGAACGACCTGGAACGCACCCAGTACCTCACCGAGCACCTCGCGGCGACGCAGGAGGCCCTGGCGCGCGGCGCGAAGGTCGCCGGGTACTTCGCGTGGTCGCTGATGGACAACTTCGAGTGGGCCGAGGGGTACGACAAGCGCTTCGGGATCGTGCACGTGGACTTCGGCACGCAGGTGCGCACGCCGAAACTGTCGGGGCGCACGTACCGGGACTTCCTGGCGCGCGCGGGGCAGGCGGTCGGCGCGTGACGGACACCCTCGCGGCGACCCAGTCCACTGCGGGAACCCCCCCGGCGCCCGCCACGGTGCCTGCCACGGTGCCTGCCACGGTGACGGTCACGAACCCGGTCCTGCCGGGGTTCCACCCGGACCCCAGCCTCCTGCGGGTCGGGCAGGACTACTACCTGGCGACGAGCACCTTCCAGTGGTATCCGGGCGTGGCGATCTACCACTCGCGGGATCTGGTGCACTGGCGACTGGCGGCGCGGCCATTGAGCCGGCTGTCGCAGCTGGACATGCGCGGGAACGCCGATTCGGGCGGCATCTGGGCGCCGTGCCTGTCGCACGACGGGGAGCAGTTCCACCTGATCTACACCGACGTGAAGAGCTGGGGCATCAACGAGCCGTTCAAGGACAGCCACAACTACCTGGTCACGGCGCCTGAGATCGAGGGGCCCTGGAGCGAGCCGGTGTACCTGAACTCCAGCGGCTTCGACCCCAGCCTCTTCCACGACGTCGCGGAGGGTGGGGACGGGCGCAAGTGGCTGCTGAACATGCTGTGGGACCACCGCGCGGGCCGCAACCCCTTCGCGGGGATCGTGGCGCAGGAGTACAGCCCGGCCGAGGGGCGGCTGGTGGGGCCGCGCACGACCATCTTCACCGGCACCCACCTGAAGGTCACGGAAGGCCCGCACGTGTACCGGAAGGACGGCTGGTACTACCTGCTGACCGCCGAGGGCGGCACGAGCTGGGAGCACGCCGTGACCCTGGCCCGCTCGCGCGACCTGCTCGGGCCGTACGAGGTGCACCCGCACAACCCGCTGCTCACGGCGGTGGACGACCCGGGCCTGCCCATCCAGAAATCCGGGCATGCCAGCCTGACCGACACCCCGGACGGGCGATGGGTGATGGCGCACCTGTGCGGCCGCCCCCTGACGCCGCGCGGCGAGTGCCCGCTGGGCCGCGAGACGGCAGTGCAGGGCCTGGACTGGCCCGAGGGCGAGTGGCCGCGCCTGACGGGGGGCGGGCACCACCCGGCGCTGCACGCCACGCTGCCCGCGTTGCCGCCGCACCCCTGGCCGGAGGTGCCCGCCCGCGACGACTTCCGGGGCGAGGCGCTGCGCCCCGAGTGGCTGACGCTGCGGGCGCCCGCCGCCGAACTGGGCGTGCGCCTGGAGGACGGGCTGGTCCTGCCGGGCCGCGAGGCGCTGATGAGCCGTCATCACGTGGCGCTGGTGGGCCGCCGCCTGCAATCCCTGCACGGGCGGCTGCGGACCGAGCTGAGTTTCGATCCGCGTGACTTCCAGCAGATGGCGGGCGTGTGCGCGTACTACGACAGCCGCAACTGGGTGTACGCGCGGGTCAGCCGGGACGAGGCGGCGGGCCGCGCGCTGAACGTCACGAGCTGCGAGAACGGCGTGTACCGCGAGCACCTGAGCCATGACGTCCCCGTGGGGGAATCAGGTCGCGTGGGGCTGGAGGTCCGCTACAGCGGCGACACCTTCGGCTTCGCGTATCAGGTGGCGGGGGGCGGGTGGACGCCGGTCGGCCCGGAATTCAGCGCGGGCCTGCTGAGCGACGAGCACTGCGGCGGCCTGAGCTTCACCGGGACGTTCCTGGCGCTGACCTGCCAGGACCTGAGCGGCGAGCGGCGCGAGGCGACCTTCCACTGGGCCGAGTACACCGAGGGAGACGCGTGAAGCGCACCCTGCCGGCCCTGCTGACCGCCACGCTGGCCGCGCACGCCGGTGCCCTGACGGATCAGGCGGCGGCCGAGGCGCAGGCCCGCGCGATCCTACCCCGCCTGACCCTGGACGACAAGATCGGGCAGGTCAGCATGGCGCACGTGTTCCGCTTCACCGAGGGGGGCCGCAGCGCACCCATCCGCGCGGACGCGGACGCCACCTTCCGCACCCTGCGGCCCGGCACGCTGCTGAACGGCGGGGGGGACGCGCCGCAGCCGAACACGCCGCGCGGCTGGGCGGACTTCCTGGCCCGCCTGGACGCGCTGGGCCGCGCGAATAACCCCGCGAATCTTCCGGCGGTGTTCGGCACGGACGCGGTGCACGGCGTGAACAACGTCCCCGCCGCGACCCTCTACCCGCACAACCTGGGCCTGGGGGCCGCGTTCGACCCGGCCCTGACGCGCGAGGTGGCCGTGGCGACCGCCGCGGACATGCGCGCCATGAACATGGGCTGGACGTTCGCGCCCGTCGCGGACGTGGGCCGTGACCCCCGCTGGGGCCGCTACTACGAGACCTTCGGGGAGTCCCCGTGGCTGGTGGCGGATCAGGTGGCGGCCGCCGTGGACGGCCTGCAGTCGGGCGGGGTGGCGGCCACCCTGAAGCACTTCACGGGGTACGGCCTGCCCAGCCTGGGCCTGGACCGCGCGAACGCGGAGATCAGCGCGCGCGCCCTGCACGAGGTGTTCCTGCCGCCCTTCCGGGCAGGCATCCGCGCCGGGGCGCTGAGCGTCATGGCGAACAGCGGCAGCGTGAACGGCGTGCCCGTGCACGCCTCACGCACGCTGCTGACGGACCTGCTGCGCGGCGAGCTGGGATTCCAGGGGCTGCTCGTCAGCGACTGGAACGATATCGAGCGGCTGATCACGACCTACCGCACCCACACTGATCTGGTGCGGGCGGCGGCGGCCAGCGTGAACGCGGGCATCGACGTGTACATGGTCCCGAACAGCGTTGAGGCGTACCAGAACGCCCTGCGGGAGGCCGTGCAGACTGGACTGGTCAGCGAGGCCCGCCTGGACGAGGCGACCCTGCGCGTCCTGACCTTCAAGGCGCGGCTGGGCCTGCTCGACGCCCCGCTGGCGGGCAGCGGCGTGCTGAACGACCACCGCGACCTGGCCCGGCGAGCGGCAGCCGCCACGCTGACGCTGCTGGAGAACCCGGCGGACACGCTGCCAATCCGCAGGGGCCGCGTGCTGGTCACCGGGCCCGCGATGGACAGCGCCGCCATTCAGCTCGGCGGCTGGAGCGTGAACTGGCAGGGCGTCGGCAAGGGGAACGTGCCGGACGTGCCGAAGGTCGCCACCCTGGCGCCCGCGCTGAAGGCCACCGCCCCGGCGGGTGTGACCGTCAGCGCCCTGCCCGAGACCAAACGCCCGCAACTCCTGACCGCCGCGAAGGGCGCGGACGTGATCGTCGTCGCGGTCGGCGAGGCGCCCGGCGCGGAGTGGCAGGCGAACAACCCCGCGCTGAGCCTGCCGGACGGGCAGATCACGCTGCTGCGCGACCTGCTCGCCACCGGGACACCCGTCGTGGCGGTCCTGATGGCCGGGCGACCCCTGATCCTCCCCACGGACATCCAGTCGCGCCTGTCGGGACTGGTCATGGCGTACCTGCCCGGCACGCAGGGCGGCGCCGCCCTGGCCGACGCGCTGTACGGCCGCGCGGGCTTCCCCGGCCGCCTGCCGTTCACCTGGCCGGACAGCCTGACCCAGGTGGGCCTCTGGAGCGACCGCCCCGCCGAGGGCGCCGGCGAGACGCCCCTGCCGCTGTACCCGCTGGGCTACGGCCTGGACTACACGACCAGCGTCGCCCGCGACCTGACCGTCACCCCCGCCCCGGACGGCGTGACCGCGCAGGCCACCCTGACGAATACGGGTGAGAAGGCGGGCACCGTGACGGTGCTGCTGCGCGCCAGCCTGCCCGCCAGCGGCGCCCTGCAGGCCACCTCACGCCTGGTCGGCGTGCTGCGCGCGGTCCTGAAGCCCGGCGAGAGCCGCGCCGTGCAGATCACCGTTCCCCGCGACCGCCTGAGCAGCTGGGTCGGCGACGCCTACGGCCCCGGCACGTGGCAGCTCCTGCCCGGGCAGTACACCCTGAGCGCCGGGGACGGAAAGGCCACCCTCAGCCTGCCGTGAGCGGCGACGGAGGCGGTCCCCGGATCACCTGGGGGTCGCCGCCGCCTACCAGTTCAGCAGCGCGGCGCGCACCTGCGGCCACTCGGGGGCGATGATGGAGTACATGACCGTGTCGCGCTGGGTGCCGTCCGGGCGCGGCATGTGCTGGCGCAGCACGCCCTCGCGGGTGGCGCCCAGCCCCTCGATGGCGCGCTGGCTGCGGGTGTTCAGGATGTCGGTCTTGATCTCCACGCGCAGCACGCCCATCTCGCCGAAGGCGTGGTCGAGGAGCAGGCGTTTGAAGGTGCGGTTCGCGGGCGTGCGCATGAACGCCGGGGCCAGCCAGGTGCTGCCGATCTCCAGACGGCGCTGCTTCGGGCGCATCTCCATGAAGCGGGTCGCGCCCGCCAGCTCGCCGCGCACGAGTTTTACGAAGGGCATCTGGTCGTCCGCGTCCAGCGCGCCGGTGTAGTAGCGCTCCTGGGTGGGAAACGTCCCCATGCGGGCGTATTCGGCCTCGTGCGCGGCGGCCAGCGCCAGCAGCGGCCCGGTGTCCGCGTCGATCAGGGGGCGCAGGGTGTACGGGCCGTCCGCAAGGGTGAGGTCGTGGCGCATGGCGTCACTGTACGGGGTGGGTCAGGGCCGGTGCGGGGTGAGATTCACGCCGGTCAGCACCGCCGTGTGGCTGCCCCGGTTCAGGCGTACGGTGGCGAAGGCGGTGTCGCCGAACGCGAACCATCCGCGCGAGGCGCCGAGCAGTTCCCGCAGCAGGCTGTTCCCGAAGCCGCCGTGCGTGACGAGCAGCACGCGCTGCCCGCCCCCGTTCCACACGAGTTCCAGCGCGTGCAGGGCGCGGGCGCGGATGGCCGCCTGCGACTCGCCACCGTCAGGGGTGAACGGGGCGAGGTCGTGCCGGAACGCGGGAATCGGGTAGCGTGCCAGCGCCTCCTCGCGGTCCATCCCCGCCAGGGGGCCGTTGTCCCATTCCCGCAGGAGGTCGCTGGGGGTCAGCGGGACGCCCAGTGCGTCGGTGACGATGCGGGCGGTGCCGTGCGCCCGCTGCAACGTGGAGGTGTAGGCCCGGTCGAAGCCCGGCGGGTGCGCCTGCCAGTACGCGGCCAGCGCCGCCGCCTGCGCCTCTCCGGCCGGGGTCAGGGGGCTGTCGTAGGTGCCCTCGTGGACGTTCTCGTCGTCGGCGCGGCTGCGGCCGTGCCGCAGGATCGTCAGGTGCAGCTCGCCGGTCACGCGGTCCTCGTGGCGAGCAGCACGCACTCGTGGCGGGTGACCTGCACCTCGCAGGTGTGCAGGTGCGGGTGGGCGAACGCCGCGTCGCGCAGCGGGTCGCCCGCGTGCCACGCTCCGTCCAGCCGGGCGCGGGGCGTGAGCTTGTCCAGCATCAGCGTCCCGCCGGGTCGCAGGGCGCGCGCCAGGGTGGGCAGCGCGTCCGGGGTCTTCGCGGGCGCGCAATCCGCGAAGATCAGGTCGAAGGGGGCCTCCAGCAGCGCGTCCGGCCAGTCGCCCAGTTGCACGCGGGCGCGCGGGTCGGCGCGCAGCACGCTCCAGGCACGGCCCGCGCGCTCGCCGTCCTGCTCGATGCTCAGCAGTCGCCCCGAGTCCGGCAGGCCCGAGAGCAGCCACGCCGCACTCACGCCCAGTCCCGTGCCGAGTTCCAGGACGCGCCCGCCGGGCCGCGCCGCCGCCAGGGTGCGCAGCAGCGCTCCGACCTCCGGCGAGCAGCTGTGCGGGAACCTTGTCGCGTGCGCCGCGTCGAGCGCCGAGCGCACGAGTGGCGGAACTTCGAGGTGCGCTGGCGTCTGCCCGCGCGCCGCGAGGCCCTGCCGCAGCTGGTGATCCTGCGCCCACGGCAGCGAGCGGGGATTCACCCAGGTCACGGGGCGGCCCTCCGGGCTGGGCTCCAGGCGGGTCAGGTGCAGGGGCACGCAGACGCTCTCGACGCCACTGACGCCCACGATCGGGAACGGGTCGCCCGCCACCTCGGCGTGCGCGCCCGCCTCCTCCCACGCCTCGCGGGCGGCGGCCACCTCGGGGGTCTCGCCGGGGTGGATGCCGCCGCCCGGCAGCGTCCAGCCACCCCACTCCAGGCCAGTCATGAGGACGAGGCCGTCCTCCCGCTCGATCCACGCGCAGGCGCGGCCCACCCGGTCCAGGCCAGGGGACAGGTCCACGAAGGCCGGGCGGGTCATGCCAGCACCGCCAGCGCCCCGGCCAGTGGGGCGCGCTGGTCGCGCAGGGCCGACAGGGTGCCCGCCGCGTGCAGCGCCTCCGCGAAGGCCACGTCCTGCCGGTGCACCGCGTCGAAACTGTCCAGCACCGCCCGGTTGCCGCCCGCCTGCAGTTCGTCCAGCAGGGCGTGCAGCATCAACCGCAACGCCGCGCGCTGCACGTCCGCCGGGGCGCGCTCCACACGGATGCGCTTACGGGACACGTACGGGTCGTCCGTCAGCAGGTGCGTGCAGCCCGCCCACGGGTCCGCCGCCGCGTACGCCACGCCCCGCAGGCCACTCATGGCGATCGCCCCGGCGCACTGCGGGCAGGGCTGCACCGTCGTCAGGACCGTCCACCCGTAGCAGTCCGGGCGGGGCGTGCCTTGCAGGGCCAGCAGCGCGTTGATCTCCGCGTGCGCCAGGTCTGAGCCGCTGATCACGCCCGCCACGCCGCGCGGATCACCCAGGCGGTTGCGGCCCCGCGCGATCACCACCCCACCCTCGTCGATCACGCACGCGCCGATGGGCAGCGACCCCGCCACGTACGCGTCCCACGCCTCCGACAGCGCCGCGCGCCAGCCCGGCGAGGATCCGCCGGTCGCTGTGACCCCGGTCATTGCGGCCACGCGCCCAGCACCTGCCGCAGCGCCACGATCTTGCCCAGGTGGTACGCGTTATGGACGGCCAGCCCGCTCAGGATGTCGGCCATGGTCTCGCCGGGATTGACCTCACGGCCGAGCGTCTCCGGCGAGCGGGTGCAGGTCAGCGCCCGCTCCAGTCCGCCCAGGAAGTCCTCGACCAGCGCCGTCCACTCGCTCAGGTTGGCGGGCGGCTGCTGCGGGTAGCGCGGGCCGCTCTGCCACAGCCGGTCGTAAAGGGCCTCGTCGCGGTCCACCATGATGGTCTGCCACAGCGCCGCGTGCCACAGCTCGTCGAAGATGGAGTGCGTCTGCCCGGAGGGCCGCGCGGTGACCTGTTCCAGCGTCAGGCCTGACAGCAGGGCGCGCCGGTCCGCGAACTCCCCGTAAAACAGGTGGTCCCAGCGGCTCTTCACAGCGCCTCCCGGTTCTTCTCGATCAGGTCGTCCAGCGCCTCGCGCAGCAGGGACGCCTCGGTGCGGCCCAGCGCGCCGGACAGTTTGGCGAGGCGTTCGAGCTGGCTCTTGGGGTAGTAGTTGCTTTTCAGGACCATCTTGCTTTCCACGTAGATGCACGCGCGGCCGCGGCCCTCGCGTTTGGCGCGGATCATGGCCTCGTCGGCGGCGCGCTTGAGGTCATCGTAGGTGCTGGCGTGCGCGGGCCGCGCGGCCAGCCCGACGCTGAGGCCCAGGCCGCGCGGCCACTGCGGGTCGCGGTGAATGTGGAAGTGCTTGATGACCTCGTCCAGGAGGATCAGGGCGGTCTCGGCGGCCGTCTCGGGGAGGATGGCGGCGTACTCGTCCCCGCCGATGCGCCCGATGACGCTACCGGTGGGGAGGCTGCCGGACAGCAGGCGTTCCACGCCGCGCAGCACGCGGTCCCCCTCGGCGTGACCGACGGTGTCGTTGAGGGTCTTGAAGTGGTCGAGGTCCAGCACGGCCAGGGTCAGTGGAGCCCCCTGGAGGGCGTCGAAAGCGGTCTCGAAGTCAGCGCGGGTCAGGATGGTGGGGCGCGGCATGGGCAGGGATCCTCGGGCATGGCAGAGAGGCGAAAAGCAGGGCGTATGTTCACCACACATATATACGTTCAGGGATATACGTGGCAAGCGGATATGTGGAATCCGCGTGCTGGCGCACCTTGAGCGCATCACGCTCAGATTGTCGGATTCTGAAGTTTGACATTTCTTCCAGTACAGCCCTATTCTTGCGTGCGGAACGGCAAAAAGCCGGGAACCCCGGTAAGCGCCGAGGCCCACCCCATTCAAGGAGGACACAACATGCTGAAACCACTAGGTGACCGCGTTCTGGTTGAAATCATCGAGGAAGCCGAGCAGAAGACCGCCGGCGGCCTGTACGTCCCCGACAGCGCCAAAGAGAAGAGCCAGCGCGGCAAGGTCATCGCCGTCGGCAACGGCAAGATGCTCGACAACGGCACCCGCGTCGCCCTTGACGTCAAGGAAGGCGACACCGTGTACTTCGCCAAGTACGGCGGCACCGAAGTCAGCCTCGAAGGCAAGAACTACAGCCTCCTCAGCGAACGCGACATCCTCGCGATCGTCGAGTAAACAACCCCTCAGCCAGCTGCGCGGACAGCTCCCCTCTAAGGGGAGCCAACCCCAACCTCACCCCACTCAACAGGCGTGACCGCAGAGCCCACCGCTCTGCACTCATAGCCCCAAAGGAGCACCACCATGGCTAAACAGCTCGTGTTCGATGAACAGGCCCGCCGCGCCCTCGAGCGTGGCGTCAACGCCGTCGCCAACGCCGTCAAAGTCACCCTCGGGCCCCGCGGCCGCAACGTCGTCATCGAGAAGAAGTTCGGCAGCCCCACCATCACCAAGGACGGCGTCACCGTCGCCAAGGAAGTCGAACTCGAGGACAAACTCGAGAACATCGGCGCCCAGCTGCTGAAAGAAGTCGCCAGCAAGACCAACGACATCACCGGTGACGGCACCACCACCGCCACCGTCCTCGGCCAGGCCGTCGTGAAAGAAGGCCTGCGCAACGTCGCCGCCGGCGCCAACCCCCTCGCCCTGAAGCGCGGCATCGACAAGGCCGTCGCCGTCGCCATCGAGGAAATCAAGAAGCTCGCCGTGCCCGTCGAGGACAGCGAAGCCATCAAGAAAGTCGCGGGCATCAGCGCCAACGACGAGCAGGTCGGTCAGGAAATCGCCAGCGCGATGGACAAGGTCGGCAAGGAAGGCGTCATCACCATCGAAGAGAGCAAGGGCTTCGACACCGAAGTGGACGTCGTCGAAGGCATGCAGTTCGACAAGGGCTTCATCAACCCCTACTTCATCACCAACCCCGAGAAGATGGAAGCCGTCCTCGAAGACGCCTACATCCTCATCAACGAGAAGAAGGTCAGCAACCTCAAGGACATGCTGCCCATCCTCGAAAAAGTCGCCCAGACCGGCCGTCCCTTGCTGATCATCGCCGAGGACGTCGAAGGCGAAGCGCTGGCCACCCTGGTCGTCAACAAGCTGCGCGGCACCCTGAACATCGCCGCCGTCAAGGCCCCCGGCTTCGGTGATCGCCGCAAGGAAATGCTGCGCGACATCGCCGCCGTCACCGGCGGGGAAGTCGTCAGCGAAGACCTCGGCCACAAGCTCGAGAACGTCACCATGGAGATGCTCGGCCGCGCCGCCCGCATCCGCATCACCAAGGACGAAACCACCATCGTGGACGGCCGCGGTGAGCAGAGCGCCATCGACGCCCGCGTCAACGCCATCAAGGGCGAACTCGACACCACCGACAGCGACTACGCCCGCGAGAAACTCCAGGAGCGCCTCGCCAAGCTGGCCGGCGGCGTCGCCGTCATCCGCGTCGGTGCCGCCACCGAAACCGAACTGAAAGAGAAGAAGCACCGCTACGAGGACGCCCTGAGCACCGCGCGCAGCGCCGTGGAAGAAGGCATCGTCGCGGGCGGCGGCACCACCCTGCTGCGCGTCATCCCCGCCGTGCGTAAGGCCGCCGAGAGCCTCGTCGGCGACGAAGCCACCGGTGCCCGCATCCTGATCCGCGCGCTCGAAGAGCCCGCCCGTCAGATCGCCGCGAACGCCGGTGAAGAAGGCAGCGTCATCGTGAACGCCGTCATCAACAGCGACAAGCCCCGCTTCGGCTTCAACGCCGCCACCGGCGAGTACGTCGAAGACATGGTCGCCGCCGGCATCGTCGACCCCGCCAAGGTCACCCGCACCGCGCTGCAGAACGCCGCCAGCATCGGCGCGCTGATCCTCACCACCGAAGCCATCGTCAGCGACAAGCCCGAGAAGGCCGCGCCCGCCGCGCCCGCCGGCGGCCCTGACATGGGCGGCATGGACTTCTAAGCGCAGTAACCCCTGCGCTGACTGGTCAAGAAAGACGAGGGGCCGCCCCCGAGTCTGAGGCCACCAGAAACGCAGACGGCTGACGGCTGATGGCCGGAAGCTGAACGGGGGAAGCCGGGGCGTGATGCTCCGGCTTTCTTCTACATTGTCGGCCAGCGCAGACGCGTGGTGGGTGTCAGTGGCACTGGCCCCAGCGCTGTCCTGATGATGTTGCCCTGCCTCCGTGCCAGTGTGCCCCTGCACCAGGCGCCCTGATGCCAGACTTCCAGCATCATACCGGGCGTGAGAAGGCGTCCCAGGAACCAGAACTGCTGATGTGGCGCCTGCCCCTGCGTGATCACTCTCCCCTCTCGGGGTGCCGGGGAGGTCGTGCTGGATGGACGTTCCAGGTCCCTCTGCCCGGCGCTGGGCGGGTGAATGCGCCTAAGGAAGGCAGGGACTTCCGCCAGGGTGGCGGGACGGTCACCGGGCATGCCCGTGCTGCCGACGGGGAAGAACCGGACGCCTGCCTGGGCGAGCTGCTGGACTTTCTGCCACTGCCGGTGCTCGCGCTGGGCGGGGGCCTTGAAGTCGGTGCCCATGTTGGTCATGGGCTGACGGCACTGCGGGCAGAGGGTCGCTTCCCCAGAGCGGGGGAAACCGTGTGTGAAGGCCTTGCGGCAGTGGAAACAGGCGTAGTGTTGCAGGCGCCCGGTGATCTCGTAGTACTCGCTGCGGTCAACGAGTCTGGAACGGGGTTTGCGGGCCACGTGCTCAGGGTAGCTGCCGGGCTGGATGCTGGTATCCACATCGTGACGCATATTCAGATTTACTAATCAAACCGATTTACTTTTTCAACTAATCGCGCTAGCCTGTAGGTATGAAGAAGATCGGGTTTCTCTCGTTCGGGCACTGGAATCCGTCCCCGCAGTCCGGCACGCGCTCGGCGGCGGACGTGCTGCACCAGACCATCGAACTGGCCGTCGCCGCCGAGGAACTGGGCGCGGACGGCGCGTACGTGCGCGTGCATCACTTCGCGCAGCAGCTGGGCTCGCCGTTCCCACTGTTGGCCGCGATGGGCGCGAAGACCAACCGCATCGAGCTGGGCACGGGCGTGATCGACATGCGCTACGAGAACCCGCTGTACATGGCCGAGGACGCCGGTTCCGCCGACCTGATCTCCGGTGGGCGCTTGCAGCTGGGCATCAGCCGGGGCTCGCCGGAGCAGGTGATCGACGGGTGGCGGCACTTCGGGTACGCGCCCGCCCCCGGCGAGACGGAAGCGGACATGGCGCGGCGGCACGCCGAGGTGTTCCTCGACGTGATCGAGGGCAAAGGCTTCGCGCAACCCAACCCCCGCCCGATGTTCCCGAACCCGCCGGGTCTGCTGCGGCTGGAGCCGTACTCGGCGGGCCTGCGCGACCGCATCTGGTGGGGCGCCGCATCGAACGCCACGGCCGAATGGGCTGCGAAGATGGGCATGAATCTCCAGAGTTCTACCTTGAAGGTGGACGAGAACGGCAAACCCTTCCACGTGCAGCAGGCCGAGCAGATCCGCGCGTACCGCGCTGCGTGGAAGGACGCCGGGCACGCTCGTGAGGGGCGCGTGTCGGTCAGCCGCAGCATCTTCGCGCTGGTGAATGACCAGGACCGCGTGTACTTCGGACGGCAGGGTGGGCAGGATCAGTTCGGGGTGATCGACCAGTACCGCGCGGTGTTCGGCCGCAGTTACGCCGACGAACCGGACCGCCTGATCGAGCAGCTGCGGCAGGACGAGGCCATCGCGGAAGCCGACACCCTCCTGCTGACCGTCCCGAATCAGCTGGGCGTGGACTACAACGCGCACCTGATCGAGAGTATCCTCACGCACGTCGCACCGGGCCTGGGCTGGCGCTGACAGCGGTGTTCAGGTGTGCTGATGGGTCGTCTCAGCACATCTGAACCGAGCGGAGCGAGATGCCGTCACACCAGCGGTTGGAAGTGGAATTGAAGGGCGTGGTGCTGGCCCTTCAATGGAACTGGACACCGCTGTAAATCCCCACAAGGTGTGACGCGGCGGCCCAGCGCGGGCGGTAGCGTGGCCCGCATGCCTCTTCTGCTGATCGTGTCGGGCCTGCCCGCCTCCGGAAAATCCACGCTGGGTGCGCGGCTGGCCCGCACCCTGAACCTGCCGTTCGTGACGAAGGACGAGTACAAGGCCCTCCTCCTGGCCCGCATCCCGGAACTGACGCGGGACGTCTCCGGCCCCCTGAGCTTCGACGTGATGTGGCACGTCGCGGGCGTCACCCTTGCCGCTGGCGTGGACACCCTGCTGGAATCGCACTTCTACCATGGGGTCAGCGAGGCGCACATCCTGAAGCTGGCCCAGGCGCACGGGGCGAGGGTCGCGCAGGTGTTCTGCCACGCGCCCCTGGACGTCCTCCAGGCACGGCACGACGCGCGGGTGGCGTCGGGGCGCCGACCCGGGATCGACCTTGCGATGGAGTACGCGACCCTGCCCGCCCACTGCTGCTGGACGCCACTCGACCTGGGCGACGCCCCCTGCCTGACGGTGGACACCACCCGGGAGGACGTGCTGCCCGGCATCCTGACGTGGCTGCACGCCCAAAGAGAAAGCAGCCCGCTGAGGGGCTGCTCTGATGGTGCAGACGGACTGGGTTGACCAGCGTGTCCTGCTCGCGCGTCCGTTTTTTGTCAATCCCAGAGGTGGACGCCTCCCTCAAGTGCAGTGATGCCTTTCCAGTGCCGGGGCGCGAAAACTCGCGCAGAGTCCGAAGTGGACGTTCGCTCGTGAGAACCAGCGGGATAGGCACGGCACGACCTCGTCAGGTCAGAAATGCAAGTATGACAGGCGTTTCGCCATCTGTCAACTCCCCTGTGGTTGTTCTGCCCTGAACCGAGCCTCCACCGCCTGCCAGTCGGCGCGGATCACCCGCAGGGCCAGCGCGCCGGTCAGCGTGGGCCGCGCCCGGCCCGCCCGGAAGCGGTCCTCCAGGCCGGACAGGTCGAAGGCGTCCCACACGCCCGCCACACTCAGCAGATTGCCGCCCAGCACTGGCGCCACCTCGGCGCGGAGGATCTGCCGCAGTTCCGGCAGGCTGAAGCCCGTGGCGCGCAGCTGCACCGCCACGTCCGCCGGGTCGACCTCGGTGTCCAGGAACAGCGCCGAGAGGGCCTGCCACGCGGCGCGCCGCCGCTGTAGTCGGCTGTCAGGGGACGGGTAGGGTGGGGTCATGAGCGTTCAGGTGATCGTCCTGAGTGGCGGGTCCAGCGCCGGGAAGTCCAGCATAGCCCGCCACCTTCAGGCGCTGCTGCCCGGCGTGTGGCTCACGCTGGGCACCGACACGCTGGTCGCGGCGCTGCCCGCGTCCCTGCGGGAATCCGGGGACAGGATCACGTTCGCGGCGGACGGCACCGTCGCCACTGGGGAGGTGTTCCGGCGCGTGGCCACCGCGTGAAGTCTGGGGTGGCGCAGGTCGCCCGGGCGGGCGCACCCGTGATCGTGGACGAGGTGTTCCTGGGTGGCGCGGCCTCGCAGGCGCGCTGGCCTGCGCACGCCTCATCGCCGCGCAGGTCAAGGCCAGGGCCGTCAGCGGGCCGCCGGTCTGAGCGGCCGCCGCTCGATGGCGTACACGATCAACCCGGCGAGGATGCCCCAGAAGGGCGCGCCGATTCCGAGCGGGGTGATGCCGCTGAGGGCGACGAGCAGGACGACGGGCGCGGCGAGGCTGCCTGCCGCTGCGCCCTGGAAGGCGGCCTGGAGGCTGCTGCCCATGGCGGCCAGCAGGGCCAGTCCGGCGAGTGCGGCGATGGCCTGGGTGGGGAGGATGCCGAGGAGGTGCAGGACGGTGCCCGCGAACAGCGCCACGATCATGTTGAACACGCCCGCCCAGACGGCGGCGGTGTAGCGTTTGCGCGCGTCGGGGTGCGCTTCGGGGCCGGTGACGATGTTCGCCAGCAGCGCCCCCAGGGTGAGGTTGTGGCACCCGGCGAACGCGGCGGCGCTGCTGGCGATGCCGCAGGCGCGCAGGATCGGGCCGGGCGCGGGTTCGTAGCCGCTGGTCTTGAGGACGCCGAAGCCGGGCACGAACTGCCCGGTGAACGCCAGGAGCGTCAGCGGCAGCGCGAGGTTCAGGGTGGCATGCAGGCTGAACTGCGGGAGCACGAACTCCGGGCGGGTGAGGGCCAGCGCGATGGGCTGCGGATGCCACAGGTTCAGGACGCCACTGGCGACCACGCCGGTCAGCAGCACGCCCGCCACCGCC
Source organism: Deinococcus soli (ex Cha et al. 2016) (assembly GCF_001007995.1). Lineage (NCBI taxonomy): Bacteria > Thermotogati > Deinococcota > Deinococci > Deinococcales > Deinococcaceae > Deinococcus > Deinococcus soli (ex Cha et al. 2016). The sequence continues at coordinate 2,061,246 of NZ_CP011389.1, read as the reverse complement.
CAGCGCGGCGCGACGAGCCGCAGCGCGAAGTACGCGGCGATCATCACGCCCACCAGCGTGGGGGCGGTCCCGAATGCCTGAAGTGCCCGGAAGCCGAACGGCAGGAGAATCGCGGCGTTCAGCGCGGCCGCCAGCGGCGCGGGGATGCTCTGGAGCGCCCGCGTGAGCGGCGGGAACAGCCCCAGGCCCAGCACCAGCAGGCCCGACGTGAGGAACGCCCCCACTGCCTCCGGGAAGGGGATGCCCGGCAGGGCCGTCACGAGCAGCGCGATGCCCGGCGTACTCCAGGTGACCAGGATGGGGATGCGGGTGCGCAGGCTCAGGATGATGCCGGTCAGGCCCGCCAGCAGCGCGTGCGCCCACAGCCACGACATCGCCTGACCGTCGCTGAGGTGCGCGGCCTGCGCCACCGAGTAGATCAGGACGTTCGGGCCCGCCCAGCCGATCAGCATGGTGATCAGCCCGGCCAGCACCGCGCTGGGGTGCGAATCCCGCCAGAACGAGGGCGCAGGACTGGCGGCAGGGAGCGTGGTCATGCTCCCGAGTGTGCACCCGAATGGCCCCCTCCGGGCAGGGGCAATGGCCCGTGCATTGGCCTGCTCATCCAGACAGATTGGCCTGTACGCTGAAGCGCATGCCCACGCCGCACAGCCCCACCGACGCGCCCCACTGGGCCGCCCTGCTGCGCGGCTGGCGCGACCACCCCGGCCCCCTCCACGCCCGCCTGCACACCCACCTCCAGCACGCCATCGACCGCGGGGAACTCAGTCCCGGACAGCGCCTCCCCGCCGAACGCACCCTCGCCGCGCTGCTCGGCGTCAGCCGCGCCACCGCCGTCACCGCCCTCGACGACCTCACCGCCAGCGGCTACCTCACCCGGCACGTCGGACGCGGCACGCACGTCGCCCCCACCGCCCCCCGCGCCCAGCCCCTCCTCACCCTGCGCACCCCCGTCGGCGCGGCCCACCCCAGCGAGATCGACCTCACCATCGCCGTGCCCCTCCTCACCGACGCCCAGCGCGCCCGCCTGCGCGACGCCGCGCAGCACGCCCACTACGACAGCCCCTACCACCCCCACGGCCTCCCCGACCTGCGCGACCTCATCGCCCAGCACTACACCCACGCCGGACTCCCCACCACCCCCGAACAGATCCTCATCACCAGCGGCGCCCAGCAGGCCATCGCCCTCACCGCCCACACCCTCCTCAGGCGCGGCGACACCGCCCTCCTCGAGACCCCCACCTACTTCGGCGCGATCGACGTCATGCGCGCCGCCGGCGCCCACCTCACCGGCACCCCCGTCACCGCCCAGCACCTCGACCCCCACCACTTCGCGCACCAGACCCGCACCCACCACCCCCGCCTCGCGTTCCTCACCCCCACCCACCACAACCCCACCGGCACCACCATCACCCACCCCGCCCGCCAGCACCTCGCCGCGCACCTCCACGACACCCACCTCCCCACCCTCGAAGACGACACCCTCCTCGACCTCCCCTTCACCGACACCCCCCCACCCCCCCGCCTCAGCACCCTCGCCCCACGCGCCCCCATCCTCAACGTCGGCTCCCTCAGCAAGCTCTACTGGGCGGGCCTGCGCATCGGCTGGCTCCGCCTCCCCCCCACCCTCGCCCCCACCCTCAAACAGGCCAAGACCCTCACCGACTTCGGCAGCAGCCAACCCGCCCAGCACCTCGCCCTCCACCTCCTCACCGACCTCCCCACCCTCATCAGCGAACGCCGCGCCGCCATCACCCCCGCCCGCGACCACCTCGCCCACCTCCTGCGCACCCACCTCCCCGACTGGACGTTCACCACCCCACCCGGCGGACAATTCCTCTGGATCACCCTCCCTGGCCCCACCGCCAGCGCCTACACCCACCACGCCGCCCGCCACGGCCTGCGCCTCTACCCCGGCGCCAGCATGGGCGTCACCCCTCTCCCCGACCAGTACCTGCGCATCCCCTTCACCCTGCACCCCGACCACATCCCCGAAGCAGTCAACCGGCTCGCGCGGGCGTGGGCGGAGTTCACGAGCCGGGGGAGTGAGCGGCTGGTTTGACCTGAGTTGGAAGGCGGGTTTCCTGCGGAGTCGAAGGTGGGCGCCTGCGGCGGGCCTCCCCACCCCCCAGCCCCCTACCCCAGGGGGGCAGGGGGAGCGGTCGCTGCGCTCGGCAGGTCTTTCTCTGAGGTGGTCGGTGGGTGACTGGCGGGTTCGGCCACGTATGGGGCTGCAGACCTCCGAATTCGCTGCGGGCGCCCCGCGCGCTGCGCGCACGACGGGCTCGTCTGCCACGACGGTTGCGGGGCAAGTCGACGTGGTGCGTGCCGGAAGGTTCTACTTTTTGGGCTTCTGCCAAAGCGGTCTTTTGAAAGTCGATCAGCGGCGCGAAGCGTCCCACCGATCACCTGACCGCAGACTGCCGCCGGCCGTCGTGCGCGCAGCGCGCGGGCCTTGCGGGGGGCGGCAGGATGGCGTCGAAGCCGGACACCCCACCGCCCAACACAAACACGCCGCACGAGTCAAAACTCTTGCCCAGTGCAACGTAAGCTCCCCCTGCCCCTCTGGGGTAGGGGGCTGGGGGGTGGGGAGGCCCGCCGCAGGCGCAACCAATCAAACAATCAGTCCAGAACCCGCCCCCGCCATCCCCGCTTCTCCACCCGCCGAAGATCCGGCGTGTCCGCGATGCTCAGCAGGTACCGGGCGAGGCGGGGGAGTTCGTCGTCGGTGGGGTCGCCGGTCCAGGGGGTGACGCGGACGAGGTGGCCGTAGCCGGATGCCCAGTTTTGTGGTCGGTCGTCGATGGCGAGGATGCGTTCGCGGGGGTAGCGGGATCGTATCCAGGTGGCGCGGAGTTTCCGGGCGGGTTTGCGGGGTTGGAGGTCGCCGTGTTCGTCGCGGTGCCAGGAGCAGCGGTCGCGGTGCCAGAGGAAAGCGGTGGTGTGGGTGGGGTCGGGGGTGCCGTGCCAGAGGGTTTCGTCCAGGTCGAGGATCAGGAGGGGCCGGGGCGGCATGGGTCAGGATAGGAGAAACCCCTCCGCGTGGGAGGGGTCTGGGTTGGTGGGGTTACTTGTTGCCCTGTGTTTTCTTGTACTGGCCGGGGGGCATGCCGCCAGGTTTTTTCTGCAGGCCGGGCGCTTTGGCCCAGGCGGCCTGGCGGGCCATGACGTTCATGAGGGGTTGGCGGGTGCCGTCTTTGGCTTTGACGACGATGCTCTGTGCGCTGAGGGGTTGGGCGGTGGTGATGGGTTGCGCGAGGGGGTAGATCTCTTTGGCGTAGGTGGTGGTGCCGGGGACCTGGGTCATGACTTGCACCTGGGTGAGGCGGGTGGTGGGGTAGGCGGGGTTGACGACGATGCCGCCGCCGCTGCTGACGGTGGCGGCGGGTTGGTTGGTGGGGGTGAGGAGGGTGACCTTGACGCCTTGGCTGAGGAGGTTCAGGAGGTTGGCGGTGGTCTGGATGACGCTGGGGTACTGGAGGCTGGCGCTGATGTTGACGCTGAGCGTCTGGGCGCCGGCGCTGCTGGAGAGGGTGGCGGCGCCGAGGGTGACCGCGAGGGCGGTGGTCAGGATGGTTTTGTGCATGGTGGTCCTCCGTGTTCCGCGTGGGAACGTAATGTGTTCACCTTGCCGTGTGAATCTGACCCTGGGCTGAACGGGGGGTTGAGCCGGGATTGTGGAAACGGCCCCGCGCCGGGTGGGCGAGGGGGCCGCGTGGGGAAGGTTCTGGTTACGCGCCGTACTTGTTGAGTTTCAGGGCGTTGGCCATGAGGAGCGGCATGAGGTCGGTGCCTTTGCGCAGGCCGAGGCTGCCTTTCAGGGCTTCATCCTCGGTGTAGCGCTGGGCGAGGTCGCGGCGGCCGTAGTCGCTGCGGATGAGGAGCGGCACGGGGTGCCAGGAGTGCGTGGCGAGTTTGCTGGGGGTGCTGTGGTCGCCGACGATGGCGATGACGTCGGGGTTCAGCGCCAGGAGCTGGGGCAGCAGGGCGTCGAAGAGTTCGATCTTCTTGACTTTGGCTTTGAAGTCGCCGTCCTCGCCGGTGCTGTCGGTTTTCTTGACGTGGAAGTAGAAGAAGTCGTACTTGCTCCAGTTGTCCTTGAGGGCCTGGACCTTGCCGTCGAGGGCGTCTTCTTCCCCCTGAACGGTGAGGACGTCCATGCCGACGAGGCTGGCGAGGCCCTTGTACATGGGGTAGCTGGCGATGCAGGCGGCCCTGAGCTGATAGGCATCGTCGAAGCTGGGGAAGTGGGGGACGTCGCTGTACCCGCGGAAGAGGACGCCGTTGACCTGCGTTTCGTCCTTCAGGGCGGTTTCGGCGCGTTGCACGAAGGCGTTGACGAGGTCGGCGGTTTTCTGGCTGGCGTCGTCGTGGGCCTGGGCGGTCATGGGGGGCACGCCGGTCGCCTGGGGGTCCACGTCGCTGAGGTTCGCGCCGAGGGGGCTGCCGCCGTTCGCGCGGAAGACGACCACGAAGCGGTGCTCCGACTCGGTGTAGATCTCGACGGGGGTGCCGTCGACGTCGGGGATGGCGGCCTTGAGTTTGCCCACGATCTCGGCGTTCTTCTCGTCGCTGGGGCGGCCCGCGCGGCGGTCCTGCACGACGCGGCCTTCGCCGAGGGTGGCGAAGTTGCCGCGCACGGCGACGTCACCGGCGCCGAGTTTCACGCCAATCCCCACAGCACTGAGGGCGCCGCGACCCACGACGTACTTCAGGGGGTCGTACCCGAAGAGGCTGAGGTGGCCGGGGCCGCTGCCGGGGGTGATGCCCGCCCCGACGAGTTCGATCTGCCCGAGCTGGCTCTGCGCGGCCAGCGCGTCGAGGTTGGGGGTCTTCGCAGCGGCGAGTTCGGTGTCGCCGTTGGTGTCGAGGGGCAGGCCGCCCACGCCGTCGAGGACGACCATCAGGATCTTGCTGTCGGTCGGTTTGGCCAGGTCGCGGATGGTGTCCAGAAGGTCGCTCATGGGGTTCAGTGTACGCTGGACACGAACTGCGGCACGTCAGGGCATATGGGCAGGTGCGGGCAGTGACGGCCTGTGATTGAGGCTGGATTGGGCGTGCTGGGCAGCGCGCAGTGCGGCGGGCACCGCCGGGCTTGAACCGGGTGCAACCTCGCCCCGGTGGGATCAGAAAGGCGCGGGCCGCGTCCCGATGAGGGGAGCGGCCCGCGCAGGGCGTTCGGGTTCAGCGGCCGTCGATGCGGCCGTCGCTGGCGTCGGCGACCGTCTCGTCGATCTCGTGGACGACGGCTTCGGCTTTCGCCTCGGCGGCCTCGTCGCTCATGGCGGGTGTGCGGGTGGCGAGGAACGAGCCGATGATGCCGATGGCGGCCATGACACCCCAGAAGATCGGGGTGGGCATGTGCCAGTAGGGCACGGCGGGGAAGATCTCGTGCGCGGCTTCCAGGGTCTCCAGGCCGAGTTTCACGGCGATCCAGCCGACCAGGGCGTAGGCGACGTGGTCGAACGCGGGGTACTTGTTCAGCAGTTTCAGGAACACGGTTGCCGCGATCCGCATGAGGATCAGGCCGATGATGCCGCCGATCACGACGATGGTCAGGCCCTGCTCGCGCGGCATCCCGCGGGGGATCAGCGCGACGCCCGCGAGGATCGAGTCGACGCTGAACGCGAGGTCGGTGAGGTTCAGCAGCACGACGGTCGCCCAGAAGCCCCGGCCCTTGCTCTTCTCGTCGGCCTCGTCCTCGGTGCTGCGGTGTTTCAGGAAGTGCGAGATGGCCAGGTACGCGAGGTACGCCGCGCCGAAGGCACGCAGCCACCAGTATTCGAGGATGTAGCTGGCGAGCAGCACGCCCAGGATGCGCAGGACGACCGCCCCGCCGATGCCGTAGGCGAGCGCCTTGCGTTGCAGGTCACCCTTGAGGTGGCGGACCATCACGGCCAGCACCAGGGCGTTGTCGGCCGAGAGCAGGCCTTCGAGGAGGATCAGGGTACCCAGAATCGCCCAGAATTCGGGCGTCAGGGGCGGCATTTCCAGGCCGAACATCAGCGGGCTCCGGTGGCGGCGCGGGCCGCCTGTGGAATGGTGTTGGTCATGTGTGGCGTTCCTCTGGCCCCACAGCCGCCTCGGGGGCGGCTCAAGAGGCGCGGTGTGCAGGTCAGTCTAGCGGGTGCGGCCCGCCTCTGTCCCTGCTGAGCGGTGAACGTTTTGCACGCAAGGTGAGCACGCGCCGGGGGACACCCGGACGGGTGCAGCGGGGGCCGGTCAGGCGAGGATCTGCCCGTGCTCGTCCAGCGCGGGGTAGCTTTCGCCCCGCTCGCGGTAGCCAGGGGCGAGGTCGGGGTACGCCCACTCGAACGCCCAGCGGCGCAGGTCCTCGTCACCCAGCTGCGGGGCGTCGTACATTCCGGCGGCGAGCCGCTGGCGCTGCGCCTCGAACAGGATGGTCGCGGCAGCGACGGACACGTTCAGGCTCTGCACCATGCCGAACATCGGGATGATGATGTTGTGGTCGGCGGCCTCGGCAGCCTCGTCGCCCACGCCCCACTTCTCGGCGCCCAGCAGCACGCAGGTGGGGCGGGTGTAGTCCATCTCGCGGTAGTCCACGCTGCGCTGCGAGAGGTGCGTGGCGAGCACCTGGAAGCCCTGCGCCTGCAGGTCCCGCACGGCCCCCACGGCATCCGCGTGTTTCTGCACCGGCACCCACTTGTGCGCGCTGCCACTGGTGGCCTCGAAGGTGTGCCCGTCGAAATCCACGAGTCGCCCACCGCGCGGCGGCACCGCGTGCGCCTGCAGCACGCCCACGGCGTCGCAGGTCCGCACGATCGCGGAGAGGTTGTGGGGTTTGTTCACCTCGTCCATCAGGACGGTCAGGGTGGGCTGCCGCTTACTCAGCACGCGCAGGATCTTGGCGTAACGCTCCGGGGTCATAACGCTCCAGAGTACCGCACGCCCGGCAGCGCCGCCCCGAGCGCCCCCATCAGCGGGGAGCGCCGCGCGAGCATCCGCGCCGTCCAGCCGTCATCCCGCGTCCCGGCGCGCAGATCGTGCAGCGCGCCAGTCAGCAGGTGCGCCCACCACAGTGCCGGGATCAGCGCCCGGTCCTCAACACTCAGGGGGCGCACGTCGGCGTACCCGTGGATGACGTCGTCGTGCGCGCCGCGCCATACCAGCGCGAAGTCCGCCAGCGGATCGGCGGGTCGCGTGAATTCCAGGTCGAGCAGGCCCGTCCACTGCCCGTTCTGCACGCGCAGGTTCCAGGGCGTGAAATCCCCGTGGATCAGCCTCCGGGGCCGTGCTCGGACGTGCGCGGTGGCGGCGCGGGCGGCATGCAGGTGCGCCCGCAGCAGACCCACCCAGCCCGGCCGCGCGGCCTCGTGAGCGTCCAGCAGCGCGTCACTGGACGGGTCGTGCAGCACCGCCAGCCCGTCGGGGAAACCGGGGCGATCCTCCGGCAGGAGCACTGCCGCCCATCGCCCGTGCAGGTCTGCCAGCCAGCGGCCCCGCGCACGGGCGTCCTCGCGGGGGGCGGAGTCACCGGGCACCCAGTCGTGCAGCGTCCACACTGCCCCCTCCCGTTCAGCGGGACCGCGCAGCCGCCAGGGGAGGTCCAGTCCGCCGCCGGTCAGGCGGGTCAGCAGGTCCAGTTCGTACGGAACCGCGTGTGGGTCGTGCCAGCGGCGCAGCGCGGCGACCTCCGTTCCAGCGCGCACCTGCCAGTGGCGGTTCAGGCGGCCCCCCAGCGGCTGCGGGTCGCGCAGGCCTCAGTCCAGCAGCAGGTCGGGGGGCGGGGTCACGCGCGGGTGAACAGCGCCGCGCCGTCCTCGCGCGTGCTTTCGTGCAGCGCGCCTGTTCCAACCAGATGCTCCGCGAGGGCGGCGGTCTGGTCGAGCAGCAGCACCGCCTGAATGGGCCGCAGGCGCGGGTGCAGCGCCAGCAGCAGGTCGTGGACGGTCATGGGGTGCGTGCAGGCGGCCAGCAGTCCGTCCAGTTTCTCGTGCGTGCGGGTCCGCAGGGCGTGGATGCGGGCGCGGGGGTCATGCATGGGGCCGTCGTGCCCGCCCAGCGCGAGGGTCACGCCGTCCAGCGCCTCCACGCGGTCCAGTGAGTGCAGGAACGCCGCGACGCCGCTGCCGGGCAGGAACCGCGCGGGCATCAGCGGCGGGGAGTTCAGCGGCAACAGGTGATCGGCACTCAGGAGCACGTCGTCCACGCGCAGGCAGATCTGGTTCCCCTCGTGCCCCGGCGTGTGGATCACGAGCAGCAGGTCGTCCAGCACGTCCCCGTCGCGCAGGAGCGTGGCGACCGGGAGGGCACGCGGCACGCTGAGGTTCGCACCCCGTCGGCGGATCCGGCCGTCCAGTTCACCCCCGGGCGGCAGGCCCAGCCACACGGCCTGCGCATCGGGCAGGGTCAGCCACGCCGTGCGGACCCAACCGGGCTGCTCGATGAACGGCACCGCCGAGTGGAACGCCGCCACGGGCGCGTCCGTGTGCTCCCGCAGGGCACTCAGGCCGCCCAGGTGGTCCGGGTGCGGATGCGTGATCACGATCCGGCTCAGGTTCTCCACAGTCACCGCCTCGCCGTACCCGACCCGCACCGCCGCGAGACCCGCCCGCAGGTCACCCAGGCTGTCCGGGCCAGCCCCGCCCGTATCCACCAGCGCCGCGTACGCCGGGGCATGCGCGTCACCACGCACGAGCAGGTACACGTTCGCGCGGAAGTTCGGAAAGGCCCGCACCGGCAACGTGTACACGCGCGTGCCACCACTCGTCACGTGCAGCGCGGGAAGAGAGGCAGCGTCGGTCATGAGCGGACTCTAGCGGCTGCACATGCTCAGAACTCCACCTCAGTGTGGTGCACGCAGCAGGAGACTCCTCACGCTGGCCTCTAAACCCTCACGGAACGGTCTGTGGGGCGCGGTAGGGTCAGACCATGCACCTGCCCCCTGCTGTTCTCACGCTGGGCACCATCGTCAGCCTGCCGCTGCTGTTGATCGGTGGTTACGTCTGGCAGGCAGGGCTGGATCTCCACGCGCCTTCGTCTACGCGCGGGTGGATTGACCTGTGTGCACGTGGCCGCGAGGATGTCTTCTGTAAGGCCGCGCAGCGCGTGGTGCGTGACGTCAAAGGGCCGGTCGTCCTGATCTACCCCGGGGTGACCGGAGACCATAACCTGCTGGCGGCGCTCACCCGCTGGACGGGGCGGGTTCCCACCGCCGGGGAACTGGAGGCCCTGGTGCGAGCCAATCTCTTTGAGGCGGCAGCGCTCCAGACAGGCCAGATGAGGTCCCTTGATGGGCAGCTGCGGCAGGTGACCTGTGATCTTCCCGATCAGCGCCGGGGCTGCCGCCTGGATGGGCTACGCGTGGTCCGGAGGGCAGAGCCATGGAACGATGGTGCGCTCTATCTTCCGGACGCCCAGGGGAATCGGCTGGACTTCCTGCCCCCACTGTCCTCTCTGTCACCTGTGCCTCTGCGGAACGGGGGAGGTTGACCCTCTCGCCTGAGAGGCCGAGCGGGGGTTATTCCGCCCACTGCCGGGCGTATTTTTCGATGTCGAATTTGCGTTTCAGGCCGCCGGCGTTCATGTAACGCACCGTGCCGAAGATGGGGCGGCGGGTCCAGGGGCGGTCGTGCAGGCCGAACACCCAGCCGACGCCCACCCAGGAGTTCGGGTCGCGGCCGTCCTGTTCGTGGCGGTTGTTCAGCCACAGCAGCGTGTCGAAGGCCTGCTGGGGGGTGGGGGTCCATTCGAGGACTTTCTTGCCCCAGTACATGCGCATGTAGTTGTGCATGCGGCCGGTGCGGGTCATCTGGCGCTGTGCGGCGTTCCAGTACGGGTCGTGCGTCTGCGCGGCGTCCAGTTGGGCGCGGGTGTAGGTGTGTTCGCGGCGGTCCCCGGCGTGTTCTTCCAGCGTGGCGCGCGCCCAGGTGGGGAGGCCCGCGTAGCGGTCGTAGTGGGGGTTGTACGTGGTGTAGTTGAAGCTGAGTTCGCGCCGCACGATGAGTTCTTCCAGGAAGGCGTCGGTGTCGGGGCCGGGGTGTTCGCGCGCGGCGAGCGCGGCGGTCAGCGGGGAGAGGTGCCCGTAGTGCAGGTGCGCGCTGAGGCGGCTGCTGCCGTCCACGGTGGGGTCGTTGCGCCGGGTGGCGTACCCGTCGAGTTTGCGGGTGATGAAGTCTTCCAGGAGGTCGTGGGCGGCGGTCTCGCCGCCTTCCTCGTCGCCGGGGGGGACGCTGTGGTCGATGGGGAGGGTCTTCAGGAGGCGGGTGGGGTCGGTGACGTCCACGCCGTCGTCCCAGTCGCGCTCACGCTTTTTCAGGTCGTGGGTGTCCAGCGGGACGAGGTAGTCGTGCCACAGCCGGTGGATCTTGGGGCGGATGGTGCGCGCCGCGTACTCCTGCTTGCCGCTGACCACACCCACGGGAATGACCGCCTCGGATTCCACCTGCACGAGCGGCACGTCGAGCCGGTCGGCCAGCCACTCGCGCCACTCGCGTTGCAGGCGGGTGTACCCGACGTCCGTCACGACCAGGGCCGCGCCCTCCCCCGCCGCATTCAGGGCCACCTCGGGCGGGCTGCCCAGGGTCACGCGCAGCGGCACGTCCCGCGCGGCGAGGTTGGCGCGCAGGTCCCGCAGGCCCTCCAGCAGGTAGGCGTAGTGGCGGGCGTTTGCCTCGGGGTAACCGGGCGTCAGGCCGAATGTGGCCACAAGGGGCAGGTTCAGGCGGTTGGCCTCGCGCACGGCGTATTCCAGGGCGTGGTTGTCGCGGGTGCGGACGCTGGCCTGCACCCACAGCAGCACGAATCCCTCCCGGCGGGGCGTGCCGGGCCGCAGGAGCTGCACGCGGGCGTCATGGATCATGCCTGCCGTTGTACCAGTCGCGCGGCCCGCGCGGGGGTGGGATCGCTGACCGTTCCCCGGCTCAACCCTGCGGGGTGTCCTCGGGGAGGCGGCGGACCGGGAGGCGCACCCAACCGCGCCGTGAGAGCCAGCGCAGCGCCCAGACGACCACCGCGCCGCTGAACTGAGCCTGGAACGGCGTGACGTGCGGGTACAGCAACCACACGGTCAGCGCCCCGGCGGCGGCGGCGGTGGCGTACAGCTGCTCGCTGCGGTACATGATCTCCGGCACCTCGTTGGCGATCAGGTCGCGGATCACGCCGCCGCCCACGCCGGACAGCATCCCGGCGAACACCACGCCCAGCGGGCCCAGCCCGAAGTTCAGCGCGCCGATCGCGCCGGACGCCGCGAACAGGCCCAGGCCCGCCGTGTCGAAGATGCTCAGGGTCCGCTCGAAGCGGGCCAGGCGCGTCCCGAACGCGAACGCCAGCCCGGAGCCCAGCAGCGCGGCGTACAGGTACGTCTCGTCCCGCAGGAACAGCGGCGGGGTCTGCCCGGTCAGCGTGTCGCGGATCGCGCCGCCGCCCACGGCGGTCACGCAGCCCAGCACCAGCACCCCGAACAGATCGAAGCGTTTGCGCACGCCCAGCAGCGCGCCGGACATCGCGAAGGCCAGCACGCCGATCAGGTCCAGGACGCGCAGGCCGGTCTCCAGCGTGATGGGCGCCCACTCGAGTTCATGCACGCCTCCCACTGTAAAACGCCTCCTGGCGGCACGGCTTCACGCACCCCAGATGGACTCCGGCGGGCGGGGTCGCGCCCGGCCCGGAGCGGAACACGCAGCTTCATGAACAGCGAGGCGCGGCTCACTGTCCCGGATCGACGAGGCTGTGGTATACTCCCCCCTGTTGTCTCGACTGGGTCCCCCCGGCGAGAATCGCGCCCCGGCGGGAAACGCCGTGTGGCCCAGGAGAACAGACATGGCCAAACACCCCGTTCCCAAGAAGAAGACCAGCAAGAGCAAGCGCGACATGCGCCGCAGCCACCACGCCCTCGTCGCGCCCAACCTGACCGAGTGCCCCCAGTGCCACGCGAAGAAGCTCAGCCACCACATCTGCCCCAGCTGCGGCTACTACAACGGCCGTCAGGTACTCGCGGTCTAAACCCCGCCTGCACGGACAACACCCCCGCCCCGCGCGGGGGTGTTTCCTTGGCAGCAGCGAAAGGCCCGCGGCCTCCGGGTGGAGGCGCAGGCCCTGAAGGCGGTTCCTTACTGCCCGACGGTGAGGTTCACGGTGCTCAGGGGCGCGGCGGCCGCGTCACCCAGGGGGCGGACCTCGTAGGTGATCTGGCCCGCGCCGGGCTTGCTCTGGTAGCTCCAGCCGCAGGTGGCGTCCAGCGGAATGTCCTTCGTGCCGATGGTGCGCTCTCCACGCTTGACGGTCACGCTGTACCCCTCACCCTGACCGACCCCGCCGAAGCGGAAGGGTTCGTTCACGGTCTGCCCGTCGGTGATGCTCAGGGTGTAGGCCTCCGTGCAGTCGGCGGCGCTGGCGTCCGCGGCGGGCGCGCTGACGGTCGCCGCGACCGACCCGAGGTCCGTGCCGTCCGGGCCGCGCACCGTGTACGTGTGCGCCCCGGCGGTGGGGCTGGGCACGTCGAAGCTCCAGGCGCCGTCCTCCCCGATCGTGAGTTTACCGAGGCTGGTGTCGTCCTCGAACAGTTCGACCTCCTGCCCGGCCGTGCCGGTGCCGCGCAGCGTGAACGTCCCGGCGGGCAGCGTGGCGTCCGCGGCGGGTGCGCTGATCGCGAAGGTGCCCGCAGCGGCGCCCGCGTCGGTGCTGCCGGTGTCGGTGCTGCCAGTGTCGGTGCCGCCGGTATCAGTGCTGGTATCAGTGCTGCCGGTGTCGGTGCCCGTGCCCTCAGTGCCCGCGCTGGCGTCCGTGACGTTCACCTTCAGCTCGCTGCGGCCACCGCCGCCGTCCACGCTGTACGTGTGCTCGCCCGTCGTGGGCGCGGGCAGTTCCGCCGACCACGCGCCGTCCGCGCCGACGGTGGCCTTCCCGACCTCCTGCCCCTGATCCGAGATGGTCAGTTCAGTGTTCGCGGGGCCGGTGCCGCTCATGGTGAACGGCTCGGCCGGGAGGTCCGCGCCGGACGTGGGGTTCGTCACCACGATGCTCGCGGCCGCCTCACCCGTCGCGGCAGGCGGCGCCGCGCGGTTCTGGTTCACCAGCCAGCAGCCCCCCAGGCCCAGCAGGAGCAGCAGCGGAATGATCCACCATGGGAAGCCGCCGCGCCGCTCGGCCGTGACCGGCGCAGCCGCGGGCGGTGGGGGCGGTGAGACCGGCGCCGTCGTGACGACCGGAGCGGCCGCGCGCGGCGGCGCTGACGCGGCGGGCGTGGCGGCCGCGCCGGTCAGCGCCCCGGCGCCCAGCAGCGCCCCCAGGCTGCCCAGCCCGGCGGGCAGCAGGCCCGTCAGGTGGCCGTCCAGGCCGCTCAGCAGGCCCCGGAAGGCCGCGGCGTTCAGGCCACCCGCGCGGGCGCGGGCGCCCAGCAGGCCCAGCAGCATGGGCGCCATCAGGGCCAGCAGGCGCCCGGCACTCGCGCCGCTGCCGCCCAGCGCCGACCCCAGGCGGCCCGTGACCGGGTCCAGGTTCGGGAACAGGCTGCCCAGCAGTCCGCGCCCCTGGCCCTCGACGCGGGCCGTCTCGGCCGGGTCGGTCAGCACGCGGGTGTTCAGGGTGCCGTCCGCGCCGATCAGATCCGCGCTGGCCGCGCTGCGCGCCAGGAGATCCTGCGCACCCGCATCCGTCCTGGCACGCTGCACGAACGCGCTCAGCAGGACCGGCAGCGTCGCCTGCGCCGCGCGGCCGCTCGCGCCGCCCGTGAATCCGGCGGCGGCACCCAGCGCGTCGGCGGTCTTCCCGCTGAACTGCGCACGCAGCCAGTCCAGCAGGGCCGGGCCACTCAGGGCTGCCAGTCCGGCAGCATCCAGACCAGCCGAACCTGTGCCGTGCTCCACCGGGGCGGGCGTCACGTCCAGGCCCGGCACGGACGGCGCGGGGGCGGACAGCCCAGAAGCGGGGCCGCTCAGACCGGCCGACGCGCCTCCCAGCCCACCGGCCAGGGTGCCGCGCAGGCCGCCCAGCAGCGGGCCGACGTTCCCGGCAGTCACGCCGGACCGCCCCAGCAGGCTCAGCAGCAGCGGGAGGCTCATCTGCATCAGGCGGCCCGCGCCGCCCGCGTCCACCCCGGTCCGCTCGCTGACCTGCCGGGTCAAGTCCCCGGCCCGGTCGCCCAGCAGCGCGGGCATTAGGAGTTCACCGGCCTGCTGGAGGTTCTGCGCGCCGTCCGGTTCGTTCAGGGCGCCCTGCACGCTCTCGAAGCGCGGCAGGCTGTCGATCGCCTCGGCGATGTGCGCGCCGCCGGGCGTGCCGGCCTGCGCGGCCAGCGCGTCGAGCTGCAGAGGCAGACCGGTCTCCAGCACGCGGCGGGCCGCAGCGGGATCCAGGCCCGCCACGCGGCCCAGCTCCGTGGTGGCCGGCTCGTCGAAGAAGGAATGCAGCAGTTCAGTGAAGTTCATGAAGCCTCCAGGGGGTGCTCAGGACCGGACCGGCCGGTTGCCGCGAACGCCGCGCCACCCGCGCCGACGTGGAGAAGACTTCACATCAGGCGGGTGGGCTGTCCGGGTGACTCACCGTACCACCCGCCCAACGGGGGCAGACACGTCCACGCGGTTCACCCAACCTTGACCATCCGGGCAGGACGCGCGCCCTGCACGACCTCCAGCCGATTCCCGAACGGGTCCTGAAGGAACACGCGTGCCACCCCAGCCTCCTGATCGGCGCGGTAGGGCATCCCGTGCCGGTCGCAGTGCGCGGTGAAAGCCGCGAGGTCATCGCAGCGCAGGCCCGGGTGGCCCTTCATGCGCGGCACGAACTCCGGCGCGACGCCCACGTGCAGCTGCCGCCCGTCCGGCAGGCCGAACCACACGCCGCCATTGCGCCGCAACGCCTCAGGTTTCACGAGTTCCGGCAGGCCCAGGAACACCCCGAAGAACGCGCGGGCCTGTGCCTCGCACCCCGCCGGGGCTTCGATCTGCACATGATCCAGTCCAGTGATCAGAGTCATGGGCGGAGGGTACGCCACGCGCCCCCTCCGCCCCTGTCACGCGCTGGGTTTACGCCTGAACGCTGCTGTCCTCGGCGGGCGGGTCGAACCCGTCGCGCGAACGCTCGACCAGCGTGAGGATGTCGTACGTGGCGACCAGCACGCCGTCCTGATTGGTGATCTCACTGCGCCACTCGACCACGCCGGTCGGGCGGGTCTCGCCGGGGCGCAGGTCTTTCCTGATCTTGCGCTTGCAGGTCAGCCGGGTGCGGATGGTGTCCCCGATCCCGACCGGCTCGATGAACCGCAGGTTCTCCAGCCCATAGTTTGCCAGCACCGGGCCCGGCGCGGGCGACACGAACTGCCCCGCCGCCGCCGAGATCAGGAAGTACCCGTGCGCCACGCGCTTCCCGAAGATGCCCTCCCGCGCCCCGATCTCATCGACGTGCGCGTAGAAGTGATCGCCGGTCAGGCCCGCGAAGTTCACGATGTCCGCCTCCGTGACGGTCCGGCGGTGCGTGAGGAGACTGTCCCCCACCTGAATCTCGTCGAAGGACTTGCGGAAGGGGTGCACCACGTCCTCCTGCACCTGCGCGCCCGGCACGAACTCCCGCGTGACGCTGGTCAGGATGGTCGGGTCGGCCTGCACCGCCACGCGGTTCATGTGATGCCGCACCGCCGAGAGGCCCCCCAGTTCCGAGCCGCCCCCCGCGCGGCCCGGCCCGCCGTGGTTGAGCTGCGGCAGCGGCGACCCGTGCCCGGTGTTCTCCTTCGCGTTGTCACGGTTGAGCACCAGCAGCCGCCCGTGCGAACTCGCCATGCCCAGCACCAGCTCGGTCGCCTCGGCGCGGTCACGGGACACGATGCTCCCCGCCAGCGAGCCCCGGCCCAGCTTCGTCAGGTGAATGGCGTCCTCCAGCGAGTCGTACGGCAGCAGCGTCGCCACCGGCCCGAACGCCTCCAGCTCGTGCGGCCCCCGCGCGGTCAGGGGGGTCTCGCACAGCAGCACCGTCGGGTCGAGGAACGCGCCCTTCTCGCGGTCGCCGCCCAGCAGCTGAGCCTCGCCGCTGATCACCACGCGGGCCTCGGCCTGCAACTTCTCCAGCGTCTCGCGGACCCGCTCGCGCTGCTCCACGCTCACCAGCGCGCCCATCCGCACGTCATCGCGCGCCGGGTCACCCAGCGTCACCTTCGCCAGCTCGCGGCGCAGACCCTCCGTCACCGCCTCCACCAGATGCGACGGCACGAGCGCCCGGCGGATCGCGGTGCACTTCTGCCCGGCCTTCCCGGTCATCTCCCGCGCGACCTCACGCACGAACAGCGCGAACTCTGGGTCTTCCGGCTTCACGCTCAGGCCCAGCACCGACGCGTTCAGGCTGTCCGCCTCCGCATTGAACGGCACCGACCGCCCCACGATCGCCGGATGCACCCGCAACTTCGCTGCCGTCGCCGCCGACCCCGTGAATGCCACCACATCCTGCTCCTCCACGTGATCCAGCAACGACCCCGGCTCCCCCGTCACCAGTTGCAGCGTCCCCTCCGGAATCAGGCCCGACGCCACGATGTCCCGCACCACCCGCTCCGTCAGGTACGCCGTCTGGGGCGCGGGCTTCACCAGACTCGGCATCCCACCAATAAAGGCTGGCGCGAACTTCTCCAGCATCCCCCACACCGGGAAGTTGAACGCATTGATCTGCACCGCCACACCCTCACGCGGCACCAGCAGGTGACGCCCCACGAACGTCCCCTCCCGCCCCAGCCGCTCCACCTTCCCGTCCGGCCAGAAGCGCTCGTCCGGCAGTTCCCGCCGCGCCGCACTCGCGTAACTGAACAGCGTGCCAATCCCACCCTCGATATCCACCCACGAGTCCCGCCGCGTCGCCCCGGTCAGCGCGCTCAGGGCGTAGTACGCCTCCTTGCGCTCCATCAGGTACGCGCCCAGCGCCCTCAAGGCCCGCGCCCGCTCGTGGAACGTCATGCGCCGCAGCGCCCCACCCGCCCGCCGGCCGTACGCCAGCGCCTCGGCAAAATCCACGCCCTCCGACGAAATAACCGCCACCGGACGCCCATACACCGCGTCCACCAGCACCTGCCCATCCGCATTCGCATGCCACGAACCCGACACGTACGACGCCGGACGAAGAAGATCAGAAGTAATTGATTGAGTCACAAAGAAACGCTCCTTGGAGAGAGAAAGACGATTCGGTCTGATGTCGAGGGTGAAGCCGGGCGAACATGCGCTGCGCGCATCCACTCAAGGGGGGCGGTGAACCGCATGTTTCCCCGCCCCACCACAGTCCCAACTGCAACAACGCGCTTACACTGCCGCATGACGATCACCACGCAGCATGAACTGGACGGCATGACCCTCGCCGGGAAGGTCGTCGCCCGCACCCTCGACGCCCTGCGCGCCGCCGTCGAACCCGGCGTGACGCCCGCCGAACTGGACGCCCTGGCCGGGCAGGTCTTCGCTCAGTTCGGGGCGTTCTCCGCCCCGCGGGCCGAGTACGGCGCGCCCGTGAACGTGTTCATCAGCGTCAACGACGACATCGTGCACGGCCTGCCCACCCACCGCCCGCTTCAGGCGGGGGACGTGGTGTGCATCGACGTCACGCCGAACGTCGGCGGGTTCGTCGCGGACGCCGCCATCACGGTCGCCGTGCCGCCCGTCTCCCCCACCGCCGCCCGCCTCATCGAGGCGGCCGAGGCGGCCCTGGCGCGCGGCCTGAACGCCGCCCGCGCCGGGCAACCCCTGAACGGCATCGGACGCGCCATCCAGACCGAGGTTCAGCGCCGGGGCTTCACGCTCCTGCCAGAACTTCAGGGGCACGGCGTGGGCCGCGCCATCCACGAGAAACCCGACGTCCCCAACTACTACCGGCCCACGCTGAGAAAACCGCTGCACGAGGGCCTCGTGATCGCCGTGGAACCCATGATCAGCACCGGCAAGAGCCCCCGCGTCCGCACCCGCCGCGACGGCTGGACGCTCGCCACCACCGACGGCGGGCTCGCCGCCCACGTCGAACACACCATCATGATCACCAAAGGAAAACCGGTGATATTGACGGCGTAATGCCCTCAGAGTGATCAGGGCGGACACTTGCTGCATCAGCCAATCTGTCCCAATAAGAGCGATTCGAGATCATCAAGTCGGAGGCCTTCTTCACACCAACTGCGGTCAACCAGATGCTCCAAACGTGCCAACACCTGACTGTCAAGGTTTGTCTCGAGTGCGTTCCAGACAGCTTTTGCTGCCGCCTCTGCGACAGTCCATTCATTGGTATCGCTGGAGAGACCAGAAATGGCATCCACGTAGACATCTGCGGTCCAATCGGAGCATTTAAGAGCAAAAAGCACGCCGGCTTCTGCTCCCGTTTTCCAGTCCTCATACCCCTCTGGAGACACTTCTTCTAGGTAACCCTGCCCAACGAATCCCTTACCTGTACACAAAAACTGAACTCTGCCGTATCCGGGCGTATTTGCTTTGCTCACTCTCAAGCTGACTTCGGCAAAGTGCCCAATGCCCTGGACGACTCGCGCCACCTTTGCGTGTCCCTCAGTCATACGCTCTTGAAGCCCTCGAAGGGTTCGCGGCAGGTGTCGCAGACGTACATGCGCTTGCAGAGGGTCGGGCCGAACGAGGCGGTCATGCGGACGTTCAGGCTGCCGCAGCGGGGGCAGCGGGTGGGTTCCGCGTCCAGCTGAATCAGCTGCCCTTCCCCGGTGGGGGCGGGGGGCGCGATGCCGTACTGCCGCAGGCGCTCACGCGCGTCGTCGCCTATCCAGTCGGTCGTCCACGGGGGCGTGAGGGTGCTGCGGACCTCGACGTCCGTGACGCCCAGGTCGCGCACGGCCTGCTCGATGCTCTCCCGGATGACGTGCAGGGCGGGGCAGCCGCTGAACGTGGGGGTGAACGTCACCGTCACGCGCCCCGCGTCGCCCACGGTCACGTCGCGCACCATGCCCATGTCCGTGATGCTCACGACGGGAATCTCGGGGTCGGGAATCTGGGCGAGGGCCCCCCAGATGGTTGATAGTTGATGGTTGATAGTTGATGGAGTGGAGTCTTCCATCAACTGTTGACCATCAACCTTCAACCTGTTCACCAGACCTCGGCGTCGGGGTGTTGTCGGGCGACGCTCTGCATCTCTTCCAGCAGGGGGGCGAGGTGGTGGGTGTGCGTGTCGCGGCCGGGCTGGGTGGTGGGGGCGTCGGGGAGGGTGAGGCCGCACTTGTCCACGAGGTGCCGGGTGACGAGATCGGTCCAGCGGGCGTGCACGGCGTTCAGGTCGGGAAGGATGCCGGAAGCGGTCAGGGCCGCTTCACCCTCGACCGGCTGGAAGAGTTGCGCGGCGTGCGGCCAGAGTTCCGTCAGGGCGGCCTGGGTGCGGCGTTCACTCTCGGGTGTGCCCAGCGCGAGGCGTTCCACCCACAGCGCGGTGTGCTGCACGTGGAATTTCTCCTCGCGCACGGCTTTCGCCGCGATCTCCGCGAGGGGCGCGTAGGTGCTGCGGGTGGCGGCCTCCAGCCACAGGGCCTCGGAGGTGTCGTACAGGAACTGCCGGACCATCGTGAACGCCCAGTCGCCTTTCGGGAGTTCCACGAGGCGGGTGTTCCGGTAGTCGTCCGGGCCGCGCCAGAACGCCACCCGGTCGGGGTCGCTGCCGCCGAGGGTCTGCGCGAGGCTCAGGTACAGTCCGGCGTGCCCGAGTTCGTCCTGCGCGATGTTCGCCAGTGCGATGTCCTCTTCCAGGATGGGGGCGTGGCCGGTCCACTCGCCGTTCCGGTGGGCGAGGATGATCTCGTCGTCGGCGAGGACCGTGAGTTTCAGGAGGAGCGCCTGCGTCTGCGTGTCGGTCAGTTCGGTCCCGCTGATGGATGGAGTGGGGGTCATGCGCCTTCCTCGCTGGCGGCGCGGCCCGGCATCAGCCCGGCGCGTTTCAGTTCGCCGACGTGCCGGCCGATCACGCCGTAGTGCTGCTGCTGCTTGTACGTCTTGTCTTTTGCGGGCGCGAACCAGCTCTCGACGGTGCCGGGGTCCTCATCCGTGCGGACGACCGCCGTGTCCGGGAAGACCATCCAGGCCAGCACGTCGGGGTGCATGACCTGCGCCTGCCGCAGCGCGTTGCCGCCCCCGCTGGCCTGCACGGTGCCGCTGAGGTCCACGAACGTCATGCTGCGCTTGTTCGTACGTTTCACGCCCACGTGGTACGTCCCGGGCTCGCCGGGCGTGTCCAGCAGCGCGGGATTCGTGGTCAGTTCCTCGGGCGTGGCGGTGAGGATGTTGTCCTCACGGACGCACCACAGGCTCACGGCCGCCGGGCGGCGCACGAACACGTTCCGCGCCGTGAGGAGCGCATGCGGCGGATCACCCGCGTGCACGCTCCCCACCGCCTGATGCGGGCGGCCCGGGGCGTCCTGCTTGAACACCTCCCAGCGCGGCCACTGCGTATCGGAGGAAGGGGATTGAGGTTGAGTCATTGGGTTTCCTTTCGCAGCTGGGGGGCGACCCCTCAGTCAGCTTCGCTGACAGCTCCCCTCAAGGGGAGCCAGGGATATGCATTGCCTCCCCTTTGAGTGGAGGTGCCCCGAAGGGGCGGAGGGGTTCAGTCGGCCGCGACTGCGCGTTGCCGGTCGGCGTAGGCCTGGAGGGCGTCGCGCACCCAGGCGCCGTCATCATGGGCCTGCTGGCGGGCGCCGAGGCGTTCTTTGTTCAGGCCCTGCTCGCCGCGGATGACGGCCCAGAACTCGTCCCACTGGATGGGGCCGTGGCGCCAGTTGCCCTGCTCGTCCTGGTGCAGGTCAGGGTCGGGGATGGTCAGGCCCGCTTCGAGCAGTTCGGGGACATGCTCGTTGATGAATTCCTGACGGACCTCGTCGTTGCTCTTGAGCTTGATGCCCCATTTCGTGAGGACGCCGCTGTTGGGGCTGTCGGCGTCGTGCGGGCCGAGCATCATCATGGCGGGCCACCACCAGCGATTTAAAGCGTCCTGCGCCATGGCGCGCTGTTCGGGGGTGCCCTGGGCGTAGGCGACGATCATTTCCTTGCCCTGCTTGTGGTGGAAGGTCTCTTCCGAGCAGATGCGGACCATGGCGCGGCTGTACGGACCGTAGCTGCACCCGGCGAGCATGGTCTGGTTCTTGATGGCGGCGCCGTCCACGAGCCAGCCGATCATGCCGACGTCCGCCCAGGTGTGGGTGGGGTAGTTGAAGATGCTGCTGTATTTGGCCTTGCCGCTCAGGAGGGCCTGGAGCATGTCCTCGCGGGTGGCGCCGAGCGTTTCGGCGGCGTGGTAGAGGTACTGGCCGTGCCCGGCCTCGTCCTGGACTTTCGCCATGAGGATGGTCTTGCGTTTCAGGCTGGGCGCGCGGGTGATCCATTCGCCTTCGGGGAGCATGCCGACGACCTCGCTGTGGGCATGCTGGCTGATCATGCGGATGAGCTGGCGGCGGTACTCGGCGGGCATCCAGTCACCGGCCTCGATCTTCTCGCCGCGGGCGATTCGGGCCTCGAAGTGGGCGTGCTGCTCGGCGGTTTCGCCGGGTGTGATACCGGTCTGGGCGGGGGTGGGGTGGGTCATGGGGACAACCTCCGGATGGGGACTTGTCCCCAGTGTACCTAACGAGCGTTAGGTTGGATGTGGGGTGGATTGCAGGGTCAGCCCGGCCGCCCGGTGCCCCAGCGGCCCGTATCCTGCGCCCAGGCCGGGAGCAGCGAGAATTGCGGCCTGAAGGTATGCGTGCGCCGCCCGTACGGCGTCCGGCAGGGCCAGACCGCGCGCGAGGTTCGCGGTGATCGCCGCCGACAGCGTGCAGCCCGTGCCGTGCGTGTGCCGCGTGGGCTGCCGCGCCGCCCGCAGTGTGAGGTGGTGCCCGTGGGCGCGCAGCTCGTCGGTGACGGTCTCGCCGGGCGCGTGCCCACCCTTCAGGAGCAGCGGCGTGGTGTCCGGCACGCCCGCCGCGCGCAGCGCCGCCCACTCGGGCACGTTCGGGGTGACCAGCGTCGCCAGGGGCAGCAGTTCGTCCCGCAGGGCGTGCAGGGCGCCCCCGTCCAGCAGGGCGTCCCCGCTCTTGGCGAGCATGACCGGATCGACGACCAGCGGCAGATTCCGTCCGCGCAGGGCGTCCGCCACCGCGCGCACCAGCCCCGCGTTGCCCAGCGCACCCGTCTTCACTGCCGCGACCGGGAAATCGTCCAGCACGGCCCGCAGCTGCGCCGCCACCAGCTCCGGCGGCAGCGGGTACGCGGCCTGCACACCCCGCGTGTTCTGCGCGGTGATCAGCGTCAGGACGCTCGTGCCGTACACGCCGTGCGCCTCGAAGGTCTTCAGGTCCGCCTGGACGCCCGCCCCGCCACCGGAATCCGACCCGGCGATGGTGAGCGCAACGGGCACCGTCATGCACTCACCCCGCGTTCCGCCAGCGCCAGCACCCGCGCCGCCGTGACCGGGGCCAGCAGCGCCCCGTGCCGCCCGTGCCCCGCCGCGACGAGTACGCCCGGCAGGGTCGGGTGCAGCCCCACCAGCGGCAGACAGTCCGGCGTGACCGGCCGCAGGCCCACGAGGTGCGCGGCGACCTCCGCCCCGTCTGCGCCGGGCACGAGCGTCCGGGCGGCCCCACGCAGCCAGCGGGCCGCGTGGGCGTCGGGTGTGGTGGCCCACGTGTCGCGGCTGGTCGCGCCGACGTACAGGCCGTCCGGGCGGGACAGCGCGTAGCGGGAAAACCCCCGCGCGGGCGGACCGTACCACGCGCCCACGCCCGGAGCGCCGCGCAGCAGCAGCGCCTGCCCCTGCTGCGCCCCCACCGGCACGCCGAACGCCCCGCTCCACGCGCCCGCCGCGAGGATCACCTGCCCGGCGAACCAGTCGCCCGTGTCCGTCCGCACCCGCACCCCGCCGCCCGACGGGCCGAGGGCCTGGACCTGCGCGGCCACCACCTCCAGCCCCTGCCGGGCCGCGCGCACCACGGACGGTGGATGCAGGCTCCCCTCGCCCGGCGTGCCGGTCAGGCCACCTCCGGGCAGCACGCGGGCCACGCCGGGGCGCAGGTGAACGGGCACACCAGAGCGTTCCAGCTGCGCCGCCAGCGCGGGCCAGCGGCGCAGCCCCTCCAGCGCGTCCGCGTGCAGGGGCGTGCCGCACAGCCGCTCGCCGTCCGGCGTCAGGAGACCTGCCGCCGCCCGCCACGCCGCGCCCGGCCGGTCCACATCCAGCACCAGCACGTCCGCACCCGCCTGTCGCAGCGTGAACGCCACCAGCGACCCGATCAGGCCGCCGCCCACCACGATCACCTCCCGCGTGCGTGTCACACCGGCACTTCCGGGTCGGGCAGGCGCACCACCCCCGCCGCCGGACTGCTGGGGCTGGCGTGCGTGCGTTCGGGCATGCGTCCGGCCAGGAACGCCGCGCGGCCCGCCTGCACGCCCAGCGCGAAGGCGCGGGCCATGCCGACCGGGTCGCGCGCCTCGGCAATCGCGGTGTTCACCAGCACGGCGTCTGCTCCGAGTTCCAGCGCCTGCGCCGCGTCGCTCGGGACGCCCAGGCCCGCGTCCACGATGGTGGGCAAGCGCGCGCCGTCCAGCACGGTTCGCAGCAGCTCGGGGCTGCGCAGGCCCCGCCCGGACCCGATGGGGCTCGCCAGGGGCATCACGGCGGCGCACCCGGCGTCCTCCAGCGCGCGGGCCAGCACCGCGTCGGCCTGCACGTACGGCAGCACCGTGAACCCGTCGGCGGCCAGCGCCTCGGCGGCGCGCAGCGTGCCCACCGGGTCGGGCAGCAGGTAGCGGGCGTCGGGGATGACCTCCAGCTTGATCCAGTTCACGCCGGTCGCCACGCGCGCCAGCCGCGCCACGCGCAGCGCCTCGTCGGCGGTGCGGCACCCGGCGGTGTTCGGCAGGAGTTGCAGCGCGTCCCAGTCCAGCGCGTCGAGTAAGCCGTCATGCCCCGGCGCCCGCAGTTCGACCCGGCGGATGGCGACGGTCACGATCTGCGACCCGCTCGCGGCGAGCGCCTCGCGCATCACGCCGAAGTCCGTGAATTTCCCCGTGCCGGTCATCAGGCGTGAGGTGAACACTTTGCCGCCGAGGGTGAAGGGGTCGGGCCTGTGCGGATTCTGCTTCATGACGAACCTCCGGTGAATGGACGCGCAGGTTCTCCAGTCCGCAGAACCCGCACCTGTTCCTGCTCGCGCCGCTCGGGGGCAGAGGGCCTGACGGCCCACGCTGCCCCGGAACGGTCAGCCCCCCCCGATAACGCGGACGATCTCGATGACATCTCCGGCCTCCAGGGTGCGGTGCGGCGCGCGGGCGCCGGGGTACACGTCGTCGTTCACGCCCACCGCGACGCGCGCCGGGTCGATGTTCAGGTCGCGCAGCAGGGCGTGCAGGGTCAGGCCGGGCGTGAGGGGCCGCGCCTCGCCGTTCACGGTCAGGGTGGCGGGTCGGGTCACGCGGGCACCCCCCGCAGCGCCCCCAGCAGATCAGATGCGGCCTGCGGGGGGTCGCGGGCGTCCAGCACGGCGCGGACGACCGCCACGCGGGTCGCCCCGGCCGCCAGCACCTCGTGGACGTTCGAGGCGTCGATCCCGCCGATGGCGTACCAGGGCAGCGGCGGGTTCAGCGCGGCCACCGCGCGCACGTAGGCCAGTCCGGCAGGCGCGCGGCCCGGTTTGGTGGGCGTGGCGTGGACCGGCCCGGCGGCGATGTACGCGGGCGCCTCGGCCAGCGCGGCGTGCGCCTGCGCGGGGGCGTGCGTGCTGCGGCCCAGCATCAGCCCCGGCGCGAGCCTGCGCGCCCAGGCGGGCGGCAGGTCCCCCTGCCCCAGGTGCACGCCGTCCGCGCCGCACGCGGCGGCGACGTCCACGCGGTCGTTGATGAAGAAGGGCACGCCGCGCGCGCGGGCCAGCGCCGCCACCCGCTCGCCGAGTGCGATGTACGCCCCCGCCTCCCAGTCCTTGCAGCGCAGTTGCAGCGTGTCTACGCCGCCGTCCAGCGCAGCCTCAAGGCGCGCCAGGAACTCGGGTTCCGGCTGCCCGGCGCGGGGCGTGGCGACGAGGTACAGGCGACCGAGGTTCACGCCTCTCCCTCCGGTGCCTGTTCCTGGCGAGGCACGTACACCTCGCCGCCCAGGGCGCGGAACTCGCGGGCTTTCTCCTCCAGTCCGGCCAGCACGTCGGGGGCGCGCAGGTCGTGGCTGAGTTTCATGGAGCAGAAGTGCGGGCCGCACATGGAGCAGAAGTGCGCGGTCTTCGCCGCGTCGGCGGGCAGCGTCTCGTCGTGCAGCGCGCGGGCCTTCAGCGGGTCCAGGGACAGGTTGAACTGGTCCTCCCAGCGGAACTCGAAGCGGGCCTTGCTCAGGGCGTTGTCGCGGGCCTGCGCGCCGGGATGGCCCTTGGCGAGGTCGGCGGCGTGCGCGGCGATGCGGTACGCGATCACGCCGTCGCGCACGTCCTGCCGGTCCGGGAGGCCCAGGTGCTCCTTCGGCGTGACGTAGCAGAGCATGGCGGTGCCGTACCACGCGATCTGCGCCGCGCCGATCGCGGACGTGATGTGGTCGTACCCGGGCGCGATGTCGGTCGTGAGCGGCCCCAGCGTGTAGAACGGCGCCTCCTGGCACACGTCGAGCTGCCGGGTCATGTTCTCGCGGATGAGCTGCATGGGGACGTGGCCGGGGCCCTCGATCATGGTCTGCACGCCGTGGTCCCACGCCACGCGCGTGAGTTCGCCCAGGGTGTCCAGTTCCGCGAACTGCGCGGCGTCGTTCGCGTCCTCGATGCTGCCGGGGCGCAGGCCGTCCCCGAGGCTGAAGGTGATGTCGTAGGCCGCGAGGATCTCGCAGATGTCCGCAAAGTGCGTATGCAGGAAGTTCTCGCGGTGGTGCGCGAGGCACCACTTCGCGAGGATGCTCCCGCCGCGCGACACGATCCCGGTGCGTCGCCGCGCGGTCAGCGGCAGGTGCGCCAGCCGCACCCCCGCGTGGACGGTCATGTAGTCCACGCCCTGCTCGGCCTGCTCGATCAGCGTGTCGCGGTACACGTGCCAGGTGAGGTCCTCGGCCACGCCGCCCACCTTCTCCAGCGCCTGATAGATCGGCACGGTCCCCACGGGCACGGCGCTGTTCCGGACGATCCACTCGCGGGTGGGGTGGATGTGCCGACCCGTGGAGAGGTCCATGACCGTGTCCGCGCCCCAGCGGGTGGCCCAGATCATCTTCCCGACCTCCTCCTCGATGGAGCTGGTCACGATGCTGGTCCCGAGGTTCGCGTTGATCTTCACCCGGAAGTTCCGCCCGATGATTGTGGGTTCCAGTTCCGGGTGGTTGATGTTCGCGGGGATCACCGCGCGGCCCCGCGCGACCTCCGACCGGACGAATTCCGGCGTGATCTCACGCGGGATGGCGGCCCCGAAGACCTGCCCAGGGTGCTGGTGGGTCAGGTCGAAATCCGATTCCTGCCGCAGCGCCTCGCGCAGGGCGACGAATTCCATCTCCGGGGTGATCTCGCCGCGCCGCGCCGCCTGAAGCTGCGTGATGCCTGCGCCGGGGCGGGCGCGGCGGGGCCGGGGCACACGCGGGAACGGCAGTGGGCCGCTGACGTCCAGCGCCGGGTGGTGCCGCTCCCGCGCCAGTTCCAGCCGGGCGTCCCCGGCCAGCCAGGGGCGCGCGTGCCCCAGCCCGGCGCGCAGGTCCACGCTCAGGCGGGCGTCCGTGTACGGCCCGCTCGTGTCTGGCACGAGCAGGGCCGGGTTCGGGACGGTGCGGGTCAGGTCACCCACGCGTTCCAGCGTCGGCGACTGCCGGATGCGCCGCGCGGGCACCCGCACGCCCGCGTGCAGCGTGCCGCTCAGGTACACCTTCTCGCTGTTCGGGAACGGCGCGGTCAACTCCGGGTCGAGAATCGTCAGGGCTTCGGTCGCGGGGTCGGTCAGGGGTGGGGTCAGGGTGGTCATGAGCACTCCAAAGAAATTGGGAACAGGACGGGGCCGCCGGGCACCCATGCGGGCGTCCGGATGTGGGGGCTGCTGTCAGCAGGGCAGCCCGTCAGGTCGGGTCGGTCAGGTCAGTGGATTCGCAACAACAAAACGCCCCCCTCACGCGTCGGAGGGGGGCGAAACACGACAACTGTTTCGGCACCCGTCACGCTCCCTCCGCTGGTATGAACCAGATCAGGTTCCTAGGGTTGAACACGGTGTTCTCTCAGCCGACGCTGTTGACGGTCGGCACCCCTGGTGACTGTGCGGCGAGTGTACACCGCCCGCGCCCCGCACGACAGCAGGGGTGGCCTTCCCCGTCCAGACGGGTGAAGATGAGGCCAGAGAGTCCCACGTCCCGGAGGTTTCCATGAATCGCGCCCTGCTGCTCCTGTCCCTGCCCGCCCTGCTGCTCCTGTCCCCTGGTCATGCCCAGAATGCCCAGCCATTGAAAACGACCCTGAGCACCTGCGGGGCGTACACCGTGAAAACCGTGGAGAACGGCTTCGGCGACCCGGAGGACCGCGTGACCCTGTCGCGGGCGGGCGTGACGTACGCGACGGTCACGGACACGATGGTGGGCGTGGACTGGTGCCGGGACGTGACGGGGGACGGCGTGCCGGAGGTGCTCCTCTCGGGCTTCTCGGGCGGCGCGCACTGCTGTTTCACGCATCACCTGTACTCGCTGACCAGCCCGCCCCGCAAGCTGCTGACGGCGTTCAGTGCGCACAGTGACACGCTGGAGGCGCGGCAGCTGGACGGCAGGGGGCCGCTGGAACTGGTCGGGTCGGACTGGCGCTTCGCGTACGGGTACGGGATGAGTTTCGCGGAGAGTGCGCCGCTGCCCGTGGTGTACTCGCTGCTGCCCACGCCGGGCGGGGCGCGGTTCGTGGAGAACACGCGGGCGTTCCCGGCATTCATGGAGGCGTACGCGCTGACGGCGCCGGAGGACGAGCGGTTCAGCGGTGGGGTGCTGGTGGAGTACGCGGCGCGGGTGCTGACGCGCGGGGCGGACGCGGCGGACGGGTGGGCGCGCGGCCTGGAGGCACCGTTCGCGGCGTGGCTGGCGAACTACGGGCCGGATATCCAGCAGGACATGTCGGATGTCGGGATGTGGGACTGGCCCACGCGGGCCGGGGTGAACGCGGACGCGAGGCGCAGTGGGATCGGCGGGGCCTTCCTCGCGCCGGGCGTACGGGCGTACCTGGGGCAGGTGATCGGCAAAGAGGGGGCGACGCTGCGCCTGTACCGCGCGCAGGGCTCAGAGGTGATGGCGGGGCCCGTACTGCTGTCGGTACCGGTGACCCGCGACGGGTACGGGGAACCGGTCGTGCCGGTGTGGCCGACCACCACGGTGCGCCGCGCGTCGGGCCGGGACGACGCGCTGCTGCGGGACGCGCGCAGCGGCAGCGTCCGCTACCTGCCGGTGCGGGTGTCGGCGGGCGGGATGACGGAACTGAAGGACGAACCGCTGGGCGTCACGGCGCGCCTGCTGGGCGACCTGAGTGCGCTGGCGGGGCACGTGGCGGCGCAGTTCCGGGACGTGAAGCGCACGCCCGAGCAGCAGGCGGAGGTGAAGCGGCGCGTGCAGGCGGCCGTGACCCGCGCGCAGCCGTGGCTGGCGGGCTGGAAGGGCCAGGAGGCGTTCGCGCTGACGCGGCTGGGGAACTTCACGTTCAGTTCCGTGCGGCTGCTGACGGACACGCCCACGCGGGCGCAGGCGGTCATGACGACCACGGTGGGCTTCACGGACGCGAAGACCGACAGCGAGTACGTGAACGGGGAGCGCTTCACGATGATCGTGAACCTCGCGCGCGGCGCGCAGGGCTGGGGGGTGACCGACTGGACGCTGGTGCCCCGCACGGGCGAACTGTACGAGGAGTGAGACGGACTCCGGTTAAATGGCCTGCAAAGCCGTTCAATCCGAGCGGACTCGGAGAGCTGCGGAGCAGAGCGAGAAGGAGAGAAACGCGTTCCGGTCGTGGAGCTGGCAACCCGGTGTGGTTCAGGGTTGTCAACGAAACAGGCGGAATCCGGATGAACAGCGCAGCGCGCCGCCCGGAATCCAGTGCCGGGCGGCGCGCTGGGGTGGGGGTGGGTTACGGGAGGGCTTCGGCCTCGCGGACGATCTGCACGACGCGCTCGCGGATGTGGCGTTCCTCGCGCAGGTAGCGCTGGGCGCTCATCTGCACGCCGATGGCGGCCACCACCGTGTCGGTGTCGCCGTGCGCGGTGTGCAGCGCGTGGTAGGGCACGCCCAGGGTGCACTGGCCGGGCACCCATTCCTCGATGGAATAGGCGTACCCGAGGCGTTTGACCTTGGCGACCTCGGTGCGCCACTCGTCCAGGCTGGTGATGGAGCTGGGCGTGCAGGCGGCGAAGGTGCGGGGGGTCATGTCGGCGTGGGCGTAGAGGATCTTGCCGCTGGCGGTGGCGGTGGCGGGCAGGTAGATGTCCAGCGGCAGGTCGATGTCGGCGTCGGGGTGGCGTTCGCGGATGGCGGCGACGACCTCGTCACCCTCGAGGATGCACAGGAACGCCACGGCGCGGACTTCCAGCGCGAGGCGGGTGATCAGCGAGCGGGCTTCCTGGAACCACGGCAGCGAGGAGGTGAGCTGGGCGCCCATCTCGGCGATGTGCCAGGACAGGCGGTATTTGCCGGCGGGGGTGCGGCGCAGGAATCCGGCCTCGGTCAGTCCGGCGAGGTACGCGTGGGCGGTGGCCCGGGGAACTCCCAGGTGCGCGGCGAGCGCACGGACGCCCCATTCGGGCTGTTCGGCGCTGAATGCGCCCAGGATGTTGGCCGCCTTCTGAAGAGAGAGCACCCGTCCAGCCTACAGGGACGAGCCCGGATTGTATACATCCGTCCCCCCCACTGTACCCGGTTCACCCACACCGCCCGCCGCCCCGACTAGAGTGCCCGGCGTACGCCGCGCCCCTCCCCTGCTCCTGCTGTCCCTGCTCGCGTCCCCGGGTACCGTGGCCACCGGGCCCCCCTTCCCCGCCACGCCGCCTGCCGTCCCCACACCCGCCCCGGCCGGGCAGCTTCAGCGCGGCGAGACCACCTACGTCCTGGCCTGCGCGATCTGCCACGGCGACCGGCTGGAGGGCGTCAGCGCCCCCGAGCTGGACGGCGCAGCCTTCCGGGCGCTGTACCGCACGCTGCCGCCCCGCGCGCTGCACGACCTGATCCGCGACACCATGCCGGACGACCGCCGGGGCACCCTCAGCCCGCAGGAGGTGCTGGACGTCACCGCGTACCTGCTGCACGAGAACGGTCTACCCCGGCCCCAGGGGGAACTGAATGCCGAGACGCTCGACCACGTCACGCCGACGCCCTGAAGGGCGGCGGGCCCGGGCTGCCTTCGCCCGGACCCACCTCCAGCGCGCGCCTTACTGGTGCAGGTAGGCCAGCATCAGCTCACCCGTGGCGCGCAGCGCGTCGGTGTGGGTGCGCTCGTAGGCGTGGCTGGCGTCCACGCCCGGCCCGATCAGCGCGACCGGGTAGTCCCCGCCCGCACGCCACGCGGCGGTGCCGTCCGAGGCGTAGTAGGGGTAGATGTCCACCCGCAGGTCCAGACCCGCCGATCGGGCGGCGGCGCGCAGGCGGTTGCCCAGCGCGTGATCGTACGGCCCGCCGCCGTCCGCCACGCACAGCGAGACGCCGTGCTCACTGCTCGTCTGCCCGTCCCCCACCGCCGCCATGTCCACGGCGATCAGCGCGTCCGTGTGGGCGGGAATGCCGGTGGCGGCGCCATGCCCGACCTCCTCGTAGGTGGTGACGTGGAAGGCCGCCGTGACGGGCGCGGGGGCCGCGAGCAGTTCACGCGTGACCGCCAGGAACACCGCGACCGCCGCCTTGTTGTCGAGGTGGCGGGCCTTCACGTACCCGCTCGCAGTCACGCGGGGGCGCGCGTCGAAACTCACGAAGTCGCCCTCCTGCACCCCCAGCGCGCGGACGTCCCGGGCGCTGAAGACCGCCTCGTCCAGGCGCACCTCCATGACGGCCGCCTCGCGTTTCAGGTCCCGCAGGGCCGCGCCGTGCACGTGGGTGCTCTGGCGGACGTTCACGACCGTCCCGGTCAGGGTGCGGCCCGCCTGGGTGTGCACGAGGACATCCTCGCCCTCCACGGTCGCCCAGTCGTACCCGCCCAGCGGCCACAGCCGCAGCCGCCCGCTGTCCTTCACGCCCTTGACCATCGCGCCCAGGGTGTCCACGTGCCCGCTGAACGTCACGTGCCCCGCGCCGGTCCCCGCGACCTCCCAGGTCAGGGCGCCCTTGCGGGTCCGCTGCGGCTGCACGCCCAGCGCCCGCAACTCCTGCTCCAGCAGCGCCACCGCCGCCTCCGTGAAGCCGGTGGGGCTGGGCGTGGCGAGCAGGCGCACGAGGACGTCCAGGGTGTAGTCCAGGTTCACGCGGGCACCTCCAGCGACTCGATCCGGAAGCCCTGCGCCTCGGCGGAGGCCAGCGTGGCGTCCAGCGCGGGCGTGCCGCTCAGGGCCAGCAGGTGCAGGCGCTGCACGGCGCGGGCGTGCAGCTGCGCGGCCAGTTCACTGCCCGCGAACGCGTCGGGCAGTTCGGCGCGCACGAGCACGTCGCCCTGCTCGGCGCGGAAGTCCGGGTGCAGCGTCCAGTCCTTCGAGAAGGTGTCCCACGCGGCGCCATGCGGGGCGTCCCACTGCACGAACGCCACCACCCAGCCCTGCGCGCGGGCGTCGGCCACGTGGTGCGCCCAGTCGCGCGCCACCGACCGCTCGTCGGGCCGGTCGTCCAGATCGTGACGCTGCGCGTTCAGCAGCAGCAGGGCGTGCGCGGAAAGGGTCATGCCGCCCAGGATAGCGGCCCCGCGCCCGCCAGGACGGCATGACCGCTGACGGTCTGCCCTGTCCGGCACGCCCACAGGCTCAGGGGACGGTCAGGACCAGTTTGCCGACCGTACGCCCGGTTTCCTGCGCGCGGTGCGCGTCCGCGACCTGCGCCAGCGGGAAGGTGCGGCTCACGTGCGAGCGCAGCCGCCCGGCCTCCGCCAGGTTCACCAGGGCGCCAAGCTGCGCGCGCGACGGGTACACCAGGATCCGCGCGGCGTGCACGCCCAGCGCCTGCGCCCGCGCGGCGTCGGGCTGCGCGGCGATGCACACCAGCCACCCGCCGGGCCGCAGCACGTCCAGGGACCGCGTAGCGGTCTCGCCGCCTACCGTGTCCAGCACGGCGTCCAGGCCCTGCACCTGCTGCTCGAAGGGCCGGGCGCGGTAGTCGATGACCTCGTCTGCGCCCAGCGAGCGCACGAAGTCCACGTTGGGCGCAGACGCCGTGGCGATCACGTGCGCGCCGCGCGCGTGGGCCAGCTGCACCGCGTAGTGCCCGACCCCCCCGGCACCCGCGTGGATCAGGACGCGCTGCCCGGCCTGGAGGTTCATCTTCTCCAGTGCCTGCTCGGCGGTCAGGGCGGCCAGGGTCATGGCGGTGGCGTCCTCGTGGCTCAGCGTGGCGGGCTTGTGCGTGATGTCCGCGGTGCGGGCCAGCACGTACTCGGCGTACGCGCCGGGCTGCTCGGGGAAGGCCAGCATGCCGAACACCTCGTCGCCCACGCCGAACTCCACCACGAAGGGGCCCACGGCCACGACCTCGCCGGACACGTCCCAGCCCAGCACGGCGGGCAGCGTGGGCAGGGGGCCATTCCGGCGCACCTTGGTGTCCACCGGGTTGATGCTCACGGCCCGCACGCGCACGAGCACCTCGCCCAGGCCGGGCGTGGGCACGGGGCGGGTGGCGGGGCGCAGCACCTCGGGGCCGCCGGGCTGCTGCAGTTCAATCACGGTCATGGTCTGGGGAATGGACATGGGTGCTCCTGCACCGGGCACGTCAGGGTGCCCGCTGAACGGGGAAGGGCTGAGGACGTGCAGGCGGGCGGCTTCCCGCCTGCGGCGCCTGTCAGTGTGTCAGCCTGCCCACGAATCGGCAAGTACGTACACTCAAGGTAGGTACGCACATTTTGGGAACTGTCATCTGCTACCCTGCGGGCATGACGGCGCCCGCACCGCACCCCTCCCCCACCGAGCCCCCACCCACCTGCGCGGTCACCACCACCGTCGGCGTGATCGGCGGGAAGTGGAAGGCCGTGGCGGTGTACCACCTGCTGGGCGGCCCGCGCCGCTTCTCGGAACTCCAGCGGCGCATGCCGGGCGTCACGCAGCGCATCCTGACCCTGCAGCTGCGTGAACTGGAAGCCGACGGCCTCGTGCACCGCGAGGTCTACCCGCAGGTGCCGCCCAAGGTGGAGTACTCGCTGACGCCGCTGGGCCGCACGCTGGAACCCATCGTGCGCGCCATGCTCGCCTGGGGCGAAACGTACCGCCAGCGGGAACAGGACACCTGAATGGACTGAGGGCCGACCTCCACACCGGAAGGCCGACCCCGACAGATTCCCCCCGTTCAGCTCGGCTGTTCGATCTTCATGGCCATGATGCTGGAGCCCGCGTCCACGTACACGGTCTGCCCGGTCACGCCACTGCCCAGGTCACTCAGGAGGAACAGGGCCAGCTTGCCGACCTCGTCGGGGGTGGCGTTGCGACCCAGCGGGGCCGCCTCGGCGGCCTTCTCGAACATGCTGCCGAAGCCGGGGATGCTGCGCGCGGCGATGGTCCGCATGGGTCCGGCGCTGATGGTGTTCACGCGCACGCCCGCCGCGCCCATCTCGCTGGCGAGGTAGCGGGTGGTGGCTTCCAGCGCGGCCTTGGCGACGCCCATGACGTTGTACTTGGGCACGACCTTCTGCGAGGCGTGGTACGTGAGGCTGACGATGCTCGCGCCGGGGCGCAGCAGCGGCTCGGCGTGGCGGGCGGTGGAGACCAGGGTGTACGCGCTGACGTTCAGGGCGGTGTTCCAGTCGGCCTCGGTCGTGTCGAGGAAGCGGCCGTCCATGGCGGTGCGGGGCGCGAACGCGATGGAGTGGATCAGGTAGTCCAGGTGCCCGAATTCCTCCTTGACGCGGGCGAACAGCGCGGTCAGGTCTTCCTCGCTGGTGGCGTCGGCCTGCTGGGCCCACACGCCATCACGGCCGGTCAGGAGCTTGTCGAGTTCGCTCCTGAGGCGCTCGCCCTGGTAGGAGAAGCCCACGCGGCACCCGGCGGCGAGGAGCTGCTCGGCGATGGCCCAGCCGAGGCTGCGGGCGTTCGCGACGCCCATCACCAGGGCGGTCTTGTCACTCAGGTCAATCTGCACCGTCATGCGGGGGACTCTAGCAACCCCGTGCCCGGCGGCGCTGATGCGGGTGCAAAAAATCGGACTGGGCGGAGCACTTCACGGTGTGAGGCGTGCAAAAAGCGTCAGAATCCGGTGAGAGATGACACGCGATACTGGGCTGATGTTGCTTCACGCGCCGCACCTGAGCGCGCCGCACGCGTTCACCACGCGGCGGGGTGGCGTTTCGGTCGGCCCCTACGCGGGCCTGAACCTGGATGACCGCGAGGACGACCCGGCAGCGGTCACCGGGAACCGCGCGCGGCTGACCGGGGCGCTGGGCTTCACGCCCGCGCAGGTGGCCCGCCTGACGCAGGTGCACGGAACCGACGTGGTGACCGTGACCGGCGGCGGTCACTGGACCGGGGACGCGCTGGTGACCGGGCAGGCGGGCGTGCTGCTGGCGATCGGCACGGCCGACTGCTACCCGCTGCTGCTGGAGGACCCTCAGGCGGGCGTGCTGGGCGCCGCGCACGCCGGGTGGAAGGGCACGCTGGGCCGCATCGGCGCGCGCACCGTGGAGGCCATGACCGCGCTGGGCGCCCGCCCGGAGCGCATCCGCGCGGCGGTGGGGCCGGGCATCTGCGCCGCCGCGTACCCGGTGGGTCAGGGCGTCGCGGACGCCTTCATGGGGGCCGGGCTGGGCGCGTTCGTGCAGCCCGGCGCGGACGGCCCGCACCTGGATCTCGCCGGGGCGAACCGCGCCGCGCTGCTGGACGCGGGCGTGCCCGGCGCGCAGGTGTGGGTCAGTGGACGCTGCTCCACGGAAGGCGACTTCTACTCGTTCCGGCGCGACGCGGGCGTCACGGGGCGCATGTGGGCCGTGATCGGCCGCGCCGGGAGCGCCGCGTGAGCCGCCCCGCCCCCGCCCCCTCCCGCAGCCTGCTGCGCCCGGCGGACGTGATCGACCACGTCACGCACATCACGCCGGAATTCCTGGCGGACCGGGGCCTGCACGGGCTGCTGCTGGACCTCGACAACACCCTGGTGCCGTACGGCAGTTACGACCCGGCGGGCGTGGCGCAGACCCTGGCGTGGGTGCGGGACCTGAAACTCGCCGGGGTGGGCCTGTACCTCCTGAGCAACGCGACCGGGCAGCGGGCCGCGTTCTGGCTGGACAGGCTGGACTTCCAGGGCGTCGGGCTGGCCGGGAAACCCAACCCCCGGGCGTTCCGTAAGGCCCTGCGCGCCCTGAACCTGCCGCCCGCGCAGGTGGGCATGGTGGGCGACCAGCTGTTCACGGACGTGCTGGGCGGCAACCTGAGCGGCATGCACACTATTCTGGTCCGACCTCTGGTCACCAACGCCCTTCCTCATACGCGCGTGGCCCGCAGGCTGGAACGCGCGGTTCTGAAACGCTACGGGCACGACTGGCACCACTGATGGCCTGTCCAGACCGTCCTCCCCATTTCCCTCACGCAAGGAGACTGAAACGTTATGGCTCTTTCCATCGGTGACCGGCGCCTGGGCGCCATCCTGCTCGAGCAGGGCTACGTTAATGACACGGACCTGCAAAAAGCCCTGGTCCGCCACGCGGAGGTCGGCGGGCGCCTCGCGGAGATCCTGATCGACTCCGGCATGGTCGGCGAGAAACGCATCGCGCGCGCCATTGAGGAAGCGCTCGGCATTCCGCTCGTGAACCTGCTCGTCGTCACGCCCGAGGCGGCCGCGCTGCAGGCCGTGCGCGCCCAGACGGCCATGCAGTACCAGGCGTTCCCGTTCGCGCTGGACGGCCAGACGCTGCGCGTCGCGATCGTGGACCCCCTGTCGAGCATGGCCATCGAGGCGCTCGAGGACGACAGCGGCCTGAACATCGAGGTGTACCAGGCGCTGCGCGACCAGATCATGTGGGCGATCGCCACGTACTACCCGGAACTGCACCTGACGGTCGAGGCGCCCGCCGAGGCCGAGGGCGGACCGGCGGGCGGGATGCTGGGCCAGCGCCTGATCAGCCGCGGCCTGATCAGTGACGCGCAGCTGCAGGTGGCGCTCGACGCGCAGCAGCAGACCGGCGAGCCGCTGGGCAGCACCCTGATCGCGCAGCGGATCATCAGTGAGGACCAGCTGTACGAGGTGCTGGCCGAGCAGGTCGGCGCGGTGTTCCTGCGCAACCCGCGTGACTTCCAGCCCAGCGAGGACGTGCTGGGCAGCATGCTGCGCGCCGACGCGCTGCGCCTGACTGCCGTGCCGGTCGATGAGACCGATTACGGGGTGACGGTCGTGGCCAGCGACCCGCGCAAGCGCGAGGACATCGAGGCGCTGGTCGGGCGGCCCGTGCAGCTCGTGCTGGCCAAACCGCGTGACATCGAGACGCTGATCGAGCGCTTCTACCCGCAGCGTGGGCGGCTGGGCGAGCAGATGGTGCAGCAGGGCACCCTGTCGCGCGAGCAGCTGCGCGAGGCGCTGCAGGTGCAGGCCCGCGAGGGCCGCGTCAAGCCGCTGGGCGAGGTGATCGTCGACCTGGGCTTCGCCGCCGCCGACGAGATCGACAACGCCCTGCAGAAGCAGAACGCCGGGGGCGGGCGCCTGGAGGACACGCTGGTGCAGTCCGGGAAGCTCAGCCCGGAGATGCTGGCGCGTTCGCTGGCCGCGCAGCTCGGCTACGAGTTCCTGGACCCCGTCCAGAACCCGCCGGACAACAAGGTCGCGCTGATGATCCCCGAGACGACCGCCCGCCGCTACGGCGTGGTGCCGGTCCGGTTGCAGGGCGAGTCGCTGGTCGTGGCTATGAAGGACCCGCGCAACGTGTTCGCGCTGGACGACCTGAAGCTGATCACCGGGCGCGACATCGTCCCGGCGGTCATGGCGGAAAAGGACATCACCCGCCTGATCGAGCGGTACTTCGGCAGTCAGGACATGGCGAACCTGAACCAGCAGCTCGCCAAGGAGAGCAAGGAGCGCGAGACGGCAGGCAAACGCCAGGACGCCGAGGACCTCACGGCTGGACTGGACGACAACGCCGTGGTGCGCGTCGTGGACAACATCATCCGCGAGGCGGCGCTGCAGGAGGCCAGCGACATCCACATCGAGCCGACCGAGACGGCCCTGAAGGTCCGTTACCGCGTGGACGGCATCCTGCGCGAGCAGAACGAACTGCCCAAGGGCAGCTCGCAGAGCATCCTGGCGCGCATCAAGATCATGGGGCACCTCGACATCAGCGAGCGGCGCGTGCCGCAGGACGGCCGCGTGCGCTTCAAGAAGGGCAGCATCGACCTGGACCTGCGACTGTCCACGCTGCCCACCGTGTACGGCGAGAAGGCCGTGATGCGTCTGCTGCAGAAGGCCAGCAACATCCCGGAAGTCGAGCAGCTGGGCTTCAGTGAGCACAACTATCAGCGCTACCTGGACACCATTCACAAACCCAACGGCATCTTCTTGGTGACCGGCCCGACCGGTTCGGGCAAATCCTTCACCTCCTTCTCGACGCTGAAGCGCATCGCGGTGCCGGAGAAGAACACCACCACCATCGAGGACCCGGTCGAGTACGAGATTCCGGGTATCGTGCAGTCGCAGGTGAACAATGCGGCGGGCATGACCTTCGCCCGCGCGCTGCGCGCCTTCCTGCGCCAGGACCCGGACATCATCTTCGTGGGCGAGATCCGCGACACCGAGACCGCCAAGATCGCCGTGGAGGCCGCGCTGACCGGTCACCTCGTGCTGGCCACGCTGCACACGAACGACGCGCCGGGCGCGATTGTGCGTCTGGAGGAGATGGGCGTCGAGCACTTCAACATCGGCGCGGCCGTGGTGGGCGTGGTCGCGCAGCGACTCGTGCGCAAGGTCTGCCCGGACTGCAAGGCGCCCACGAACGCCGACCCGGACGTCCTGCGCCGCCTCGGGATCACCGAGCGGGACCTGCGCGGCGCGCAGCTGATGCGCGGCGCGGGCTGCAACCGCTGCGGCGGTACCGGCTACAAGGGCCGCATGGGCATCCACGAACTGATGGTCATCGACGAACCGCTGCGCGTCGCGATCGGTTCGGGCAAGAACGCCACCGAGATCACCGAGGTCGCCATGACCCAGAGCGGCATGAAGACCCTCCGTCAGGACGGCATCGAGAAGGCCCTTAAGGGCGTCACGACCCTCGAAGAGGTCCTGGCCGTCACCAGCAAGTAACCCTGACCGCCCGCTTCCCCCTTTCCACCCCCGAGGTGACCCGTATGACCCAGCCTGCTGCCGACATCACCGACATCCTGCGTTTCGCCGCCGACAAGGGCGCCTCCGACGTGATCATCACCGTCGGGCTGTCCCCGCAGTTCAAGCTGCAGGGCGTGTACGACTCGCAGGGCTTCGCGGAACTCGCCCCGACCGACACCCGCAAACTGATGTACTCCATGATGAACGAGAAGCAGCAGCGGACCTTCGAGGAACGCCGCGAGCTGGACTTCTCGTTCGCGCTGGGCGAGAAGGCCCGCTTCCGCGTGAACGCGTTCATGCAGCGCGGCAACGTGGGCGGCGTGCTGCGACTGATTCCCACGAAGATCAAGAGCGCGCAGGAGATGGGCCTCCCCGCCAACGTCATCGAGATCGCCAACGCCCCGCGCGGACTGGTGCTCGTGACCGGCCCGACCGGCTCGGGCAAGTCCACGACGCTCGCGGCGATGATCGACCACATCAACACCACCAAGCGGCTGCACATCATGACCATCGAGGACCCCATCGAGTTCATGCACACGCACAAGCAGTCGATCATCAACCAGCGTGAGGTCGGCGCGGACACCATGAGCTTCAACGACGCGCTGCGCGCCGTGCT
This sequence comes from Deinococcus soli (ex Cha et al. 2016), assembly GCF_001007995.1. NCBI lineage: Bacteria > Thermotogati > Deinococcota > Deinococci > Deinococcales > Deinococcaceae > Deinococcus > Deinococcus soli (ex Cha et al. 2016). Next base: position 2,022,374 of record NZ_CP011389.1, on the reverse strand, counting down.
GCGCCAGGCGCCCGACGTGATCCTCGTGGGCGAAATGCGCGACTACGAGACCATCAAGGCCGCCGTGACCGCCGCCGAAACCGGGCACCTCGTGATGGGCACCCTGCACACGAACTCCGCGCCGGAATCCATCGACCGTATCGTGGACGTGTTCCCCGAGGAGCAGCAGGAGCAGATCCGCGTGCAGCTCGCGAACAACCTCGTGGCGGTCATGACGCAGCAGCTGCTGCCGCGCCTGGACGGGCAGGGCCGCATCCTGGCGTACGAACTGCTGATCGCCAACCCGGCCGTGCGCGCCCTGATCCGCGAGGGCAAGACGTACCAGATCACCAGCGTCATGCAGACCGGCGCGCGCGAGGGCATGGTCACCATGGACGCCTTCCTGGCGAACCTGTACCGCCGCCGCGTGATCTCCTTCGACACCGGCGTCGAGCGCGCCGTGGACAGCAAGGAATTCGCCCGACTCGCCAACGACCCCAGCATCGCCACGGCGGGCGGCGCGGCCAGCATGCCCGCCGGGTACGGGCAGGCGCCCGTGCAGGGCTTCGGCGCGACCGTCACCCCCGCCCAGGGCGGCTACGCGTCGGGCCGCAACGACTTCGGCCGTGGGAACGGCAGCGGGGACGCCCGCACCACCAGCACGCCCGAAACGAACCCCGGCGGGAGCGGGTACGGCAGGCGCTAAAAGGCGTTGATGGGTGAAAGTTGATGGTCGATAGAGGGGGGCAGCCCTTCCATCAACCATCAACTTTCAACTATCAACCTCTTAAAACACGCGGTCGAGGATCAGCGGCTCGGGCGCGGGGGCCTGGGCGCCCAGGGTCAGGCCCTCCGTGAGGAGGCGGGTGGCGGCGTCGAGGCCGCGGCCGCCTCTGTGGTAGATGCGCAGGACGGGTTCGCCCGCCCGGACGGCCTCGCCGGGTTTACGCAGGAGTTCCACGCCCACGCCGTGGTCGATGGCCTCGCCCTTGCGTTCGCGGCCGCCGCCCAGCACGAGCACCGCGCGGCCGACGCTGAGGGCATCGATGCCCGCCACGAAGCCGGATTCGGGGGCGGTCACGTCGGCGCGCCCGGGGGCCACGTCGAATTTGCTCACGTCGTCCACGTAGGTGGCGTCGCCGCCCTGCGCGGCGATGAACGCCCGGAACTTCGCCAGGGCGCTGCCGTCTTGCAGGGTGGCGCGCGCGCGGGCCTCGGCAGCCGTTTCGTCCTCACCCTGCGCGGCCAGGGCCTCGACGGCCAGCGCGACGCACAGTTCGGTCAGGTCGGTGGGTCCCTCGCCACGCAGGGTCGCCAGGGCCTCCAGAACTTCCAGGCTGTTGCCGGCCATGTGGCCCAGCGGGGTGTCCATGTCGGTCAGCACGGCGCGCACCTGCCGCCCGGCGCGGGTGCCGATGTCCACCATCGCGCGGGCCAGGCCGCGCCCGGCGTCCAGGGTGCGCATGAACGCCCCGGCACCCACCTTGACGTCCAGCACAACGGTATGCGCGCCGGACGCGAGTTTCTTGCTCATGATGGAGCTGGCGATCAGCGGCAGGCAGTCCACGGTGGCGGTCACGTCCCGCAGCGCGTACAGTTTCCCGTCCGCCGGGGCGAGGTCCCTGCTCTGGCCGACCAGCGCGAGGCCGATCTCGCGCGCCTGGGTCAGGAACTGCTCCTCTTCCAGCTCGCTGGTCCAGCCGGGGATGCTCTCCAGTTTGTCGATGGTGCCGCCGGTGTGGGCCAGGCCGCGCCCGCTCATCTTGGCGACGGTCTGCCCCAGCGCGGCCAGCATGGGCGTCAGGATCAGGCTGGTCTTGTCGCCCACGCCGCCCGTGGAGTGCTTGTCCACCGTGCGGGGCAGGTCGCCGAGGTTCATCAGGTCGCCGCTCTCGGCCATGACCATGGTCAGGTCGGCGGTTTCCTGTTCGGCCATGCCGCGCAGGAACACGGCCATCAGCCACGCGCTCATCTGGTAGTCGGGCACGTCGCCGCGCGTGTACCCCAGCACCAGGGTCTCGAGTTCCTCGCGGGTGTGCTCTAGGCCGTCGCGTTTCTTGCGGATCAGGTCGGGAATGATCGCGGTCATAGGCCAGTGTACGGCCCAGGGGCGGAAATCTGTCCCGGCGCGGCGCCGCGCTGGAACGAGTTCCTGAGTCCGGCCGCGCTCAGCCGGCCTGACCGGTCTCCTCGCCGCTCGTCCAGCCGACGGTCTTGTGCGTGCCGTCGCAGTAGGGTTTGTTGCCGCTCTGGCCGCAGCGGCACAGCGCGGCGCGGACGTCCCTCTTCTCACCGGCGGGCGTGTCGATCACGAGGTTGCCCCGGATCATCAGCGGGCCGTCGGGGCTGGGGGTGATGGTGGTGATCTCGTCGGGCATCTCGGTCTCCTGTCCGTCCAGAACGTAGTGCAGCGCCCCGGTGGGGCAGGTGCGGACGACCGCCGCGACCGCCTCGGCTCCGGCGTGAGCGGGCCTGATCCACGGGCGGGCCTGCGGGTCGAATACGCCGGGCAGGCCGCGCACGCAGCTGGCGACGTGCAGGCAGCGGCGCGCATCGTAGTACACCGTGATGCCCGGTGCCGTGTACGCCTTCCCCTGCGCGAGGTCCTCGGTGGTGGGCGTGGTCATGCCCCAGTGTACGCAGCGCTGGCGGGACCGGACGGTGCCGTGCCGGCGTGGGCGGCGCAGCGGGCAGCCAGCCGGGCAAACTCGGCGCGCAGTTCGGGCGGGTGGTCCACGCGGAAGTCGCAGTCCAGGCCCAGCAGGAATGCCGCGAAGCTGCCCAGGCCCTCGCGGGTGGTGGTCAGGCGCGTACCCTGAGCGTCGGGCCGCAGGTCGGTGCCCCAGGTGGACACCCGTCCGCGCAGGTCCTCCGGGGGGCAGTCGAGCCACACGCTGATCTGGTAGGTGGGTTTCGGGGCGCGCAGCGTGGCGCGCAGGTACGCGGCGGCGTCGAAATCCGGTTCGGGAGTGAAGCGATGGTCCTGCACGGTCAGGGCGCTCATGCGGTCCAGCCGGAACGAGCGCCGGGCACCCCGCAGGTGGCAGTGCGCAACCGCGTACCAGCGGCCTTCCAGGTGCACCACGCGGTGCACGTCGGCGTCACGGCGCGTCTCGGGCGCGTCGGGGGCGGCGTACGTGAAGGTCACGGTGCAGGCGTCCCGCACGGCGCGCAGCAGCGCGGCCAGCAGGTGCGCGTCGGTGGGCGCCACCCAGGGGCCGGTGTCGAACTGCACGCTGCCCTCCAGGGCGAGCATGTCGGCACGCAGATCGTGCGGGAGGCTGCGTGACAGCTTGGCGCTGGCGGCCTCGGCGGCGGGGGCCAGCGCGTGCAGGCCCAGGTGCCGCAGGGTCCGCAGGCCCAGCGCGGCGGCCAGCGCCTCCTCGGGCGTGAACATCAGGGGCGGCAGGCGGAAGCCCGCCTTCAGGCGGTACGCGCCGCCCACGCCCCGGCGGCCCTCGACGGGAATCCCGAGGTCCTGAAGGCGGGCGACGTAACGCTGCACGGTGCGTGGACTGACCTCCAGGCGGCGGGCCAGGTCGGCGCCGCTGACCTCCTCGTGCGCCTGGAGGAGTTCCAGCACGGTCAGCACCCGCATGCTCGGGTCGTACATGCCCCAAGTCTAATCGGAATAGACGTCACGTTCTGACGGGAATCCGGATTATGCTGGGGGCAGATTCAACCCCAGGAGGTTCCACCATGACCGCACCCGCCGTGTCCGCCGCTGCCCTGTCCCCCGCCCTGTCCATTCCCGACTTCGTCACGCACTGGCAGGGGCACCGCGCCCTGACCCGCCGCGTCATCGAGACCTTCCCCGACGATCAGCTGTTCAGCTTCAACCTGGGCGGGATGCGGCCTTTCGGCGCGCAGGCCGCCGAGATCCACCTCGTGGACGCCATGACCGTCACCGCCATGCGCAGCGGCGAGTGGCCCGAACCCGACTGGAGTGCCGGACCCACCGACCGCGCCAGCCTGCTGGCCGCCTGGGACGCGGTGAGCGCCGAACTGGCCGAACACGGCCCCCACACCGACCCGGCCTTCTTCAGCGGCATGCACGCCCTGCCGTGGGGCGAGATGCCCGGCTGGGTCGCCGCGATCTACGCCGTGGATAACGAGATCCACCACCGCGCCCAGGGGTACGTCTACCTGCGCGCGCTGGGCATCGAACCTCCCGCCTTCTACGAGCGCTGAGCCGTGAACCCCGCCACGCTGTACAGCCACCTGACCCGGGCGCGGCGCGACCTGCTGGGCACGCTGCGCGCCACGCCGGACGACGTGCTCCGGGCGCCACTGCTGCGCGGCGAGCGGTTCCATTCGATCCTCGACCTGCTGGTCCACGCGGCCGAGGTCGAGGACGGCTGGATCCACGGGGACTTCCAGGGCCTCCCGATGGTGCAGGACCACTTCCCGGACATTCAGGCGGGCGCCTCCGGGCCCGGCACGGCCCTCGGCCTGGACGCCATCGCCGCGTACTGGCAGGCGGTCGAGGCGGACACCCGCGCGTACCTGCACGCCCTGACGGCGGCCGACCTGGAGCGCACGGTCACGCTGGACGACTGGCCCGAGGGGCACCGTCAGTTCACGCTGAGCGGCCTGATCTGGCACGTCCTGCTCCACGAGGTCCGCCACACCGCGCAGATCGCCGCGCTGCTGCGCACCCAGGGCGTGAGGTCCCCGCAGCTGGACCTGCTGTTCTACCTGCCCGCGCTGGAGACCGGACCGTCGGCCGCCCCCGTCGTGAACCCACCCCCGGAGGACCCATGATCCCTGCCGCCCCCCCGAGCTCCACGCCACCCCCGGCCCGCCCCGCGCCGCAGCGTCCCGCGACTCGCATCCGCTGCCAGCTGCCGTGATACGGCGTCCGCCTGTTTCGTTGACCACCCGGAACTTCACCAGGTTGCCAACTCCACGCCCGGACGCCGCTTCTCTCGTTCTCGCATGCGCCCGGATGGAACGGTTTTGGCAAGCCGTTCCATCCGAGTCCGTATGACCCCTGGAGACCCCATGACCGACCTGACCCTGCTGCTCGAGGCCTTCCGCCGCAACGCCCGCGTGAACGACACCCTGACCGCCGCCCTGACGCCCGAAGAATTCTCCCTGACCGACGGGCGCGGCGGGTGGACGGTCGAGCGGCACCTGCGGCACATGGCGGGCTTCCGGGTGGGCTGGCTGTGGAACATGAGCCGCGACCACGCCATGCCCCTGCTCAACCCCGACGAACTGGACGCCGACGGCGACCCGCAGTGGCGCTGGGCGAACGCCCCCGCTGCCAGCCTGCCGGAGGCCCTGGCCGCCGGGGACGCCGCCGCGATTGCTGCCGTGGAGGCGCACCGCGCGTCCGGCGAGCCCTTCGCCGACCCGTGGGGCGAGGGCACGTACCAGAGCGACCCGGCGCACTTCCTGATGCACACCATCGTGCACGACAGCCACCACCGCGGGCAGGTCCTGAGCCTGATCCGCCAGGGGGGCCGCACGCCCGAGCAGATGGACGCACTGGACAACCACTGGGCGATCTGGCGCGAGTAGGCGCCCAGCGCGATACTGGAGCGCATGAGCGTCACCCCTCCCCTGCCCCTGAGCCCCGGCGAGTCCCGCGTCCTGCGCGGCCTGCACGAGCAGCACGCCCTCGGCGCGGCGCTGGCCGGGGCCCTCCCGGCCGGGAGCGTGCTGTTCCTGGAAGGCGAGCTGGGCGCCGGGAAGACCAGCCTCACGCAGGGGCTGGTGGGCGCGCACGGCTTCACCGAGCCGGTCACGAGTCCCACGTACGCGCTGATGAACGTGTACCCCGCGCCGGGCGGGCAGGTGCTGCACGTGGACGCCTACCGCGTGCGGGACGTGCAGGAACTCTTCGAGATGGACCTCGATGAACTCGTGCGCGGCAGTCGCGTCAGCGTGATCGAGTGGGGCGAGGGCCTGTACGCCGAGTACCCGGACGCGCCCATCCTGCGCCTGGAACACCAGCCGGACCCGGAAATGCGCCTCGTGACCCGGCTGCGCTGATCAGGTGGGGCGTACAGTGGGAGGATGCGGCCCCTGCCCCTCCCCTTTCCCGACGAGACCGAGTCCCCGCTGGTGACCGAGCTGCGCTTCCCGACCAGTGGCGTGACGGTGCGCGGCGTGTTCGAACTGAACGAGTTCGCGGTGCTGACCCCGGAGAACCTGGAGTTCCTGCGCCTGTACATCCGCGTGCGCGGCAACCTGAAGGAGGTCGAGCGGGTCCTGGGCATCAGCTACCCCACGGTGCGGGCGCGCTTCGACACGCTGCTGCGCGCCATCGGCTACGAACCCGAGCAGGCCGACCCGCAGGCCGAGGTGCTCGCCAGCCTGGAACGCGGCGAGATCACCCCGGACGAGGCGGCCCGCAAACTGCGCCGCTGACGGTCGTAGCCTCCAGTCACAGCAGAATTCAGGAGTATTGAAGGGCGTGGTGTTGGCCCCATGGTGGAACTGGAATCCGCTGTCAGAAGACCTTGCTGCCCAGTTTCGCCGCGTGCAGCGGGACCAGGGGGGTGGCGTCGCCGCTGGGCGCGCCGGGCAGCTGCACGCCCAGGATCAGCACCTCGGACACGCTGTCCCCGACGGGACGGGGCTCGAAGTTCAGGACGCCCAGCACCTGCGCGCCGATCAGCGCCTGCGGGGTGTGCCCGGTGAAGCGCCCCACGCTGACGCGCGTGCCGAACTTCCCGAAGTCGACCGTCAGGCGGTAGGCGGGCTTGGGGGTGCCGGGGGCGGGTTCGGCGTTCAGGACGCGGCCCAGGCGGATGTCGAGCAGGTCGAGGCTCTGGGCCGGGCTGACGGTGGGTTTGAGGTCGGTCGCCATGCGCCTGAGCCTGTCACGCGCGCGGGGTGGCGAGGGCGCCGAGGTCTGACCAGCCCATGCGGAGCTCGCGCAGGGCGCCGTCCTGTTTCTCGCCGCACTCGTGGGCGCCCTGGCGGGCGTACCAGTGGCGGGTGGGGTTGGTGTCCAGCACCCACAGGGCGAGGCTGGCCGCGCCACGTGCCTGCATGGCCTGCGCCGCCTGACGCAGCAGGTCGCGCCCGAGACCTGCGCCCTGAGCGGCTTTCAGGCTGTATAGCGTGAAGAGTTCCGCGTCGAAGCCCGGATGGTCGCGTGGCGGTCCGGCGGAGGCGAAGGCCACGATCTGCCCGGCGTCCTCGGCGACGAACACGGCGTCCTGCCCAGCCCCGGTGTTGCCCGTCCAGAACGCCTCGCGCCGGGCCTGCATCTCGGGGCTGGTCATGCGGGCCAGGACATCGTCGGGAATCAGGCCCGCGTACGTATCCCGCCAGCTCTGGACATGCACGGCGGCGATGCCGGGGGCGTCGGCGGGCGTGGCGGCGCGGATCAGGGGAGCGCGGGTCACGGACATACGGCAGCATAAGCGCGCGCCGCCCCGGAAGGCGGCGCAGATGCAGCAGACAGGCGAACCCGGCTCAGTTGCCCTGTTCGATGTACTGCTTCAGGGCGTCCATGCGCACGATGATGGGCGTGCGGGCGCGGACGATCGCGCCTTCCTGCTTCAGTTTGCCCAGGCTGTGGCTGACGGTCTCGCGGGTGGCGCCGACCATGCGGGCGATGTCTTCCTGGTTCAGTTTCAGGTTCAGTTCGACGCCCTGGTTGTGCGGGCGGCCGAATTCCCGCGCCAGGCGGTACAGCAGGCTGGCGACGCGTTCGGGGGCGCTGTAGGCGCTGACGGTGGCGGTCCAGGACTGCGCCTCGAACAGGCGGGCGGCCATCAGGCGGATGAGTTTCATGGCCAGTTCGGGCTTGGTGGCCAGGAGTTTCTGGAGTTCCACGCGGGGCAGGACGATCAGGGTGGTGCGTTCCAGGGCCTCGGCCTGGGTGGGGCGGCGCTCCTCGGGTTGCAGCAGCAGCTCGCCGAAGGTGTCGTGCTGCCCGATGACGCCCAGGATGGCTTCCTTGCCGTTGGGGAAGAGCTTGCTGATCTTGACGAGGCCGCTGCGCACGAAGTACAGGGCGTCGGCGGGGTCGTCCATGCGGTAGATGACCTCGCCGGGCTGGTAGGAGCGGTAGGGCGTGGTGGCCGCTACCCGTTCCAGTTCGGCAAGTTCAAGGTCGGCGAAGAGCTCCGTTCGCTTGAGGTGCCAGACCAGGCTTGGGTAGTTCATGATTCTTCACACCATACCCGAAAAGTCGCGTGGGGGCGGTGTGCGGCGCGTCTGCCCCCAGGGGGCGGGGTGCGGGGCGGGAATGGAGATGTTCCACACATGACATTCGCCCCAGGAAGTTTTATACTCGGTTCAACTAACAGTGCCGGGTTGTGTCCACCAGCGGACGAACCCCCACCAAGGAGGACACAGAATGCCCACCTACAAGGCCCCCCTGCGCGACATCAAGTTCCTGATGAACGAACTCCTCGGCGCTCCCGAGCAACTCGGGAAGATGCCCTACTACGCCCAGAACGAGACCGCCGACCAGGACCTTCTGGAACAGGTCCTCGACGAGGCCGCCCGCTTCGTGGAAACCGAACTGGTGCCCCTGAACGTCGTCGGTGACCGCGAAGGCTGCGTGCGCCACGACGACGGCGAGGTCACCACCCCCACCGGTTTCAAGGCGGCGTACAAGAAGTACCGCGACGCCGGCTGGCCCGCGCTGGACGCCGACCCCGCGTTCGGCGGTCAGGGCATGCCCCACCTGATCAGCAACGTGCTGGTCGAGATGATGAACAGCGCCAACGTCGCCTGGAGCATGTACCCCGGCCTCTCGCACGGCGCGTACAGCGCCCTGCACGCCGTCGGCAGCCAGGAACTCAAGGACCTGTACCTGCCCAAGCTGGTGTCCGGCGAGTGGACCGGCACCATGTGCCTCACCGAACCCCACGCCGGCACCGACCTGGGCATCATCCGCACGAAGGCCAGCGACAACGGCGACGGCACCTACGCCATCACCGGCACGAAGATCTTCATCAGCGCCGGCGAGCACGACATGGCCGACAACATCCTGCACCTCGTGCTGGCCCGCCTGGACGGCAGCCCCCAGGGCACCAAGGGCATCAGCCTGTTCCTCGTGCCCAAGTACATCCCCACCGCTGACGGCACGCCCGGCGAGCGCAACGGCGTGATCTGCGGCAGCCTCGAACACAAGATGGGCATCAACGGCAACGCCACCGCCGTGCTGAACTTCGACGGCGCCAGGGGCTGGCTGGTCGGCGAGATCAACAAGGGCATGAACCACATGTTCATCATGATGAACGCCGCCCGCCTCGGCACCGGCCTGCAGGGCCTGGGCCTCGGGGAAGTCGCGTACCAGAACGCCCTGACCTACGCCAAGGACCGCACCCAGATGCGCCACGAACCCCGCGTGAACCCCGGCGAGCAGGCCGACCCGATCATCGTGCACCCCGACGTGCGCCGCATGCTCCTGACCGGCAAGGCCTACACCGAGGCCGGGCGCGCCCTGGCCATGTGGCTGGCCCTGAGCCTCGACGTGGAACACCACCACACCGACGAGAAGGCCCGCAAGGAAGCCGCCGACCTGGTCGCGCTGCTGACCCCCATCGCCAAGGCCTTCATGACCGACAACGGCTTCAACATCGCTGTGCAGAGCCAGCAGGTGTACGGCGGCCACGGCTTCATCAAGGAATGGGGCATGGAGCAGTTCGTCCGTGACGCCCGCATCGGCCAGATCTACGAGGGCACCAACGGCATCCAGGCGCTCGACCTGCTGGGCCGCAAGGTCCTGATGGACGGCGGCAAGAAACTCCAGAAACTCGCCGCGACCCTGCAGGAATTCGCCGAGGAACACGAAGGCGACGAGCACATCGGCGACTACGTGAACCAGCTCGGCAAGGCCGCGCAGCAGCTCGGCAGCCTCACCATGGTCATCGGCCAGAAGGCCATGCAGGAAGGCGGCGCCGACGAGGTCAACGCCGCCGCCGTGGACTACCTGCGCTACTTCGGGCACGTCGTGTACGGCTACCTGTGGGCCCGCATGGCCAAGGTCGCCCAGGACAGGATCGACGCCGGGCAGGACAGGGACGGCTTCTACCTCAGCAAGGTGCAGACCGCGAAGTTCTACTTCGCCAAACTGTTCCCCGAGACCAAGGCGCTCGCCGCGACCATCAAGGCCGGCAACGAGAGCATCGCCGTGGACGACAAGGCCGTCTTCGGCTGGGAAAAAGCGCTCGTCGGCGCGTAAACATCCACCTCTGAACGCCGCCCCCGACCAGTGGGGGCGGCGTCCTCTATGCTCGCGGGCATGACCGACCCGCACATCCTTCCGGCCGACCTGCCCGTGCCCACCGACGACGGCGCGTGCGCGCACCTGCCTGGGCGGTGCTGGCCCGCGTACGCGCTGCCCGGCACGGACGGCGCGGCCCATGACCTGTCAGTCCTGCCGGGGCGGACGGTGGTGTACGCGTACCCGAAGACGGCGCGGCCGGATCAGGCCATGCCGGAGGACTGGGACCTGATTCCCGGCGCGCGGGGCTGCACGCCGCAGTCGTGCGCGTTCCGGGATCATCACGCGGAGCTGCGTGCGGCGGGCGCGCGGGTGTTCGGCCTGAGCGTGCAGGACACCGCGTACCAGCGGGAGGCGGCGGCGCGACTGCACCTGCCGTTCGCGCTGCTGTCCGACGCGGCGGGCGCGGTCCGCCAGGAACTGCGGCTGCCGACCTTCCACGCGGGCCGCGAGGAGCTGCTGCGGCGCGTGACGCTGATCGTGCGGGACGGCGTGATCGAGCACGTCTTCTACCCGGTGTTCCCGCCGGACCGCAGCGCGCAGGACGTGCTGGACTGGCTCTCGGCACACCCGACCTGACCGGATACAACCGGGAGGGGCGCCCCAGTCTCCCGCAGGCGCCCCTCTCCCCCGCCCGCTCAGGGGCGGTAGGTCTTGATGACGCCGCCCTCGGCGCCGACGCGGCCAGCGCGGTAGAACACGAGGCTGATGGGCAGGTTGCTGCCGCTGCTGGGCACGAAGTCGATGTTCAGGCGGTCGCTCTGCGCGCGCCACAGCAGCACCGGCTCGTCGGGTTTCAGGGCGTTGCCGGTGCGGGGCAGCTTGATGGTCTGCGTGATCGGGCCGTCCTGGATGTTCATGGCGCCCCGGTACAGGCCGCCGCGGGGGCTGAGGGCCACGGCGGTCCCGGCGGCGCCGTTGACTTCCAGGTCGTACAGCACACCGTAGTTGCCGCTCAGGCGCACGGGCTGGCCGGTCAGGGCGTCGGTGCCGGTCACGGCGGGGTCCACGCGGCCGTCCCCGATGATCAGGCGGGTGGGCAGGGCCCCCAGCGTGACGCGCAGGGTCCGCACGGCGTCCGGGAAGGTGCCGCGCACGTGCCGCCCGTCGGGGCGCAGGTACGGCAGCTGCTGGATGACCTGCGGGGTGGGCGGCAGGCTCTCCTCGAGCATCACGAACGTGAGTTCCACGCGGCCGGAGGTGCTGAGGTCCTGCATGAGGTTCACGCCGCTGCCGACACCCAGGGTGGGGCTGGCGTACACGGCGGCCGACTGCCCGGGCGAGAGGGTCAGGGTGGTGCCGCCGGTGGACGCGAAGTACTCCAGCAGCGTCACCTGACCCAGGATGCTCTCGATGCGGGTGGGGGCGGTCTCGCCGAGACGTTCGCTGCGGACCTCGACCGGGCGGCTCTCGAGGTTCCGGGCGACGACGTACAGCCGCGCGGGGCGGGTCAGGCCGTTCATGTGGTACCCGAGCAGGCGGGCGCGGCCGGTGACGCTGTCCTGGTACAGGATGCCGCTCTGGTCGGGCACCTCGGGGCTGTCACTGAACAGCAGCGGGTAGCTGGGGCTGGGCTGCGGGCTGATCAGCGCGGCGGGGTAGGTGAGGATCTGCGGGTCCGGGAAGGCGTCGCCGGGCTGGCCGTACTTCAGGGCGTACGTCAGGGGCGTGTCGACCGGCTGGCCCTCCACGCGGATGGTGCGGGTGAACGGCTGGCTCTGCAGGCCGCGGCTGTTCGTGACGGTCAGGGTGACGGTGTACGTGCCGGGCTGGAAGTACACGTCCTGCCGACCCGTCCAGCGGCGGGCGGTGATGTCCGCGCCGTCCGGATCGAAGGGGTACTCGGTGTACACGACCCGCTCGCCGGGCGCGTACACGTTCTTGTCGGTGCTGAAGCGCGCCTGGGGGCTCATGGGGTTCCCGCCGTCACGCAGGGCGGTCAGGGTGAAGCCGCGTCCGGTGTCGTCACCGGTCAGGTTGGCGTTCAGGGCGTCGGCGAGGGTGCGGGCGCTGACGTACGTGATGGGCCCCACGCTGGCGACCGTCCCGGCGGGCTGCGCGGCGCCGCTCAGGGACGCGGTGTTCCTGCGGGTGTCGAGACTCAGCCGGGCGAGCTGCACCTGGGTGCCGCTGGCCTGGAGGGGCTGGCCGAGCAGCGCGGCCGTCTCGCGCAGCGGCAGCATGGTGCGCCCGGCGATGTTGCGCGGGGGGCTCAGCCAGCGCTGCGGGGCGCCGTTCACGTACAGGTCGGTGTCGTCGACCGTGAAGGTCAGCTGCACGCTGCCCAGGGCGGGCTGGGCGGCGTGGGCGGCGGGCGCGGTCAGCAGCAGCAGGGACGCGCCGCCCGTCAGGGGCGGCGTGAGCAGGCTCAGGCTGGTGAGCAGCGCCGTTCGGAAACGGGCGCGGCGGGCGCGGTGGTGGTGGGGGGGGCGGGCGGGCAGCACCGGTAGAGTATGCCCCGCGAACCTGACGGACGTCTGCCCCGGCGCGCGTTGATCAGGGCTGCGTGAAGTGCGCCCCCGGCGGGTGCGGATGCCGGGCTGCGTCGCAGTGTGGGGCGCGGCGGGAGGCTTAGACTGGGGCATGAAGCGCGGAACTTGGCTGTGGGTGGCTGGGGGGGCGGTGCTGGCACTCCTGCTGGCGTGGGTGCTGTGGCCGCGCGCGCAGAGCGGCGAGCTGGACGTCACGGCGTTCGCGCGGGCGCTGGACGGCGGGCAGGTGCAGAGCGCGACGATCACGTACCAGAACGGCACGGCCGTCGTGACGGGCGCGCTGGACAGCGGGCCGTACCGCACGCGGACCCTCGCGGCGGACCCGCTGCTGAACCTGGAGTCCCTGCAGGCGCGCGGCGTGAACGTGTCGTACGGCGCGCCTCCCCGCCTGAGCGTGCTGGGCGCCCTGAGCCTGCTGCTGACCCTGGCGCTGATCGTGGGCCTGATCGTGCTGCTGCTGCGCAGCCGTCAGGGTGGCGGGACGGACGCGGCGAGCACCTTCGGGCGGTCACGGGCGGCGGTGATCAGCGAGGGTCAGATCAAACTCACCTTCGGCGACGTCGCCGGCTGCGACGAGGCCAAAGCCGACCTCCAGGAAGTCGTCGACTTCCTCCGCCACCCCGACCGCTACCACCAGCTCGGCGCCCGCATCCCCCACGGCGTCCTCCTCGTCGGCCCCCCCGGTTCCGGCAAGACGTTGCTGGCCAAAGCAGTCGCGGGCGAGGCGCGCGTCCCCTACTTCAGCATCTCCGGCAGCGACTTCGTCGAGATGTTCGTCGGTGTCGGCGCCGCCCGCGTCCGTGACCTCTTCGAGCAGGCCCGCAAGAACGCCCCCTGCATCGTCTTCATCGACGAGATCGACGCCGTCGGCCGCAAACGCGGCATGAACATGCAGGGCGGCAACGACGAACGCGAACAGACTTTAAATCAGCTTCTGGTGGAGATGGACGGCTTCGGCAGTGGGCAGGAGGTCATCATCCTGGCCGCCACCAACCGCCCCGACGTGCTCGACGCGGCGCTGCTGCGACCGGGCCGCTTCGACCGGCAGGTCGTGGTGGACGCCCCGGACGTGCGGGGCCGCGAGATGATCCTGCGCATTCACGCGCGCAAGAAACCCCTGGACCCCAGCGTGGACCTGGGGGTGATCGCGCGGCGCACGGCCGGGATGGTGGGGGCGGACCTGGAGAACCTGCTGAACGAGGCGGCGCTGCTGGCGGCGCGGTCGGGGCGGACCCGGATCACGGGGCGGGACGTGGACGAGGCGCGTGACCGGGTGCTGATGGGCCCGGAACGGCGCAGCATGGTCGTGCGCGAGGCCGACCGCAAGGTCACCGCCTACCACGAGGTCGGTCACGCCCTCGCCGCCCAGCTCCTGCCCCACGCGGACAAGGCGCACAAGCTGACGGTCGTGCCGCGCGGGCGCAGCCTGGGCAGCGCGCTGTACACCCCGGAGGACCGCATGCACTACACGCGGGCGGCGTTGCTGGACCGCATCTGCGTGGCGCTGGCCGGGCACGCCGCCGAGCAGGTCGCGACCGGGCAGGTCACGACGGGGGCCGCGAACGACTTCCAGCAGGCGACCGGGCTGGCGCGGCGCATGGTGACCGAGTGGGGCATGAGTGACGTGGGACAGCTGGCGCTGGCGCAGGAGAGCGGCAGTTACCTGGGGTTCGGGCCGCAGCAGGGCGTGTACAGCGACCACACCGCCGAACGGATCGACGCGGAGGTCAGCCGCATCCTGAACGGGGAGTTCGAGCGGGCGCTGGGCCTGCTGACCGAGCACGCGCATATCCTGCACCGCCTGACCGACGAACTGGTCGCCCGCGAGAGCCTCAGCGGCGAGGAGTTGCAGACCGTGCTGGCGGGAGGCACCCTGCCGCCCGCCGAGCCCAGTCCGCGGCCCGAGGACGGCCCGGCGCCCAGTGGGCAGCTCACACCCGACCCGGCCTGAACCGCATGGAGCACGCCCCCGGCGCGACTGCCCGGGGGCGTGTTCCGTGCGTGTCGGGTTCCGGTCAGGCGCGGTCGGGCACGGCGCACTGACCGTCCTCGCAGCCGTCGGCGGGGGTCTCGGTGCCGAGCATCTGGAGGGGGGCCGGGTGGGTCTCCTGCCACACCTGATTCAGGGCGCCCAGCAGGGTCTGGGGGTCCTGCGCGCCACTGACGCCGTACTTGCCGCCCAGCACGAAGAACGGCACGCCGCTGATGCCCAGCGCCTGTGCCTGCGCCTCGTCCTGACGGACGGCGTGGGCGTGGCGGCCGTCGAGCAGGGCCGCGCGGACCTCGGCGCCGTCCAGGCCGACCTCCTGCGCGAGGCGCACCAGGGTGTCGAGGTCGCTGACGAGGTCGCCGTCACTCATGTAGGCGCGCAGCAGACGTTCCTTCATGGCGTCCTGCTTCCCGTGCTGAGCGGCGTGGTGGATGAGCTGGTGCGCCTGGAAGGTGTTGCCCAGGCGGGCGCGCCCGAAGTGGTACTCCAGGCCCTCCCCGGCGGCCGTGCGGGTGACGTGGTCCATCATGCCCTGCGCGTCCTCGGCGGTGCGGCCGTATTTCTTCGCCAGGGCGTCGCGCATGGTCAGCGGGTGCTCTGCGGGCGCGCCGGGGTCGAGTTCGAAAGCGTGCCAGATCACCTCGACCTGATCGCGGTGGGGGAAGGCCGTGAGGGCCTGTTCGAAGCGGCGTTTGCCGATGTAGCACCAGGGGCAGGCGACGTCCGACCAGATGTCCACGCGCAGCCGGTCCGGGGCGGAGGGGGTGAAGAGTTGAGTCATGCCCTGGATTCTAGCATACTTTGTAAAATAAACCATTGATCTGACACTTCACCAGTGGTTCGGACCGGACACCGCCCGGCACCTCATGAAAGAGGCGCAGGCGGCCAGCACTCATGAGAGGCAGAGTCCCGGAATGCCGTCATGATCACACTTTTGGCTGACGACACTCCCATGAGGACCCACCCGGAGTTCTCACCGCTGTCCCGTACAGTAAAAGGCACATGAAGCGAACAGCCATCCTGCTCTCATCTGGCCTGCTGTTCACGGTCGCGACCGGCAGCCTCGCCCAGAACGCGACCCCCTTCACCCCCGGCGCACCCGGCATCAACCTGCCCAGCCTCGCGCCCATCACGACCCCCGGCGCCGTCACGCCCGGCACCGTTCCAGCCACGCCCGACAGCGCCGCCACCTTCGGCAACCCCCGCGTGAGCAGCCAGGGCAGCGTCACCCGCGTCGTGTTCGACCTCCCTGCGGGCCTCACCTACGCCCTGACCCCCACCTTCGCGGGTCTGCGCCTCGACGTGCAGGGCGCGCGCGTGCAGCCCGCCATCAGCGCCAAACTGGGCGCCAGCGTCAGCGAGTACCGCGCCGGAGCCGGGCAGGCCACCCTGATCACCCCGTACCCCCTGGCCCCCAACGACGGCTGGCGCGCCAGCGAGGCCACCCTCGCCACCGGCAAGCGCGTCCTGATCCTGGAACTCGGCCCGGGCATCAGCGGCGGCGCAGGCAGCAGCGTGCGCGGCCAGGTACGCACCAGCGCCCCCACCAGCGCCGCCGCGCAGACCGTCCTGAACGCCCCGCTGCCCGGCAGCCTCCCCCCCGGCGATCAGGTCAGGAGCAGCGTCCCCCTGCCCGCCCCCAGCCTGCCGGACGCCAACCCCGCGCAGCCCAGCGCCCTGCAGGGCAGCGTGCCCGGTCCCGCCCGCCCCGCCCCGCTGGGCACGCCCCGCATCGGCAAGAGCCCCGGGCAGACCCGCGTGGTGCTCGACCTGCCCCCCGGCAGCAGCTACCGCATCACCACCGGCCCCGGCGGGCTGAACATCACCCTGAGCGGCGTCACGGCCGCGCCCCAGCAGGCGACGGGCGTCAGCCCCGAACTGCGCGGCTGGACCTACGCCCCCACCGCGCAGGGCGCCACCGTCACGCTGAGCACCGCCGCGCGCACCACCGACCGCAGCGGCTGGCGCGCCCAGCTCCTGCCCCCTGCCAGCGGCGACCTGTCCCGGCTGGTCCTGGACCTGTCGCCCGCCCTGGCCGACCGCACCCCCCTGACCGCCAGCCAGCGCACCGTGCAGGCCGTCGCCCCGCAGTTCGCCGCGCGCCCCACCGCGCTGCTGGCCCTGAGCACCAGCCTCGTGAAACCCCGCGTGGTGCTCGATCCCGGTCACGGCGGCAAAGACCCCGGCGCGGTCGGCGCGGTCATCGAGAAGCAGGTCACGCTGGACGTCGCACTGCGCGTCCGTGAGCTCCTCAGCGCCGCCGGGGTGGACGTCATCCTGACGCGCGACAGCGACCGCGAACTGCACTCCGTGAAGACCACGGACCTGCAACTGCGCGCCGCGATGGGCACGCCGGGCACCGCGCTGTTCGTCAGCATCCACGTGAACGCTCTGGAGGCCGCCGTCGCCCTGCGCGGCTACGGCATCGAGACGTGGTGGAACCCCAACCACGCGCGCAGCAGCGCCCTGGCCGCGCTGCTCCAGACGCAGATGGTGCAGCAGACCGGCGCGTTCGACAAGGGCCTGAAGAACAGCCAGTCCCTGGGCGTGCTGCGCAACAGCCGCGTCCCGGCCGCGCTGGTCGAGATCGGCTTCGCCAGCCACCCCGTGGACGGGCAGAACCTGCAAGACAGCAACTATCTCGACCGCGTGGCGCTGGGGATCGCGCAGGGTATCCGCGAAGCGCTCGTCAATGGCGTGACCGCCGACGGCGCGTCGGCCGAGCCCGCCCCCACCGCCGCGAAACGCTGACCCGCTGTCCCACCACGAGACGCTGCCCCTGCCACGCCGCACCCCTGCCTGCCAGAATGCGCGTATGACCAGCCCCGGCATGACCACCCCCGACCCGACCCCCGGCTTCCGCGAGCGTGTCCTGGCGCTGGTGGCCCGCATTCCCGAGGGCCGCGTCATGACCTACGGACAGCTGGCCCTGCTGGCCGGGAATCCCGGTGCGGCGCGGCAGGCGGGCTTCGTGCTGAACTCGCTGGTCGGCGGATCAGATCTGCCGTGGCAGCGGGTGATCAACGCGCAGGGCCGCGTCAGCACCCACAAGGTCGGCTTCGGGGACATGCAGGAACGCCTGCTGATGGCCGAGGGCGTGGAGTTCAGGGACGGCCGCTGCGACCTCGCCGCGCGGCAGTGGTGGCCGGACGAGGACCGCGCCGCGCCCCCCGCCCCGCTGCTGTGACGCCCCGCGCTGCATGAAGGATCGCTCATGCAGCGCGGGATTTCTGCCCGGCTGACCGGGCGGTATGCTCCGCGCATGAACGTACCCCACTCCACCCCGGCCCGCCGTGACGCGCAGCGTCCCACCCCGCAGCAGGGCGAGGCCCCCGCCGCCCCCCGGCGGGACCAGTGGGTGCGGGGCAGCGTGGCGTCCTGGGGGCTGGGCGTCACGCTGGGCCTGATCCTGGGCGTGGGCCTGCTGATCGCCACGCCGCAACTGATGGGCAAACCGGCCGAGGCTACCCCCGCGAGCACCGCGCCCGCCAACGCCAACGAGAACGGCCCCGCCGACGCAGGCAAGAGCGACACGGGCACCGGTGAGGACAGCATGGCCAGCGGAGAAGGTATGGCGAGCGGGGGCACGGCGGGGGAAGGTGCGTCTGGTGAGGCGGACTCGGGTGACATGGCCGCCGGCGAGGGCGCCAGCAGCGCCGCAGGGGAGGCGGCCGCTGGCGGCACCCCCGACACAGCGGCGGGCGACACCGAGGCTGCCGGGGACGCCCAGGCCGGGCAGACAGTCTTCGCCGGGAACTGCGCGGGCTGCCACGGCGCGAACGGTCAGGGTCAGATCGGGCCCAGCCTCGTGACCGCCGACGGACCCAGGAGCTGGACGCTGGCGCAGTTCGCCACCACCCTGCGGGAAGGCAAAACCCCCGAGCGGGAACTGTCCGCGACCATGCCCCGTTACGGGGAAGCGCAGATCAGCGACGCGCAGGTGGCTGACCTGCACGCATACATCAAGACCCTGAACTGATCACGCGGCCGTCAAGCGCACCTGCAGCCCACGCCCCGGGTGCGTTCCCGTACGCTGCGGGCCTCCCATGACGAGCGCCTCCCTGCCTGCCCGTGACCTGTGGCGCACCCTGCGCCTGACCCTGCCGGACCTGTGGCGCGCCCAGCCGCTGATCACGGCAGGTCTGTTCCTGAGTGGCGCCGCGCAGGGCGCGCTGCCCGCCGTGACCATCCTGATCGGGAAGTGGACCGTGGACGGCGTGAGCGGCCTGCTGGCCGGGCAGAGCGTGAACCTGACGGTGCTGGCGGTCGCGTGGGTGGGCGCGGCGCTCCTGACGCAGGTGACCGTGACCCTCACGCAGGTCATGCAGGGCGTCGCCGCCGACCACTACACCCTGCACGTGAACCAGCGCCTGATGCGCCGCATGACCGAATTGCAGGGCCTGGACGTGCTGGAAGACCCGCAGTTCCACGACGACATCGAGGTGCTCCAGGGCGGCGCAAGTCACCGCCCGCTGAACCTGCTGTCCACGCTGGTGTACGCGCTGCGCGGCGTGGTGGCGGCCGTCAGCGTGGCGGCCACGCTGCTGCTGGTCGGGTGGTGGGTGCCGCTGGTGGTCGTGGCGGGCCTGCTGCCGCTGCTGTCCCGGCAGATGGCGTTCTACCGGCTGGGCTGGAGCCTGTTCATCCAGAACACCCCCGAGGCGCGCGAGGTGAACTACCTGTCGCGCGTGGCGCTGCGGCACGAGTACGCCAAGGAGGTCCGGCTGTACGGCCTCGCGCCGCACCTGCAACGCGAGGCGCTGACCCGCACCCACGCGTACCAGAACACCCTGCGCGCCCAGCGCACGCGCGGCCTGCTGGCCCTGCTGCCCTTCGAGGCCCTGTCGCTGCTGGTCACCGGGGGCCTATTCGCGTTCGTGGTCGCGCAGGCGCAGGCCGGACGGGTCGGGGCGGGCAGCGTGGCACTGGTGATCACGGCGCTGGCCGCCCTGCGACAGGAACTGAGCCGCCTGACCGAACTGAGCAGCAGCGGCACGCAGCACCTGAACTGGTTCGCCAAACTGGACGCGTTCCTGAACGCGCCCGGCGGCGTGCAGAACCCCGCGCAGCCGCGCCCGCTGCCCGCAGACGGCGCCATCACCCTGAAAAACGTGAGCTTCGCGTACCGCGACCAGCCACCCGCGCTGCGGGACGTGACCCTGACCATCCCCGCCGGGCAGACCGTCGCCATCGTCGGCGAGAACGGCGCGGGCAAGAGCACCCTGGTCAAACTGCTTCTGCGCTACTACGACCCCACCGCCGGGCGCATCCTGATCGGCACGGGCGCGGAGCAGACCGACCTGCGCGACCTCGACCTCAACGACTGGCGGGCGGGCGTCGCCGCCGTCTTCCAGGACTTCGCGCGCTTCGAATGGACGCTGCGCGAGAACATCCTCCTGGGGCAGACGCAGGACGACGCGCGCCTGAACGCCGCCGTGCAGGGCAGCGGCCTGAACACCGTCCTGACAGACAGCTGCACGCTCGACACCCGCCTGGGGCAGGCGTTCGGCGGCGCGGACCTCTCCGGCGGCCAGTAGCAGAAACTCGCCACCGCCCGGGCCCTGTACAAAGGCGCCCGCGTGCTGATCCTCGACGAACCCACCGCCGCCCTCGACCCCCGCAGCGAGGCCGAGGTGTTCGGCACCTTCGCCGCCCTGGCGCGCGGCCGCACCACGCTGCTCGTCACGCACCGCCTCGGCAGCGTCCTGATGGCCGACCGGATCCTCGTCATGAAGGCCGGGCAGATCATCGAGGACGGCACCCACGCCGCCCTCCTCGCGCGCGGCGGCGAGTACGCCGACCTGTGGGCCCTCCAGGCCCGCCAGTACGAGGAACAGGCAGAACCCGTCCTGGCCTGACGGTCATACGGGGAGGTCAGCGCCAGCGGAGGTTCACGTCCACGCCCAGCCGCACGTCCGGCAGTGGAGAGGCTGGCGTGCAGCTGAACCGCACCTCGTCCGGGGCCAGGGCAGTTGTCGGGGTCGTCGTGACCGTCCCGAACATCAGCCGCGAACCCGACAGCAGCGCCCGCAGTGGGCCCGGACCGCTCGTGCTGGTCCCTGCCCGGCGCAGGCTCAGGGTCGCGCCCCGGCAGGCCAGCACCCCCACCTCACCCCCGGACGGCCAGTGGACCCGCAGGCCCTCCGGGACGCGCACCATACCCACCGTGAACGGGGCGGCCTGGGCCTGCGCCCCGCCACCCCACAGGCCCACCAACAGGGCCGCCACCCGCATCCGTCCTCGCATGGGTCCATGCTGCCCCCCGCACGCGCGCGAGTCGAGCAGATGTGCCTGGCTTACGGCAGCTTGTCCCCCACGTGAATGGCGGCGATGCCGAAGGTCAGCAGGCGGTAGCGGGTGCGGAAGCCCGTGGCGCGCATCAGCTGCGCCAGTCGCTCCGGCTCGGGGAACGCCAGCACGCTCTCAGGCAGGTACGTGTACGCCGAGGCGTTCCCGCTTATCAGCCCACCGATCCGCGGCAGCACATGCTGGAAGTACACCCGGAACAGGCTGCCCAGCAGGCCCGGACGGGGCGGGGGGAACTCCAGGATCACGGCCCGCCCGCCCGGCGCGAGCACCCGCCAGAATTCCGCGAGGCCCCGCGCGTAATCCGCGAAGTTCCGGAACCCGAAAGCGCACGTGATCGAATCGAAACTCCCGTCCGGGTACGGCAGGTTCAACGCGTCCCCTTCCTCCAGGCGGATGTCGATGTGCCGCGCGGCGGCCTTCTCGCGGCCGATGGCGAGCATCTGCGGCACGAAGTCACTACCGATCACCTCGGCCTGCGGGGCGCGGGTCTTGAGTTCCAGCGCGAAATCCGCCGTGCCCGTCGCCACGTCCAGCACCCGCGCGGGCTTCAGCGCCAGCGCCTCCTGCGCCGCCGCCCGGCGCCAGCCCTTATCCACCCCGAGGCTCAGCACGCGGTTGAGAAGGTCGTAACGGGGCGCGATGCTGGCAAACATCGCCTGCACGTCACTGCCCTTGTCCTGCTTGTCCCCCACGGCGGGCCGCTTCGTCATGAGCCGCATCATAGGGCGCGCGGCCCGGGACGCACCGGAAGCCGGCGCGCAGTCCCGCGCCTCAGCCCGGCAGCAGGGCGCGCAGGGTGTCCCGGCACACCCCGGCCAGCCCCGGATTGGTGTGCCGGTAGTACGGCAGCGCGATCACGGACACGCTCAGCGCCCAGCCCCGCCCGCGCGCCCAGGCGGCGTCCTCCACGCCCAGCGCCTCCCGGAAGGCCGCGCGGCCCGCCGCCCCCAGCAGATTCCAGGCGGGCTGGAGGTCCACCGCCGGGTCGCCCAGCGTCAGGCCGCCCCAGTCGATCACGGCACTCAGCCGCCCGCCGTCCGACAGGAGGTTCCCGGGCTTCAGGTCGGCGTGCAGCCATGCAGGCGGGCCCACGTGGGGCGCGGCCTTCAGGGCGTCCTCCCACACGGCCAGCGCCGCCCCTTCATCCAGGAAGCCCAGCTGCGCGCAGGCGCGGATGGCGTCGCGGGTCGCCGCGTCCCGCTCCGCCAGCGGCACGCCACGCGACCCCACCGGCCCCTGCCCGAGCGGAAGCGGCGTCGCCTGCAACGCCCGGACGAAGGCCGCCAGATCCCGCGCCAGTTCCGCCTCGTCCCGCACGGTTCCCACTGCCGCGTCCACACCCGGCAGCCAGCCGTAGACACCCCACCCGAACGGGTACCCGGCGCCCGGAACGCCCGTGAACAGCACCTCCGGCACCCGCAGCGGCAGCCCCGGCGCCAGCAGCGGCAACCAGCGGGCCTCCTTCGCCACGTCCGCCGCCGCCCACCCGATCCGGGGCAGGCGGGCCACCAGCCCGTCCCCCAGCCGCACCACCGCGTTGTCCGTCCCGGAGTGCCGCAGCAGGGTCACGGGCAGCCCTGCCCACTGCGGGCACTGCCTGGCCAGCAGGCGCGTCACGAGCGCGGCGTCGACCCGCACCTCCGAATCATGCATGGGTGGGGGCGCGTCCGTCATCCCCGCCACCGTACCCGCCCGGGCCCGGCCCCGCATGCGCTGAAACGCGTATCGCCCGCCCCGCCGCGCCCACCTACACTGCCCTCATGCTGCACCTCAGACCGATGGACGCCGGTGCCTTCACCCGCTTCCTGGCCCGCGCCGTTCCCGAGTACGCCGCCGAGAAGGTGAGGAGCGGCCAGTGGAGCCCCGGCGAGGCCCAGGCGCGCAGCGAACGCGAATTCCGGGAGTTGCTTCCCCAGGGGCCGGACACGCCCGACAACGTCCTGTACATCCTGCACGACCCGCACGAGGACGCGGACGTCGGCGTCCTCTGGTACGCCCTCCAGCGCACCGCCCTCGCCACCACCGCCTTCATCTACGAGGTTGAGGTGTTCGAACCGTACCGCAGGCGCGGGTACGCCACGCAGGCCTTCACCCTCCTCGAAACCGACGCCGCCGCGCGCGGCGCCACCCGCATCGGCCTGCACGTCTTCGGGCACAACACAGCCGCCCGCGCCCTGTACGAGAAACTCGGGTACCACGCCACCAACATCAACATGCGCAAGGACCTGAGGTAGCCGGGAGCTAATCGTGCAGGGTCAACGACCTAATCCCGCTGAGTAGTCCAAACCTGTCCTCGAATTCGAGTGTGAACCGCTCACATATGCCCTCGGCGTCGAAGTCGAGCAATAGGGCCGAAGGAGCACGAAAATAATGCAGGCCGAGCGTCCCGTCTGTGTACTTAAGTGACCGGAACGTCTTTCCACTTGCCTGGAACAACGCAAGAACCTCCCGGTAGGGCCGTTGCCAGAGCACAGCTATCCACTGAAGTTGCAGCTGGCCAAGCTCACGGGTGTCCCGGAAAGACCCGTCAAACTGATTCTCAACCGCTCCAGTCGCTCTCCGGCAAACAGCCATTCCATGTTGTCTTGATAGTCTCTGTGCCGGACATCTTCAGGTTGAGGCTGTGCTGGACGCAAAATTCCTGAACGTATGATCGGTCGCGAATCGGCACGACAAACGGCGGTGTTTTGGGTGTGTGACCATCCCAGAACCCGCCGATCTCCAGCGTACTGAACTCACCCGCCATTTCAAAGCCTGCGTGCCCTTCCTGCGCCACGACACGCTGCAGCGTGTCGTGGACGTGATCTTCGCGATGGTGACCGCGAGGAGCGTGAACCAGAGTGACCTGTGCGCCCACCTGCCTGGGGCAAGCTCCCTCGACGCGAAGAAACGCCGGGTGGAACGAGGATGTCGGGATCCCCAGCTGACCGGACCGGTGTTCCTGGCCTTCCTGCTGGCCCTGCTGCCCCCTGGGAAACTGCTGCTCAGCATGGACCGGACGACCTGGGAGCGTGGCGAGTTGCCCCTGAACCTCTTGGTCCTCGGCGTTGTGGTGCACGGGTACACGGTGCCGCTCGTCTGGACCGCTCTCGATCACGACGGCAACAGCGGCCCGGTCCGGCGCATCCAATTGGTCTCACGACTCCTGAAGGCCCTTCCAGCGGGCCGCTGGAAGGGCCTGGTCGCTGACCGGGAGTTCATCGGTGGGGAGTGGTTCCGCTTCCTGAGGCGCAAGGGCATCAAACGGGCCATCCGCATCCGGAAGAACGCCGTCGTGGACGAGCTGCGCGTGGACACGTGGTTTGGAGATCTGCAGGTCGGGGAGGTGCGGTGCCTCGCCGAGCGGGCCAACGTCTACGGTGAGGTGATGCAGGTCGTGGCCACCAGGTCCCCCGCAGGGGACCTGGTGGCCATTGCCACGGATTTCAGCGTGTGGGACACCTGCGTGCTGTACCGGGCTCGCTGGTCGGTGGAGTGCACGTTTGCGAGCCTCAAGGTCCGCGGGTTCGATGTGGAGCGGACCGGCATCACCCGCCCGGACCGGCTGGAACGTCTGTTCGGGCTGGTCGTCCTGGCCTGGATCAGCTGCCTCCGGGTGGGCGTGTGGCTCCAGGCGCAGGTTCCGGTCAAGGTGAAGGCTCATGGCCGGGCGGCCATGAGCCTCGTGCGGTACGGCGCGGAGCGGCTGTGCCATGCCCTGCGGTGGAATCTCCCCGAGTGACCCGCACTGATCAGGCTGCTGAGCACGCCATTTCACGCGCCAGGCGCGGCTTGAAGGCAAGATGTCCGGTACAGAGCTTGATAGTAGAAACCATCAACTGTTCCAGGCTCGATCTTGGGCAGCAACTGAAGAACGGTTGCCTTCTGAGTCTGGGGCCGTAGGGTGCCAAATTTACCGTTCCGAAGAGCGATCTGGAATTGTACCTGCGGGTCATTCGTGTTCAAGAAGGCCAGAATAGCTGTTCAGGCAGGTATTACGCCGCTTTCTTCCGCCGTGTCCTGAGGGTCTTCTCGCTTTCCAGCAGGCGTTTCAGGGCGGCTTCGCTGCGGGTCAGGCCGTCGAGGTCGCTCTCGCCTTTCGTGGCGCGGGGTTCGTAGTCGTCGAGGATCTTGCCTTCCAGGTAACGGTCGAAGATGACGGGGCAGATGTAGCTGCTGCGGGTGACGGCGGGCGTGTTGCCCAGGTCGGCGGCGACGTATTTGACGCAGTCGACGAGGGTCTGCCGGGCCTGTTTTTCGGTGTCGGCGACGCCCGCTTCGGCGAGGTATTCGGCGGCGAGGAGGGTGCCGCCCCAGGTGCGGAAGTCTTTGGCGGTGAAGGGGCCGATGACTTCCTTGAGGTACGCGTTGAGTTCGCCGCTGCGGACGCGCCTACGCGCACCTTCGGCATCTGTGGTCTGGAACAGCCAGGGGCCGGGGAGGTCGAGCAGGCGGGTGATGTTCGTGGCGAGGGTGCGGTCGGTGGTGGCCTTGTGCTGCGTGATGCCGTGCTTGCCCTTGAAGTGGAAGGTGACGATGTTCCCGCCCACCTGTACGTGCCGCTGGCGCAGGGTGCTGAGGCCGTAGGTCTTGTGCTGCTGGGCGTAGATGTCGCTGCCGACGCGGAAGCGGGCGACGTGCAGCAGGCGGGTCATGAGGGCCGTGACCTTGCGGGGGGGCAGGCCCTGGGCGCGCAGGTCACCGGCGGTGACGGTCTTGAGGGTGCCGAGCGCCCCGGCGAAGCGGGTGAGGCGCTGCCATTTTTTCAGCGCGCCCGCCTGCACGAAGTCCGGGTGGTAGCGGTACTGGAGGCGTCCGGCGGCGTCGCGGCCGAAGGCCTGGAGTTCGGCGTCCGGGTCGGGGCTGACGTACACGTCCCCGTAGGCGGGGGGGACGGCGAGCCTGGCGATGCGTTCGATGCCCGCCCTGTCCTTGTATGGCGTGCCGTCCGGCCAGAAGTACCTGAATTTTTTGGGGTCGCTGCCTTCGCGGCGCAGGTACTCCCCGGCGAGGAGTTCGGTGCGGGAGGTCATTCTTCGGCCTGCATGGGCAGTTGCCAGTCGATGGGCGTGAGACCCGCCTCCTCAAGCGCGGCGTTCACCTGACTGAAGGGGCGGCTGCCGAAGAATTTCGCCTCGCTCAGGGGGCTGGGGTGCGCGGACTCGATGATGACGTGCTGGGGCGCGGTGATGAGTTTCTTCTTCTTGCGGGCGTACGCGCCCCACAGGACGAACACGACCCGGTCGGGCTTGTCGTTCACGGCGCGGATGACGGCGTCCGTGAAGTGCTCCCAGCCCTTGTTGGCGTGGCTGTTCGCCTGCCCCTCGCGGACGGTCAGGACGGCGTTCAGCAGCAGGATGCCCTGCTCGGCCCAGGCCTTCAGGTATCCGTGGCGGGGTGGGGTGAAGCCGGGCAGGTCGGCGGTCAGTTCCTTGTAGATGTTGCGCAGGCTGGGGGGGATGGTCACGCCGGGGCGGACGCTGAAGCTCAGGCCGTGTGCCTGACCGGGGCGGTGGTAGGGGTCCTGGCCCAGGATCAGCACCTTCACGTCCTCCAGCGGCGTGAAGCGTAGCGCATTGAACACGTCCGGCGCGGGCGGGAACACGTTGCCCGCGCGGCGTTCCTGCACCAGGAAGTCCTTCAGCTCGTGGAAGTACGGGGCGCTGAATTCGCCGTGCAGGGCCTGCTGCCAGTCGGCGGGGAGGCCAGCGGGCAGGACGGCCTTCGGGGCGGCCGGAGCCAGGCCGAACAGATCGGGTTGATCACTCATGATGTTCCTTTTTACGGCAGCGGGCCGCCGGGGGGGTGGGGGTTTGTCGGGCAGACCCTGAGCTTTCCTTTCGGCGCGCAGGTCCGCCTTCTTGCGGCTGCCGTGTTTCGCGTAGATGCGGTGGGCCTCGGCCTCGAATGCCGGGCTGGCGCGGGCGGCGCTGATGCGGGCGCGGGCGCGGCGTCCGGCCTCGTGTTCGTTCACGATGGGCGGCGGGTAGCTCAGGCGTCCGGCGCCGCTCCACTCCCAGGGCGCGTGGATGAAGTCGGTGGGGACGTCCGCGAGTTCCGGCAGCCAGCGCCGCAGGAACACCCCGTCCGGGTCCTGTTCGCGCGCCTGCCGGGTCGGGGAGTAGATGCGCACGCGGTTGATGCCGACCGTACTGCTCTGCATCTGCATCTGGGACCAGTGGATGCCGGGTTCGTTGTCCAGCCACTCGCGCGCCAGGAACAGCCCCGGCTGGCGCCAGTGGAGCCAGAGGTGCTGCGTGGCGAAACTGACGAGCAGGGCGCGCATGCGGAAATTCAGCCAGCCGGTTTCCCGCAGCATGCGCATGCAGGCGTCGATCAGGGGGTAGCCGGTCTGCCCGGCCTGCCAGCGGTCGAAGAAGTCCGGGGTCCACTCGTGCTCGCGCAGGCCGTCCAGGGCGCGGTTCAGGGTGCGGAATTCCATGTCCGGCTGGCTTTCCAGGCGCTGTAGAAAATGGCAGTGCCAGTGCAGCCGCGACTCGTACGAGCGCAGGGACCGCACCCAGCGCGGGTCGGCCTCGGGGTCACCCTTGACGGTCGCGAGGCGCTGCCGGGTCGCCTGAAGCACCTCCCGCAGCGAGAGGGTCCCGAACGCCAGTGGCGCACTCAGGCGCGAGCAGCTCCTCTCGGCGCTCAGGGGGCTGCTCATCTCGCGCATGTAGTTCACGCCGCGCGCCGTCAGGAACGAGTCGAGGGTGTCCAGCGCGGCGGCGCGGCCCCCCGGCGGGATGGTCTTCGCGCTGGCGGGCACGCCCAGTTCGGCGTGGGTCCGCAGGCCGCCGGGGTCGGCGTCCACGCCGCTCAGCTGCGCGGGCGCGGCGACCTGCGGGGCACCCAGCCGTTCCTCCCAGGTGGCGGCCCAGCCGTCGCGGTTCCTCATGCGGCGGATCACGCCGTTCTGCGGCAGTTCCGTCAGGGGCAGCCCGCGCGCCCGCGCCCAGGCCCGCACCCGGCGGTCGCGCTGAAAACTCACGCCGTTGCCGGTCTCCTCGTGCGCCCACACGGCCGTCACGCCGTGGGCTTCGCGCAGCTCGTCGAGGACAGCCACCGCCTCGCCCACCCGCACGACCAGCGGGGTGCCCAGCGCGCGCAGGCTGGCGTCCAGTTCCCGCAGGGACTCGTTCAGGTACGTCAGGTGGTGCCCGGCGAACTCCTCGTACGTCAGCTGCTCGGGCTCGTAGATGAACACCGGCAGGACCGGCC
Source organism: Deinococcus soli (ex Cha et al. 2016) (assembly GCF_001007995.1). Lineage (NCBI taxonomy): Bacteria > Thermotogati > Deinococcota > Deinococci > Deinococcales > Deinococcaceae > Deinococcus > Deinococcus soli (ex Cha et al. 2016). Next base: position 1,994,203 of record NZ_CP011389.1, on the reverse strand, counting down.
CACGCTCCGCGGCCCGCGCGAGCGGCGCGTGATCGTGCACGCGCAGGTCCTTCTTGAACCACACGAGTTGGGTGCCGCCGAGCATAGCGGTCACTCTCCCCCACCCGGCCAGGCGGGACGGTACGCCCGCGCCCCGTCTTCAGCGCGCCTCAAGGACACGTGAACGCGGGCCGCCCCCCCCGTCCGGGAAGCGGCCCGCGGCTCGGCTGGCCTCTACTGGATGCTGGCGCGGAAGCAGATCGTGACGGTCTGGGCGGGGGCCAGCACGAAGCTGCCGCCCTGCACCGTGACCTTCCCGCCGCTGAGCAGTCCGGCGTCCCCGTCGGCGGCGGCGGTGTAGTACGCCGTGCCGGTCGGCGTGACCACGCGGATGTCCTGCCCGGCCGCGAAGCCGCCCACCTGGAAGGCCGTGTTGGCGGGCACCATGTCGCTGAAGCTGATGTTCGTGGCGTTCAGGCCGCCCACGTTCGTCGTGGCGATGCAGTACTCCAGGACGTCGCCGGGGTTACCGCTGCTGCTCGTACCGACCGGGCCGCCCCGCGTGAGGTTCTGCACGGTCTTCGTGACGGTCAGGCGCGCCGGTTCGAAGACGGGCGTCACGACCTCGTTGCTGGGCACGCCACCGTTCGGGCCGCCCGCGTAGCGCACCAGGGCGGTGTTGCGCACGCTGGCCGGGTAGCTGGCGGGTGCGTTCACGGTCACGCGGAAGGTCACGACCGCCTCGTTGTCCAGCGTGGCGGGCGTGCTGTCGATCTTCAGTACCTGCGTGGTACAGGGCGTGGTCGGCCCAGAGCAGATGCCGACCGGCTGCGCGAAGGGGTACGCCGCGCCGCCCAGGCTGGTGCCCGCGCCGTTCGTGACGGTGCTCGTCGCGCCGTTCACGCGGGCGCTGCCGGGCACGTAGGTCGTTCCGGCGGGCAGGGCGTCGCTGAAGGTCACGCCCCCGGCGGGCAGGGTGCCGCCGTTGCGGATCACGACGCGGTACTCCAGGGTGTCGCCGGGCTGCACCTTGTCCCCGCCCGTGCCCGCGACCTTGGTGACGCTCTTGACGGCGTTCAGGCTGGGGGCCAGGACCGGGTACGTGCAGCTGGCCAGGTCGGTGGACCCCAGCGTGGCCGTGCCGACCGGGGTGTACGTGACGTTGGCGAGGTCCAGTTTCACCAGTCGGCCCAGGTTGTCACGGGCGTAGATGCCGCCCGGCGCGGCGGCGATCCCGTTGAACTGCGAGTCCTGCGCGGGGCTGCTGAAGTTCCCCAGGTACTCGGCGCTGGCGCTGCTGCCGGACGGCGTGACCAGCCACAGGTCGATGGCGTTCGAGCCGGTCACGGCGCTGATCATGTACAGTTTGCCGCTGCTGTCCGCGAAGAAGTCCCCGTTGTCCTTGAAGCTGGGCGCGCCGCTGGAGGTGCTGGTCAGGGCGCCCAGGGACGTCACGGCGTACCCGCTGCCGCTGCCGGTCGCGAACGACCAGATGTTCCCGCCGGAATCCATGGCGTAGCCGGTGCCGCCGGCGGTGACGGCCATGCGGACCAGTCGGCCGCTCACGCCGGTGAAGGTGCCGCCCCCGTACCAGCCGCGCAGGGTGGTGTCGTACACCCACAGGCGGTTGCTGCCGTCCGCGGCGACAAAGAAGCGTTTCGAGTCGGGTGACACGCCCAGCGTGGCTGAGGTGATCGCGGATCCGGTGCCGCTCAGCGCGGCGATCTGTGTGCCGACCGCATTCGTGGTGACGTCCAGTTCGTTGATGGTCACGCCGCTCAGGTTCGTGCCGCCGGGCGCGACGGCCAGGGCGTACACCTTCGAGCAGACGGGCGCGGTGGTCGTGACGGTGGTGGTGTTCACCGCGCACTGCCCGCCTGTACCCGTGCAGGTGCCGGGGTCGGGGGTGGGGTGGGGGTCGCCGCCCCCGCCGACACTGGCGCGGTTGGTGACCGTCCCGGCCGCCTCGGCGGCGACGGTGACGGGCACGCTCAAGGTGGCGGTAGCGCCGACCGTCAGGTTCGGGGTGCCGGTGCAGGTCACGAGTCCGGCGCTGGTGGTGCAGGTCCAGCCGGTCGCGGGCGTGAAGGAGGCGGGCGCGCCGATCCCGGTGGGCAGCTGGTCTTTCACGGTCACGCTGCCCGAGGTGGCCGCGCTGCCGCTGTTCGTGACGGTCAGGGTGTACGCGGCGCCGCTCTGGTTCACGGTCCAGGGGCCGTTGCTGCCCTTGGTGAGGGTCAGCTGGGGCTGGGGCGCGCAGCTGAGTTGCAGGTCGTCGAGTTTCAGGACGTTCGCGTCGCCGCTGACGCCGTCTTTCAGGGTCAGGACCTTCACGGTGACCTGACTGCCCGGCGCGCTGAAGGCGGGCACGCTCTGGAGGGTGTACCCGGTCGTCAGGACGCTGCCGTTCATGCTGGCCAGCAGGGCGCCGGTGGCGGTGTCCACGAACTCGTAGCGCAGCTGGCTGGGCGTGGTGGCGTGCGTGCGGGCGTAGTTCTGGTAGGTCAGGCGCGACCCGGTGGGGACGTTCACGACCTGCTGGAACAGCACGCGGGGCGTGGTGAGCAGCGCGCCGCTCTTGCCCTCGAAGTTGGCGACGTTCAGGTACAGGGCGTAGCCGCCGTTGCCGGTGCGGTCGATGTCCTTCCAGAAGGTGTACTTCCCGGCGGTGTTCGTCACGGTGTTCACGTCCGTGACGTACGCATGGTTCTGCACGCTGCCCAGCGCGGCGTTGCTGTTGAAGCTCTGCACCCAGGGCGCGGCGGCGGTGCAGGTGGTCGCGGCGGCGAGGCTCAGGCTGGATAGGGCGGCCAGCGGCAGAAGGCGCCGCAGGGTGGTCAGGATGTGCATGCGGGGCCTCACGTCAGCGCCCCCCGGTGGTGTCGGGCGCGGGGGCGGGACTCTGTCCGTCGTCGAGCATCAGGTCCAGGCGCAGGTACGCGCCCTGGCGGGTGTACACGTTCGTGCCGATGCCCTGGAACCCCACCGGGTTGTACCCCAGGGTCAGCCAGGTGCCGGGCAGCGCGCGGTAGCTGGCTTCCACTCCGGCGCTCAGCAGGGTGCTGCCGGTGGCGGGCTGCACCAGGCCGCGCGCGGCGAGGCCCAGGCCCAGCCGGTCCGTGACGTAGTACGTGCCGCTCAGGCTGCCCTGGTAGGTGGCGCTGCCCGGCTGGGCCAGCAGGGCGCGGCCTGCCAGTCCGGCGCGCAGGGCGTAGCGGGGCACGTGGTACTCGACGTTCGCCTCGCCGATCAGTTCCGGGGTGCCGCCCGCGAGCGCGCCGTCCTTGTAGCGCAGGTAGCTCAGGCCCTGCCAGGGCCCGGCGCGCAGCGCGCCCGAGACGGCGTGGTTCGCCCCGGCGCCCACACCGAAGATCTGGTGACCTTCGGCGCTGACGGTGAGCTGGTCACTGACGCTGTAGGTCGCGCCGCCCTTGAGGGCCACGCTGAAGCCCGCGTCGGTGCGGGCGGCGTCGGCGGCCAGGGTGGCGCTCAGGGTGTCGGCCTTGTAGCGCACGCCCACCCCGGCGTTCCAGCTGCTGTCATTGCGGGGGTCGCCGTCGGTGTCGAGGATCAGGCTGCCGCGCAGGTCCACCGCCGCGCGGTCACTGACGGGCAGGGTGGTGTCCACGCCGATGCGGGCGCGGTTGCCCCAGCCGTCCGCGCCGGGCAGGTCGTAGTTCACGCTGAGGTTCGTGCCGCCCAGGCGGGTGGTGAGGCCCAGGCTGGCGCGTTGTCCCTCGCCCCAGGTGATGTCGTCGCGGGCGGTCAGGGTGACGTTCTCGGCGACGGGGACGCTGGCCTTGACGGTGGTGGTGGTGTCCAGCGTGCCGCTGATGGCCTGCACGTGGTCGACCTGCACGCCCAGCCCGCTGCGGGCGTAGGCGGCGCTGACGATGGCGGCCACGCCCTGCTGGTCCCCGAAGCCCGCGCGGATCCCGGCGCCCAGCGTGAACGGCGAGAAGGTGTACAGGCCGCGCAGGTCGGCAGTACCGCCGCTGGTGGCGGGGGTACTGCCGGCGGCGGGCGTGGCGGCGTAGGTGGCGCGGGCGTTCAGCGCGAAACGGTCGGTCAGGCGGTAGCTGGCGTCCGCGGCGGCACCCAGGCCAGGCGTGCTGGCGTTCAGGCCCGCGTAGCCGGGGGTCTGGTAGTGCAGGCTGCCGCTCAGGGCGAAGCGGTCGCCCTGCACGCTGGCGCTGCCGTCCACCAGGGTCCCCTGCGCGGCGTACGCGGCGAGCAGGTCGGCGCGGCGCGTCCCGTCGTCGTAGCGGGCGCGTGCGCCGACGCTGGTCACGCCGTCCAGGCTGACGGCGGCCGCCGCGACACTCAGGGTGTCGGTCACGCGGTACTTGCCCTGCACGCCCCAGGCGAGGGTGCGCGCGCCGAGCGGGTCGTTCAGGCGGTAGCTGAGCTCGACGCGCACGGTGCGGCCCTGGTCGTCCAGGAGATTCAGGGGCCGCTGGAGGTACAGGACGCCGGCGGCGGGGTCCAGGGTGTAGTCGCTCAGTCGGGCCAGCGGGCGGCGGTCCTGCGCGCCGGTCACGGGGTCGGTGAGGAGCAGCGTGACGGTCTCGCTGTCGGCCGCGAGGTCCTGGTCGGGCAGCGGCAGGGCGCGCAGGCCGTTGGCGTCCAGCGTGACGCGTTTCAGGTCGCCGGGCAGCGCGGCCACGAAGCCGGACAGCTGGGCGGGGGCGCCGCGCGTGAAGCCGCTCAGGGCGGTGGGCGTGACGCCGACGGTGAACACGTCGATGGGCAGCGGCGCCTGCCGGTAGCTGACCGAGAAGGCCGGGTGCTCGTAGCGCGCCGCGACCGGGTCGATGCCCTGCAGGGGCACGGTCTCGGTGCTGCTGTCGCCGTGGGTGGGGTAGCGCTGGAGGGGGTTGGCGGTGGTGGGCAGGCCCTGGTCGCGGTCCTGCCGGACGGTGGTGGGGCCGCTGGCGGTGCGGTCAGCGGTGAGGGCGCCGCTGGCCGCGATGTACAGTTTGCCGTCCCCGATGGGCGTTTCCAGGTAGCCCTGCGCGCGGGCTTCCCCGGCGGCGACGCCGCTGCTTCCCAGGATGCCGCCGACGCTGAGCATGCCGATGCCGACGCGGGTGCGGCTGGGCAGCGCCTCGAAGCCCTTGCTGATCACGCGGTCGCCCAGGCGCACGCGGACGTCGAAGTGGGCGGGCGCGGCGAGCGGTTCGAGTTCCAGGACGCCCTCGCCGTCGGTCAGTTTCACCTGGTAGCTGACCACGCGGGGCTGCGCGTCGGGCTGGGTGGGTTCCAGGGTGGCCTGCACGGTGACGTTGCCGCTGGCGGTGCCGATCCCGGCGGCGTCGGTCAGTCGGATGCCGACGCGGATGGGCGTGACGCCGTCGGCGATGAGCTGCTGGCCGCTGAATTCGGCGCTGACGGGCGTGCCCGCCAGGTTCACGCGGACGGTCTGCCCGGCGAAGGTCAGGGTGTTCTCGCCGCTGCGCAGCGCGACGCCGTAGAACTCCTGGCGCTGCGTGCCGCGCTCGGCGTCCACCGCCCTGCGGCCCAGGCTGGCCGGATCGACCGGCACGCCGTTGATGCGGGGCAGTTCCTCGCTGCCCTCGGGGCTTTCCACCACGACGGTCACGCGGTCGCGGTCGCGGTACACCGCGCCGTCCAGCGGGAGCTTCAGCGCGCCGCCGTTCTCCCGGGTCTGCGCGACGGCCACCGGTTGCAGGGCGCTCAGGTCGTCCAGGTTACCCTCGCCGACCAGGACGCTGACCTGGCCCCCGGCGTACCGGCCGACCAGGGTGGGGCTCTGCAGGGCGGGCAGGCTGCCCTCGTGCGTGACGCGGTAGGTCAGGACGCCCCGGGGTGCGCCGGGCGTCGTCCAGTACAGCTTGCCACTGGCGCCCACCTGCGGGTCGGCCAGGGGGCGGCCGCTCAGCTGGCTGCTGCCGGGCACGTAGCTGGCCCCGGCGGGCGGCTGGTGCGCCACGATGACCTGCGTGGCGTTCCGCGTGGTGGGCACGTCGTAGGGAATGCGGACCGTGCTCTCGCGGGTCTGCGTGACGACCGGGGTGGGCGCGGGGGGCGGGGGCGTGGTGACGCCGATGGTGCCGCCCACGACCTGCTGCGTGGCGCAGTTGCTCGTCAGGGTGGCGCTGAGCTGGCCCTGCTCGCCGCCCGTCCCCTTGACGCGGGCGCGGTAGCTGAGGGTCTTCTCCTCGCCGGGCTGGAGTTCGCCGCTGAAGCTGGTGGGGTCCAGGGCTTCCAGGGTCTCGCCGGGCTGGTCGGTCAGCTCAAAGGGGGCGGGCGCGGCGCTGGTGTTGCGCAGCGTGAGGGTCACGGTGACGGTCTCGCCGGGGAGGGTCGCGGCCAGCGGCGCGCGGCGCAGTTCGATCTGGGTGGCGCTGGGCAGCACCTGCACGCCCAGCGTCCGGGTCTGGTTCCAGGGGGCCAGGGTGGCGCGGGCCTCGCCCTGCGTGGCGGCCACGGCGCGGGCCTCGAAGGTCAGCACGCCGGGGTGGGCGGCGTCCACGCGGGCGGTGACGCTCGTCTCGCCCTGCGCCTCGAACCCGGCGGGCAGCGCCACGCGCAGGCTGGCGGGCAGGGTCTGCCGCTCGAAGTCGGTGGTGGCGCGCGCGGTGAAGGTCACCACGTCGCCCACGCAGACCTCGGGTTTGTCGGCGGTGAAGCTGAGGTTCAGGCTGGGTTTGACCTGCACGGCCACGCGCGCGGTCTGGCCCTTCGTGACGGTCGCGGCGGGCGCGTTGACGCTGACCTCGGCTCCCTTGACCGGCTCGGCCTGCACGGGGTACTCGCGGGCGGGCAGCGTGAAGGGCCCGGCCTGCCCATTGACCGCGTAGGTCTGTTCACCCACCGTGACGTTCGCCTGGGTGGGCAGCGTCTCGTCCGGGAGGACCAGTTCGGCCCGGATATCCAGCTTGCCGGTGGTGTCGGCCGTGACGATCTTGATCGGGCCGGTGCTCAGTTCGAAGCCGACCGAGTTCGACCACTGGAAGGTCCTGGGCGGCTGACGCAGGTACAGGGTGTAGTTGCCCTGGTCCTCGGGCACGTTGATCTCGTCCCACTGGAGCTGCCCGCTGACCTTGACGGGGTAGGCGTTGCCCTGCGCGTCGCGCAGCTCGCCCTGCAGTTCGCCGGGGCCGTCCCCGTCGTACATGCGGATGCTCATGGGCCCGCCGGGGTTGTAGACGTTCAGGGCGGGCACCCAGTCGTTGCTGCGCACCGTGACGTTCAGGTGGTCGGCCTCGACGGCGGCACTGACGGACGTCAGGCGCAGCGCGAAGGTGTTCTTGCCGTTGCCCTGGGTGCGCACGCGCAGGGTGTACGTGCCGGCCTGCAGGTCGCTGTTCAGGAAGGTCTGCCAGTCCTGCGCGCCCTGCCCGAATTCCTGCTGCCGGACGACCTGCCCGTCCGCGCCGAGCAGCGTGAAGGTGCTGCCGACCGGGAGTTTGGGGGCGGGGTCGTAGTTCTCGTCGCCGTACTGGTCCGGGGTGCGGTAGTCGGCCGGGTCGAACTGCGCGCCGTACACGTCGAGCTGCACGCGCGAACTGAGGCCCACGACCAGACGCAGATCCTGATCCCCGACCGTCCACATGAGCCGGTCACCGACCGAGGTCAGGGGGAGCGAGGTGGCGATGTCCTGCGCGGCGGCCGTTCCCAGCAGGGCCGCGGTCAGGGTGGTGATGGCGCGTTTCACTCAGTACCTCCAGCGGGCGGCCGGGTCGGTCACGGCGCCCTTGAGATCCCCGGCCCAGCGGAAGCGGTAGGTCAGGATCCGCTCGCCGCCGGGGAGGGTGGTGAAGGTCAGGGCGTTCTGTCCGTCCAGCAGTTCGGCGCCCTGGGGCAGAGGGTCATTCAGTTCCACGCCGCTCAGCTCGGCGCTGGCGCCCAGGGTCAGCTGCACGAGGTACACGCCGGGCTCCTGCTCGAACACCTGCTTGCGGACAGTCAGGGTCTGCGGCGTCTGGAGCGGCAGGGTGCTCGTCACGCGCAGGGTGGTGTCGCGCACCACGGCGATGTCGCCGGCGTCGGGCGCCAGCGGGAAGTCGGCGCTGGTCAGGTTCCGCACGTAGATCAGGCGGCTGCCGGGCCGTCCGGCGTCCTGCGGGACGCTCAGGGGCGCGTGCGCGACGCTGTTCGGGTCGAGTCGCAGCGCCGCCTCGCCCTCCATGAGGTTCCGGAAGTGGTAGCGGCCCTGCGCGTCGGTCAGCGCGGCGCGGCCACCGGCGAGGATCACGCGGGCGTTCAGGACCGGGACGTCCACGGCGCGGTCGTAGATGCCGTTGCGGTTCACGTCCTGGAACACGTACCCGACCAGATCGGCGGTGTTGCGCCCGAAGATCAGCGGGTCGATGGTGTTCACGGCGCTGCTGGGCGGCGTCTGCGTCTCGCCGTTGTTGCTCACGGCGGTGGCGATGGCGCTGTTGCGGATCTGCGTCCCGGCGTCGGGCGTGACGACCGCGTCGAAGGTGATCACGGCGCTCGCGCCGGGCGCCAGGCCGGGGATCTCCCAGACGTACGTGCGGCCCGTGACGACCGGGGTGATCTCGGTGCCGTTCAGGAGGCTGCTGCCCTCCACGTAGGTCAGGCCGGCGGGCAGGGTGTCCTGCACCTTGAGGGCCTCCAGGACGCCGGTCGCGCTGCGGTTCGTGACGGTGAAGGTGTACGTGATGGTCTGCCCGTAGGCGACCACGGCGGGGCTGCTGGTCTTGACCAGGGTCAGGTTGCCGCTGCGGAACACGCCGTTCACGACCGGGTTGCTGGGGACGGGGTCGGGCAGTTCGCCGCTGCTCACCGTGAAGACGTTCACGGCGCGCGCGCCGTCCGGGGTGCCCTGCGGCACGCGGACCTGCAGGGTCAGGTCGAAGCTCTGCCCGGGGTCCAGGCGGGCCAGGCGCCACACGACCGTCTCGCCCTCCAGGGTGCCGCCCTGGTCGGCGCTGACGAAGTCCAGCAGGTCGGTGCGGATCAGGGTGCCGCTGGCGTCGAACACCAGCAGGTTGCGCAGCGAGTCGCGCACGACGACGTCGGTCAGGGGGAAGCTCTGGGTGTTCGTGAGTCGCAGGTGGTACGTGAGCAGCTGCCCCGGTTCCACCAGTCCGCTGACGTCGCCGCTCTTGACGGGGTTCAGGGTCAGGGGCGCGACGGTGGTCAGGACGTCCACGGTCAGGTTGTCGGCGGCGCCGCGGCTGCTCGTGGCGGTCAGGACGGCGCGGAAGGCCTCGGTGGCGGAGCTGACGTTGGCCCGGGTGGGCACGTAGCAGGCGTTGAAGTCCTTCGTGCCCTGCGGCGCGAGGTCCGTGCGGAAGGGTTCGGCGATGGGCGTCCCGTCACGCTCCGTGAAGCGGAGGGTGCCCTCGCCGGTCTCGACGCGGCCGCTGACCGTGAGGATGTCGGTGCGGTCGCCGAGGTTCTGCGCGGTGTGCGGGAAGCAGACCTCGGTGTTCAGCAGCGCGTTGGCCCTGCGCTGGAGGTCGTCGCTGCTGAGTTCCCCGCCGGGCAGTGCCTGGGGGTTGCCGAGCGGGCCCAGCGCGATCAGCGGCTGGTAGCGCAGGGTGACGTCGGCGGGGGCGTCCACGCTGATGTCCCCGCTGCGCAGCTGCGCGACGTTGCGGCGCGTGCCGGTCACCTCGGGGCTGCGCAGGCGGAAGGTCAGGGTCAGGGTCGCGCCGGGCGCGAGGCTGTCCACGCGGGCGCGGATGCCCGCGACGGGGCTGGTCTCGGCGGCCTGCCACGCCTGCCCGTCGGCGCTGTACTCGGCCGTGGCGGCCGGGGCGGCGCTGCCGCTCAGGCGGGCGCTGCCACTCACGAACACGAAGTCCCGCAGTTCGGGCGTGTTCAGGACGTCCGTGACGGTCACGGCGCGCGACGGGCCGTTGCCCGCGTTGCGGGCGGTCAGGGTGACGGTCGTCTCGTCGCCGGGGCGCAGCGTGGCGGGCGTGAAGGTCTTCTCCAGCGTCAGGGCGGGCGGGTCGCTGACGGTCAGGCGCGCGACGTTGTCCTCGTCGGTCTCGCCGTCCAGGCCGCGCACGTTGCTGCCGCAGCGGACGAGCAGGTTGGGGTAGGCCGCGCCGCGGTCGCTGGCCTGCGTGGTCGCGCGCACGAGCAGCGTGGCGCCCGCGTCGGCGCCCAGGGTCAGGCTGGTCAGGGCCCCCTCGTCCGGGTCGATCTGGCCGTTGCCGTTCGCGTCGCGGTGCACGCTCAGGTCGCCGGGCGTGAACTGCGACGCCACGTCGGGCCGCACGCCGAGCGTCACGGTGTTCGCAGCGTTGCCGGTGTTCGTGACCACGTACCGGAAGGTGGTGCTCTCGCCGGGCAGCAGCGCCGCGCTCTGCCCGGGCTGCGCGACCGTGCCGTTGGGCAGGGCGCTGACCGAGCAGACCGCCTGCACGGTCGTCGTGACGGGCGGGGTGGGCACGCGCACGGGCGGCTCGCCGGGCGGCGTGAATTCCAGGGTCGCCGTGTTCTGGATGACGGTGCCGGCGGGGGTACCGGCGGCGTGGGCCGCGCCGAGCAGCGCCGGGGGCAGCGCCAGGGTCAGGCGAGCCAGCAGCTTCAGTGCTGCGGAGGGAAGTGGGGGGTTTCGCACGGGGCCTCCCGGAATGAGGGGGATCGGTGAAGGTGGTTTCTGCTGTTGTGGGCGGGACAGGGGAGGAAAAAAGGTGTGGCCGGGGGTCTCCCCTGCCCGGTGGGGCGCGCCCGCGCAATCGGGGCGGGCGCGCCTGGAGGGGTTACTTGACGGTCACCACGAAGGTGCCGGTGATGCTCTGGCCGGGGGCCAGGACGTCGCCGGTGTCGATGGTCCCGTTGCCGTTGGTGTCCACCCCGGCGTACACAGTCACGCCGTCGGCCTGGGGCGCGGCGATGGGGGTCGCGCTCCAGGTGGTGCCGTTGGTGGAGTACAGGATGGTGCCGGCCGCGGTGCTGGTCGCGGCGAAGCGGACGTACGTGGTGTTGGTGGGCAGGGTGTCGCGGATGAACGCCTTGGTGACGTTGGCGTTGCTGGTGTTCTTCCCGAAGATGGTGTAGGTCAGCGTCTCGCCGGGGCGGGCCTCGGCCTTGTCGACGCTCTTCGTGGGCGCGGCGACCGGGGTCTTCCCGACGACGATGGTGTCGTTGGTGTCGGGCACGGTCACGCCGGTCGTGGGGGACTTGGCGGTCTGGTTCAGGGTGATGGTCTGCGCGGCGGCGGCGCAGGGCACGTCCACGGCGGCGATCAGCTTGACTTCCGCGCCGGGGGCCAGCACGCCGGTGTCGGCCACGGCGTTGCCATTGGTGTCGGTCAGGGCGGGTTCACCGGTGTCGAGCGCCCGGTTGCCGTTGGTGTCCACGAAGTACTGCACGGCGACGTCCCGGCTGGTGCCGTCGGTGAGCTTGATGGTCGCGGTGCCGCTCACGTCGAAGGTGTCGGGCGCGCTGCCCAGGTTGGCGATCTCCAGCGCGATGGTGGAGCGGATGGCCGGGCTGCCGGCCGTGCAGGTGCTGGGCGGGAGGACCGGGCTGGTGGGGCTGCCGGGCTGGCCCGCCTCGGGCGTGCCGGGGATGGTGGGGTCGCCGCCGGGGGTGGGGGTGGGGTTCCCGAAGGACAGGCCGGGCAGGTTCACGATGTCCCTGGTGTCGTCCTTCTTGCTGGGGTCGTTGCTGCTGGTGCTGGTGACCGTCACGGTGGGGAGCGTGCCGGGTGCCGTGGGGGCGCTGCCGGCGGGGAAGGTCACCTTGACCAGGATGTCGGCGGTCTGGCCGGGGTTCAGGCGGCCCGCATCGGGCACGCCGTCCCCATCGGTGTCGGTCAGGGGGGTGCCGTCAGGCTTGAGCAGCGTCACGGTCGTCCCGGCGGGGAAGCCCGCAGTGGCGGTGGTGATGTCGAACACGTCGGCGCGGTTGCCGGTGTTCTGGACGGTGTTCGTGAAGGTGATCGTGGTGGTGCTGGTGGTGGCCTGCGCGGTTTGCGTGTCGCTGGCGCTGGGGGTGATGGTGATGCCCTCGGGGCTGCTGTAGGGGGCGGTGGTGGGGTTGCCGTTGCCGTCCGGGTCGGCCTTCGGTCCGATGACGGTGGCGTCCTTGCGGTCCACGGTGGTGACGTTGGAGTTGTTGGCGTCGCGCGGCACGCTGGGGTCGTTGTTGAAGGCCGGGTTGTCCTGGCGGGTACCGGTGGGGTCAGCGCCGTACTTGTCGGCGTTGGTGGCGGCGGTGGGAACGGTGTACACCTGGAAGAACTTGACGGCCTGGTCCTGGTTCACGCCGCTGATGCTGGTGATGGGCGTGGCGGCGGCGATCTCGGCGGCGCTCAGGGTGCCGTCGCCGCTGGTGTCGGCGCTGGCCGGGTAGTACGCGACGCCGGTGGGGGTCTTGACGGTTCCGCTGGGGTCGGGGGTGTTGGTCAGGACGTAGGACTCGTTGGGGACGTTGCCGGTGTTGGTCAGCGTGTACGGGAAGACGACGGTGTCGCCGGGGCGGGCGGTGGCGGTCTGGCCGGGGCGGGTGTAGTCGGGGGTGGTGACGTCGGCGCTGCCGTCGTTCTGCAGGATGGTGAAGCTGGGCACCGGCAGCACGGTGGTGGTGACGGGGTTGGAGGGCACGGGGGGGTTGGGGGTGGTGCTGCCTTCGGGCGTGAAGACGATCTCGGCGGTGTTGGTGATGACCGTTCCGGCGGCGGTGCCGGCGGCGTGCGCGGTGCCGGCAGTCAGGGCGATCAGGGCGGTCAGGGTCCAGTGTTTCTTCATGGCTTCCTCCGGTAGGGGTGGCGGGGGCGTTACTTGACTTTCACGCGGAAGCTGAACTTCAGCGTCTCGTCCGGGCTGAGGCTGGTGACGGTCCAGCGGACGGTGGTGTAGCTGCTGGTGGGGATGGGGACCTCGCGCGTGACCTGCCGGCCGTTCTCGGTGGCGGTGACGGTCCGTCTGGGCTGCGCGCTGAAGGTCTTGCCGCTGTCGGTGGAGTACGTGACCTTCCAGCGCTCGCCGGCGGGGGTGGTCAGGACGCTGAACTCGGTGCCGCGCGGGACGGGAACGGTGACGTTCAGCTGGCCCAGGCGGCGGCCGGAGACGTTGCGCAGCGTGACTTCCTCACGCAGGATGTCGCCGGGCAGGACGGTCCTGGGCGCGGCGATGATGGTCTCGGTGACCTTGCCGCTGCTGTCCGCGCTGCGTTTGACGAGATCCTGCGTGAGGGTGAAGGTGACGTTCTGCGGCGCGGCCGGCTGGGCCGGCGGCGTGGTCTGCTGGGCCTGCGCCAGAGTGAGGACAAAGAGGATGGGGGGAATCAGGCGCTGCACGCCGGGGCACCTCCGGGGCGAAAAAAAAATTGACCGACAGCTGGGGGGATCACTCCCACCGTTCTGTCGGTCGCGCCACTCGCTCCTCATCTGGCTGAGGCGCCCGTGTGCGCCAGATGATTCATTGCTCCGGAACAGCTGCTGGCCCGGGGACCGTCCCCGAGGATGCTGGTCTCACTTCACCGTGTTCACACGCTTGTCACTGACCGCGTGAACAATATGAAATTTCTCACCTGCGCATCTCGTCCATCATGTTGTCCCAGCGGGGGATTGTCAAACCCCCAGACGTCCTGCGCTGGCTTTCACAATGGGGGTACCGTTGCCCCCGTCGAAGGCGTCGATCTCCTCGATAAAGCGGTCAAAGAGGTAACGGCTGTCGTGTGGCCCCGGGCTGGCTTCCGGGTGATACTGCACGGAAAACACCGGGTAGCGGCTGTGCGCCATGCCTTCGAGGGTGCCGTCGTTCAGGTTCACGTGGGTGGGCACGAAGGCCCCGTTGGGAATCGAGTCGATATCAACCGCGTACCCGTGGTTCTGGCTGGTGATCTCCACATTGCCCGTTAAGAGATTCTTCACCGGCTGGTTGCCGCCACGGTGCCCGAACTTCATCTTGAAGGTCTTCCCGCCGGCCGCGAGCCCCAGGATCTGGTGCCCCAGGCAGATGCCGAAGGTGGGCAGCAGCCCCATGAGTTCCCACGCGGTCTTGTGCGCGTACTCCAGCGGGGCGGGGTCACCGGGGCCGTTGGACAGGAACAGTCCGTGCGGTTGCAGGGCCATGATCTGCGCGGGGGTGGTGTGGGCGGGCACCACGATCGGCTCGATGCCGACCTCGGCCAGCCGCTCGATGATGGTGTGCTTGATCCCGAAGTCCATCAGGACCACGCGCTTGCCGTGCCGCAGGGTGGGGAACGCGTAGGGCAGCGCGGTCGTGACCTCGCGGGTCATGTCGTGGCCGTCAATGTCCTGATGGTCACGGGCGCGCCCCACGTACACGGCTTCCTCGGCGGGCGTGAACTCACCGTACGGATCTTCCGGGTGCGTGTAGCTGCGGTGCGCGATGACCCCCTTGACCACGCCGCCCGTGCGCAGGCGCCGCACCAGCGCGCGCGTGTCGATCCCCTGGATGCTCACCACGCCGTACTGCTGCATGAACGCTTCCAGGGACTGCTGCGCGCGGTGGTTGGAGTACTCGCCGCTGAACTCGCGGCTGATGAAGCCGCGCACGTAGGGCTTGTTGCTCTCCATGTCGTAGATCGCCACGCCGTAGTTCCCGACGTGCGGGTACGTGATGGTCACGATCTGCCCGTTGTACGAGGGATCGGTCATGATCTCCTGGTACCCGGTCATGGAGGTGTTGAACACCACCTCGCCCACGGTCTCGCCGCGGTGCCCGAACGCGTACCCGCGGTACACGGTGCCGTCTTCCAGAGCCAGGATGGCCCGTTCTTTCCTGATCATGCTTCCTCCATTCGCGCCTCTCCGGACGCGTTTCATGGCTCAGCTCTGCGCGGCACCGTGGTCCCCCCGGGGGGGGTTACCAGCGGTAGCGCACGCTCGCCTTGCCGATAATGACATTCCCCGAAACGGAGCGCTGTGAGGTCGTTCCATCAAACCGGTTGATGAGGTCCGCCGCGCCCGTCATGGCCCCGGCGAACATGCCGCTCAGTGCCCTGTCGCCGCTCAGTTCCCTGGGCAGCATCCCGGCGAGGTCCTGCGCGGTCAGGTCCGCCGGGTTCGGCTGGTACGACCAGCCCGCCGAGCCCTGCATGCTCAGGCCTGCCGCGCGGAACGCCGCGTCGTCCGCCAGCACGGGACCGCCTTCCAGCGCGGCGTCCAGCGCCTCCTGGCTGAACGCGGTGATCAGGTACTCGCCCCGGAAGGCGTAGACCATCTTCAGTCCCTTCAGGGACTCGTCCAGCCCCTGGCTGGCCCCGGCCATACCCGCCCCGAGCATCAGAGCGCGGGGGTCCACGTCGGCCATGGCGTCGTCCATCAGGGCGTCCATGCCGGACTTCGCCAGGGACTTCACGGTGCCGCGCAGGCCGTCCAGCGCCTCGTTCACGCTGCGGGCGTACTCGGGCAGGTGCGCGTCGGCCGCCGCGCGGTCCGTGACCCGCTGGTACGACACGCTGGTTGCCAGGGACGCCAGCGGGTCCTCCTGATTCAGGCCCGCCTTCAGTCCGCCCGCCAGCGTCACCTGCACGCACTCGTGCCCCAGGTAGCGCCCGGCCTGCTCCAGGTGACTGGCGAGCTGGCTGTCGGTCAGGAACCCGAACGGTTCGAGGAGGTCCACGCGGGTCAACCAGCGGCCCAGGTACGCGCCGGTGTCCGGGTGGCAGGCGGCCGCCTGCACGGCCTCGGCACTGGCGGGAATCACGTTCTGCACGCCGAAGTCGGTGGTATCCAGCAGGATGCGGGCCAGCGGCCTGTCCTTGCCCGCCTGATTCACGACCTGCGCGCTGGCGGTCGTCCAGCCGCCGGCCGTGGTGGTCAGGCCACCCGCGAACTGGCCCAGGGTGTCCAGGGCGTCCACGACCGGGGAGAGCAGGCGGGGCAGCATGACCTGCGCCAGCTGCGAGCGGATGACCTTCGCGGCGGCGCTGAAGTTCGCGTACACGCCGAGTTCCTGCGTGCCCGCCGCGCGCTGCGCCGCCGCGTACGGCGCGGAGGACGCCAGGGTCGGGGCGGCCTTGCCGCTCAGGCGGCCCAGGTACGCCATCAGGAGGGCCTTGTCGCTCGACACGTACACCAGCCCGTTCGAGGCGCCCGCGAACATCCCGTCCACGCGGGAGAAGGTGTAGCGGCCCACCCGCGCGCCGGGTTTCTCGGGCAGCAGCTCGCCCAGCAGTTCGTCCGTCAGGGGGCCCGAGCGGGTCACGGCCAGCAGCGCGGGTTCGAAGGCCCCCTTCCTCCCCTGCACGCTGAACACCCCGGCGATCCCCTCTCGGCCCAGCGAGTCGCCCAGCACCGCCTGCGCCACGCCCAGCATGCTGCCGCCGTCCTCACCCAGGTCGGTGCTGCTCAGCAGGCGGTCCGCCACGCCGAAGAACCGTTTGAACGCAGGCGCGGCGCCATGCGTTTCCAGGGTCAGCAGCGCCCCGGCGGGCAGGCCCTCAGCCAGGGGGCGGACAGTCTGTGCGTGGGCAGCACCAGCGGTCAGGAGGGCGGAGACGGTCAGGGCGGGCAGGAAGCGGGTCACGCCCCAGAGCCTACCTTCCCCCCCGGATGGGTGGTGCCTCACCTGCGGCGGTGTCCCGGCTGCCCGTCCGGTCACCGCAGCTCCCGGTACATGGCGATCTCGTTGCAGTTCTCGAAGAACGCGCAGCGCTGGCATTCACTCCAGACCTTCGGGTGCAGGTTCGTCTTCTCGATGCGGGTAAACCCGCACTTCTCGAAGAAACCCTGCTGGTACGTCCACGCGAACAGCGCGGGCAGGTCGATCGCGCGGGCCTCCGCCTCGCACGCCGCCACGAGCTGCCGCCCCAGGCCGCGCCCCTGCATGTTCGGGTGAATGGCCAGGCCGCGCACCTCGGCCAGATCGGGAGCGAGCATGTGCAGACCGCACACGCCGCCCAGCCCGCCGGGCCGCCCCTCGTGCGGCTCGGCCAGCACCAGATGGAAGTCACGGATGGTCTCGGCGAGCAGCGCCTTGGACCGCACGAGCATCAGCCCACGTGCCGCCCAGTACCCGATCAGTTCATGAATCGCGTCAATGTCCGACAGCCGCGCCTTGCGGAACGACAGGGGTGCGTCCGGGTGGATGTCCGGCACCGCGATGGAGTCCAGGGAGAGCGTCACGCGCGCCCCCCCCGGGTGGCGGGATTCAGCTCAGGGTGCGCATCCAGGTGGTGCCGCCGGGCCGCTCGCCGCGCGAACGGTAGGCCTGCACCTGCGGCGCGTCGGGCAGTTCGCCCATCACGACCGCCAGCGGCACCTGCGTGAAGCCGAACGTGCTCCAGTCCCCGCCCCGGCTGAACATGTAGATCGCGCGGTCCCCGCGCCCTTGGGCGTACTCCACGGCGCTCATGACCAGCCGCCGCCCCAACCCCCCACCGCGCGCCTCGGGCAGCACCGCCGCGCCGCGCAGCAGCGACGCGCCGTCCCCGTGCTCCAGGCCGATCGCACCGATCGGCTGCCCGCCCCGCTCCAGCACCCAGTACGTGGTGCCGCCCGCGAGGGCCGCCTCGGTGTCCAGGCCCGCGTCGTGAAACACGCGGGTCACGGTGTCCTTGTCTTCGGGGGTCGCCATTCGAACGTGCACGGAATCGGTCATGCGCTGCTCCTTCAATGAAAGAAAGCTCGGCGGTCTCGGTGACCGCAGGTCGACACGGGTGTTGCGTGGCGACAGCATAGCGCAAGGCCGCGTGGAAGCACTGCCACAGGGAACGCCGGGTCAGGTGGCGCGGAGGGAAGCTGCTCACCCCTGCGTCACCTCGGGCTGCGGCAGGTCCAGCCGCCACACGAGTTCCTCGTCGATCCAGCCCTTGCTCAGGCCACTTTTCACCTGTGGCACGTCCGGCAGCGCCCCCGCAATCTCGGCGGCGCTTGATGGCTGGAAGCCGAAGCGCGTCCAGTAATCCCCGGCTTCCGAGCTGAACAGGAACACCGTGCGGTCCCCGCGCAGGCTGGCGTGCGTCAGCGCGGAGCGCACCAGCGCGCGCCCCAGGCCCTGGCTGCGGGCCTCGGGCACCACCGCCGTCGAGCGGATCAGGCTCACGCCCTGACCGTGCTCCAGGCCGATGCAGCCGCCGGGCACGCCGTCCAGATCCGCGATCCAGTATGTGCCCGCGCCCAGATCCACGCTGCTGGTGTGCAGGCCGCAGCGGGTCAGGAGATCCAGGACGGTGGGCAGGTCCGCCGGGGCGGCCTGACGAAGTTTCACGTGCATGTCAGTCAGGGTCATGGGGTTCCTCCAGGGGGACCGGGACAGAGGGCGGGGGACGGATCAGGGACGGAGTCAGGAGTTCAGGCGGGCTCTGGCGCGCTCGATGGCCTCACGGACGCGGTGCGGGGCGGTCCCGCCGAAGCTGGCGCGCCCACGGACGCTCTCCTCGACGGTCAGGGACTGCGCGACCTCCGCGTTCAGGAGGGGGTGCGCGGCGCGCAGTTCCCCGTCGGTGAGGTCCCACAGCTGCCGCCCGCTGCGGCTGGCCACGCCGACCAGTCCGCCCACGACCTCGTGCGCCTCGCGGAACGGGACGCCCTGCCGGGCCAGGAAGTCCGCGACGTCGGTGGCCGTGCTGTAGCCGCGCGCGGCGGCGGCGCGCGTCACGTCGGCGTGCCAGACGGTCTTCGGCATCATCTCGGCGTACAGGCGCAGCACGATGCTCAGCGTGTCGTACGAGTCGAACACGCCCTCCTTGTCCTCCTGGAGGTCCTTGTTGTACGCCAGCGGCGTGCCCTTCACGACCGTCAGGAGGCCCATCAGGTTCCCGAACACGCGGCCCGCCTTGCCGCGCGCCAGTTCGGACACGTCCGGATTCTTCTTCTGCGGCATGATCGACGATCCCGTCGTGTGGGAATCCGGCAGGGTGATGAAACCGAACTCGAACGTGGAATACAGGATCAGTTCCTCACTGAGGCGCGACAGGTGCGCCGACAGGATCGCGCAGGCCGACAGGAACTCCAGCGCGAAGTCCCGGCTGCCCACCCCGTCCAGGCTGTTCGCGGTGGGCCGCGCGAAGCCCAGCGCCGAAGCCGTCGCGTGCCGGTCCACCGGCCAGGGCGTCCCCGCCAGCGCCGAACTGCCCAGCGGCGACTCGTCCATCCGCTCGGCGGCGTCCCGGAAGCGGCCCTCGTCGCGCTCCAGCATCGCCACGTACGCCATGAACCAGTGGCTCAGCAGGATGGGCTGCGCCACCTGAAGGTGCGTGTAGCCGGGCAGGATCACCTCGGTTTCCAGGTGCTTCTCGGCCTCCGCGAGCATCACCGCGCGCAGGGCGCGGGTCTTGTCCGCCAGATCAAGCGCGGCTTCCTTCGTGAACAGCCGGAAATCCACCGCCACCTGATCGTTGCGGCTGCGGGCCGTGTGCAGCTTCCCGGCCACCGGCCCGATCCGGTCCCGCAGGGCCGCCTCGACGTTCATATGCACGTCCTCGCGGTCCAGGCGCCACTCAAAATTCCCCGCGCGGATATCGGCCAGCACGGCATTCAGCCCGTCGGTGATCTGCGCGACCTCCTCGGCGGTCAGAATGCCGACCTGCCCCAGCATCGCCACATGCGCCAGCGAGCCGCGAATGTCCTGCTCCGCGAGCCGCTGATCGAAACCCACCGACGCGTTGAACCGCTCGACCAGCCCGTCCGTCGCCTCCGCGAAGCGCCCACCCCAGAGTTTTTTGTCCTGCGTATTCGTCATGTCATGTCCTCGGTTGAAACCGGGCGGGAACGTGGGTCACACGCCCCCCACCCCGCCCCTCCCCCACAGGTGGGGAGGGAGAGAAGAGATTTGATCAGCACCACCGGGCCGGGGCTGTCCGGATGGGCGCGCCCTCATTCTTCCCGGCCCGGGCGTGACCAGTGCCCACGGGATCACAAGAGGCCGAGGGCATACAGAAAGAAGATCATTGCCGCCGACAGCATCACGGGCAGCGCGTTTCCGACCGTGACCGTCTTCTGCTGTTCCCGCGTGACCGCTTCACGGCAGGCTGTGGCGGCCCGCTCCACGCCCAAGCGTTTCACGTCGGCAGCGGCCACCACACCGTTGCGGCAGTCCGGGAAGATCACGAACTGGTCGTCGGGCGTGGCCTCGGTGAACTGCGCGACGTTCACGCGGGGCACGAACAGCATGGCGGCCCCCAGGCGGATGTCCGGTGGCCGCACCGCCGCCGGTCCGGTCTGCACGGAGGGCGCACACGACGCGAGAGACACGGTCAGTGCCAAGGTGATCATGAGCGTGACGCGGGAGGTCGGGCGGCCGTGGGGTCGGGTCATGGGGCGTCCTTGTCAGAGGGAGGCGGAATCGGGCGGTCAGGGGCGGATTCCTCTGCCCGGACCGCTTTCACCAGCACCACCGGGGCGGGGCTGTCCGGGTGGGCGTGCGCGTAGAGTTCGTCCGTGACGGTGTACCCGAGCCGGTCGTAGAAGGGCAGCACGTCCAGGTTGAACTGGCTGACTGCCAGCAGCACGCGCCCGTACCCGCCCATGCGGGCGACGTGTTCGACCTCGCGCACCAGGGCGCGGCCCACGCCCAGGCGGCGGGCCTGCGGGACGGTCGCGAGTTTGTTCAGGGTCAGGGTGCGGTCGCCGTCCGGGCGGTAGCCGACGCAGCCCAGCACCTCTCCTGCGCCCACGGCCAGGAAGCCGCCCGAGCCGGGGGCCAGCAGGGACCGTTCGAGGTCGGCGGGCGTGGTGCGGACCCAGCTGGAGCGGGGGTCCATCCCGGCGGCCATCATGACGGCGTGGAAGGCGGGGATGTCGTCTGGGTTCACGGGGCGCAGGGTCACAGCGGTCCTCCCGGGATCAGGAGTTTCAGTTCGGCCTGCGGCGTGAAACCCAGCGCCTCGTACGTGGGGCGCCCGGCGTCCGACGCGGTCAGGGTCACGATGTCCACGCCGCGCGCGCGGCACTCCGCGAGTGCGGCCTGCATGAGGGCGCGGGCGAGCCGCTGGCCCCGGTGCGCGGGCTGCACGTACACGTTCAGCACGTACGCGCGGGTCGTGGCGGTCGTGTCGGCGTTCGGGGGCAGGTCGGTCCAGAGGATGCCCGCCCCGGCGATCACCTCTCCCCCACCCTCGATCAGCAGCCCGGTGTACGTGCCCGCCGCGAGGGTCCGGGCGTGCCACGCCACCCCAGCGTCGTGCACGGCGGCCAGCCGCGCGGGGTCGCTGCCCATGTCCACGAACATCGCGTCCCGCTGCGCCTGAATGAGCGCCGCGTCGGCGGGCGTGGCGAGGCGCAGGGTGAACCCGGCGGGCAGGGTCACGATTGACCCTTCCACTGGTCGAGGAGACGTTCACCTGCGGATTTGCAGCTGTTCTGCTCAATGAATGCCGTAACGTCCCGGAGACGCGTCGGGTATGGCCTCCAGGTGTGGGCGTACCTGAATCCAGCGTTCACCAGACGGCGTGCGACTTCCCATCCCTCTGCATCGTTCTGAACGGGCGCTCTGAAGTTCTTGCCCAGGTGGGTCATGGGCTGACCACACTGCGGACACTTGAATTCCGCGGCTCCGGAGTCGAAGCCGACCCCAGAACGCATCGGTTTACCCAGCGCGTCACGAACCACAACTGAACTGGTCGGCTTGGCGAATTGTTTCCGGCAGTCGAAGCACACGTAGTGACTGGTGCGCCCTTTCGTGCTCAGGAGGATCCGACGTTTGAATGGTGCTTGTGGTTTCACGGCGTTCCTCCCTCGCGGTGCAGAGATGGTCGTGCGCCCCTCAGGGTCAGACCTGGGCGGGTTCCTTGGCGTCGGCTTTGGCTTTTACGCGGGCCTGGACGCGCATGCGCAGGGCGTTGAGTTTGATGAACGCGCCGGCGTCGTGCTGGTTGTAGTCGCCGCCCGCCTCGAAGCTCACGAGGTCCTTGTCGTACAGGCTCTGGGGGGCCTTGCGTCCGGCGACGATGACGTTCCCGCGGTACAGCTTCAGGCGGGCGGTGCCGGTCACGGACTGTGCGACGTGGTCGAAGTACACCTGCAGCGCCTCGCGTTCGGGGGCGAACCAGAAGCCGTTGTACACGAGTTCGGCGTACTTGGGGCTCAGCGCGTCGCGCTGGTGCAGGACCTCGCGGTCGAGGGTGAGGCTCTCGACGGCGCGGCGGGCGTGGTACAGGACGGTGCCGCCGGGCGTCTCGTACACGCCGCGTGATTTCATGCCGACGAAGCGGTTCTCGACGAGGTCGAGGCGGCCCACGCCGTGCTTCCCGCCCAGTTCGTTGGCTTTGGCCAGCAGCGCGGCGGGGCTCAGTTGCTCGCCGTTGATGGCAACGGGGTCGCCGTTCAGGAACTCGACTTCCACGTACTCGGGCTCACTGGGGGCCTCGGTGGGGTCCACGGTCAGTTTGAACATGTGGGCGGGCGGTTCGGCCCAGGGGTCCTCCAGAATGCCGCCCTCATAGGAGATGTGCAGGAGGTTGGCGTCGGTGCTCCAGGGGTCCTTCTTGGTGGTGGGGACCGGGATGCCGTGCTCGTGGGCGAAGGCTTCGAGGTCGGCGCGCCCCTGGAAGGTCCAGTCTCGCCAGGGGGCGACGGTGACGATGTCGGGCTTCAGGGCGTAGGCGGTCATCTCGAAGCGCACCTGGTCGTTGCCCTTACCGGTCGCGCCGTGCGACACGGCGACGGCGCCTTCCTTCTCGGCGATCTCGACCATTTTCTTGGCGATCAGCGGGCGGGCGATGCTGGTGCCGAGCAGGTAGTAGCCCTCGTACAGGGCACTGGTGCGGAACATGGGGAACACGTAGTCCCGGACGAATTCCTCGCGCAGGTCCAGCGCGTAGGCGGCGACGGCGCCGGTGTTCAGGGCCTTGACGCGGGCTTCCTCGACCTCGTCGCCCTGGCCGAGGTCGGCGGTGAAGCAGACCACGTCGTAGTTCTTCTCCGCCTGGAGCCACTTGAGGATGATGCTGGTGTCCAGGCCGCCGCTGTACGCGAGCACGATCTTTTCTTTCGTCATGACTGATTGTCTCCTGTCTGCGTGAAGGGGGTGCAAGGCGCGGCACAAGACCGCCCGGCGTGAAGGCGCCGCCTGTGAACCCCGGTGTGGGGTCAGGCGGTTCGCTTCAACGTCGGGAGGTCAGGGTCTGCATATGCGTGTATGGTTATACGCAGATTGCGTATAGCTATGCACGAAAGGCTAGCAGGGGGCGCGCAGAGGGTCAAGCGACGTGTCCAGCCCAGCCGCCCCCACCACGAAAAACAGGAGCCACCCGCAAGCGACTCCCGTCAGAACAAAGATTCAGGTCTGCACCTGAACGTGGATCAGCGGATGGTGTAGTTCACGCCCAGGCGCACACCGTACCCGAATGTCACGGCGCTGCCGGTGCCGATCCAGGCGTCCAGGCCGACCGACCCTTCCGCGAACAGGCTCAGCTGGCTGGTCACGTTGAAGTTCGCGCCGCCCAGCACGTGGGGGTACAGGCTCACGCCGCCCGCTGTGGTGCCGCCGCTGGTGGCGAACACAGTCCCCAGGCCCAGGCCGCCGCCGTAGTAGGGCTGCACGAGTTCCGTGGCCGGGGCAGTGTGCCGCAGGAACGCGGCGTCGCCGCTGAGGGCCACGGCGCCGCCACCCACGAAGACGCCCGCGAAGGGCAGACCCAGCCCGAAGCGCAGGGCGTCGGTGGCGTTGGTGTCGCGCTG
This sequence comes from Deinococcus soli (ex Cha et al. 2016), assembly GCF_001007995.1. NCBI lineage: Bacteria > Thermotogati > Deinococcota > Deinococci > Deinococcales > Deinococcaceae > Deinococcus > Deinococcus soli (ex Cha et al. 2016). Next base: position 1,970,673 of record NZ_CP011389.1, on the reverse strand, counting down.
GTACTGCACGCCGAAGAGATACGCCCCGACCTTCTCGGAGGCGCCGGCGCTGGAGAGAACGGTGAGACACAGAGTGGCCAGGATCACTTTCTTCATGACCATGACCTTAAAGCGTGTTTTAAAAGCTTTAGGCAGCGGGGTCAAGACGGCGCAACATGAGTCGAATGCTGGCGAGATAGCACCACGCTTCGGTGGTCTCTGGCCGCCCTTCGAAATCTCGGGTCAGGCGACGACAGCGGGTCAGCCAAGCCAAGCTACGCTCAACGACCCAGCGCCGTGGGCGGACAACGAAGCCTCGTTGTCCGCTGATGCCGTGAACGATCTCCACCACCCAGCCCAGGACCTTCTCGGCCCACGTCACCACTTCACCTAAGTAACCGCCATCCGCCCAGATGTGCTTCAGGCGCGGATGGCGTTTGGCGAGGATGCCCAGCAGGATCGGGGCTGCGACCCGATCCTGCACGCCACCCCCCGTCACATAGACCACCAGCAGCAGTCCAAGGGCGTCCACGACCAGATGCCGCTTGCGCCCATTGGTCTTCTTGCCCGCGTCCACACCGCGTATCCCCGCCTGTGGCGCACAGCGCACGGTCTGGGAGTCGATACTGCCCGCACTCGGCTCCGGATCGCGTTTGGCCTTGCGCCGTGTACGTCTGACCAGGAAGCGGTTCACCGCTTCCCACGTGCCGTCGTACTGAAACCGTCGGAAGTAGCCGTAGACGGTCTCCCAGGCTGGGAAATCATGAGGCAGATTGCGCCAGGCGCAGCCGTTTTGGAGTACATACATGATCGCGCACATCACCTCATACAGATCCACCGTGCGGGGTCGGCCCCCGGCCTTGCCAGTCGGCAACAACGGTTCGAGGCGTTTAAACTGCTGGCGGGTCAGGTCGCTGGTATACCGTTGTCGTCTCATCAACATCAGCGGGCCAGAACCTGGCCCGCTGCGCTGTCATTCAGGCACTTTTAAAACACGCTCTTAGAGTCAGCTCTCTCATGAGAAGTCCTCAAGTCGTGCATCACCCTAGACAACTGTCGTGCCTGAAATCAGTTCACGTCGGCGTGCAGCGCCTACACAGGGTGGTCCGCCCTACTCCGGCAGGCAGCACCGCCAGCCCAGTGCGGCGACAACAGGAATGAACACGACAAGGGGGAGCGCCACGTGGACGCTCCCCCTTTTTGCCTGCGGGATGAATCAGGGCAGGCGGTAGTTCAGGCCGATGCGAGCGCTGCTGCCAAAGTACACGCCGCTGTTGTCGGTACCGCCGATCGTGAGAACCGGGCCGACGCTGCCTTCCACGAAGAAGCTCAGGGGGTCGGTGACGTTGTAGCGCAGACCCAGGGTCCCGTGGGGGTACACGGCGACGCCGCTGCCGTTGCCCAGCGCGACGCCCGCGCCGATGCCCAGGCCGTAGTAGGGGGTCAGGCCACCCAGCGCGGAGCCGGTGCCAGTAAAGTCGCCCAGGTAGTCGACGCTGCCGCCGATGGTCAGGCGGTTGAAGTTGAAGGCGGTGGCGTCCAGGTTCAGGCCGTAGCGCATGGCGCTGGAGCCGGTCAGGTCGGTCTGGTAGTGGATGGTGGCGCCGGAGCCGATCGAACCGCCGATGTAGGTGGCGGCGGAGGCGCCGGAGAGGGCGGTGAGGGTCAGCAGGCCAAGCAGCGTGGTCTTCATGTCCTGGAGCATAGACGCGCGCTCCTGGTTTTCATAAGGGAAAATCCCTTACAGAACGCTGATGTCACCTTTATTACAATCTCACACGTCAGTCAGCTCTGGCCGGGCGGCCAGCCGGGTCAGGGCCAGTTCGATCTCGGCGTCCGATTTGCAGAAGGCCCAGCGGGTCAGGCCTGCCGGAGCGGCGTGCCGCGCGTAGAATGCCCCGCCGGGAATGACTGCCACCCCGGCGTCCAGCAGAGAGTCCGCAGTCCAGTGCGGGTGCAGGGCCGTCAGGAAGTACGTGCCGCGCGGCTCGAACACGGTGGCGCCCAGGTCCCGCAGGCCCGAGGCCAGCCGGGTCATGCGCGCCGCGTAGCCCGCGCGCAGCCCGTCGTAGAAGCCGGCGTCGCGCGCGACGGGCAGTGCCGCCGCCACCGCCGCCTGCAGCGGCGCGGGCGCACTGAAACTCGTGATCTGCCGCAGACCCAGCACGCCCGGCGTGACCCCGGGCGGCGCGGCGATCCAGCCGACGCGCCAGCCGGTGGCTTCCAGCCGCTTCCCGGCACTGCCGACCGTGAAGGTCCGCTCGGGGGCCAGAATCCGCAGCGGGGTGGGGCGCGGGCCGAAGTACAGTTCGTCGTAGACCTCGTCACTGATGATCCACAGGTCGTGCTGCCGCGCCAGCGCCACGATCCCGGCGAGTTCTTCTTCGGTGAAGACCGTGCCCGTGGGGTTGAAGGGGCTGTTCAGGAGCAGCGCCCGCGTGCGGGGCGTGACGGCGCCCGCGAGTGCGCCCAGATTGAACTGCCAGCCGCGCGCCGCGTCCAGCGTCAGGGGTACCGTCACGCCGGTCGCGCCCGCCAGCGCCACCTGCGGCAGGTACACGTCGAAGACGGGTTCGAGCATCAGGGCCTCGTCGCCGGGACCCAGCAGGGCCAGCGCCAGAAGGTGCAGCGCCTCGGTCGCGCCGCAGGTGACGGTCACGTCCGCGCCGTCCACGCCCAGGTCGGCGCCCAGCGCGTCCCGCAGAGCGGGCAGGCCCGCCGGGGGCGCGTACTGGTCGAAGCGGCCGAGCGCGCCGCGCGCGGCGTCCAGCAGGAACGCGGGCGGCGCGGTACCCGGGAAGCCCTGTCCCAGATTCACCGCGCCCCGCTGCGCCGCGAGGCGACTCATGCGCGCGAAGACGCTCTCCTGGGCGGCGGCCCGCCCGTGCAGGTGTGGCATACCGGTCAGTCTGCACCCGGCGCGGCCGCGCCCCGGCGGGGCATGCAGACAGCCCGGCCGCCCAGTTCATTCCACGTTCAGTCATTCGGCCGTCAGAGTCGACGCCGCACAATGACGATCATGCGCAGGCTCCGCATTCCGGACGGCACGCCGGAAGCCCAGTACCGCCACGCAGGCCTGCTGGCCGTGCAGGTCTGCCTGCTGCTGACCACCGCCTGCACCCTCGCCCTGAGCGGTCCGCTGCGCGTGGGCCCCACGGATCAGATCCTGCTGACCCTGCTGCTGATCCAGCACACCGGGTACGTCCTGTGGCTGCGGCGCGCTCCACACCAGTTCCAGCTGATCGGGCTGCTGGAACTGGGCGGCGAACTGCTGGCCGCCACGTACCGCATGCATCAGGTGCTGCTCGTGGATCACACCGCGCACGGTCTGAGCGGCTACTCGTACTGGCTGGCGCTGCCGTACATCGTGGCGTCCCTGGCCCTGCCGCCCCGCGCGGCCCTGGCCGTCTCCGGCGGGTACCTGCTGGTGCTGGTCGCGCTGGGCGCCGCCTACTGGACGCATCCCGACGTGCCGCACGGCCTGCGGCAGGACAACGGCAATGCCTGGCTGCAGATGCTGCTCATGCACGCCGCGCTGCTGACCGTCATCACGCTTCAGCAGCACCTGCGCCTCCGCTACGCGCTGGCCGTCACCCGAGCCGAACGCCGCTCGGCGCAGGCGCTGCGCGACCCGCTGACCGGCCTGCCCGGACGGCGCGCGCTGGACGACTGGAACCGCGCCCCGGGACGGACGCACAGCGTGGTGTACTTCGACCTCGATCACTTCAAGCGCGTGAACGACACCCACGGGCACGACGTCGGGGACGACGTGCTGCGCCACGTGGCCCGCGCGGCCCGCGCGACCCTGCGCACCGATGACCGCGTCCTGCGCTGGGGCGGCGAGGAATTCCTGCTACTCATCCGGGGGGACGCGGGCGCCGCCCGGGCCGCTGCCGAGCGCCTGCAGACCCAGTTGCGCAGTCACCGGCACCCGGTCGCGGGGGCCATCACGCTCAGCTGCGGGGTGGCGCAACTCGCGCCGCACGAGACCCTGCACGGCGCCCTGCGCCGGGCCGACGAGGCCCTGTACGCCGCCAAGCGCGCCGGACGCGACACCGTGGAGGTCGCCGCCTGACGGGCGCTACAGTCGGCGCTGTGCCTCCCCTGCTGCGCGGCCTGAGCCTGGGCCTGTCCCTGATCGTGGCGATCGGTCTGCAGAACGCGTTCGTGCTGCGGCAGGGCCTGACGCGCCGGTTCGCGCTGCTGGCGGCGCTGGCCTGCGCGCTGTGCGACACGCTGCTCATCACGCTGGGGGTGCTGGGGGTGGGCGGGCTGCTGGCGGGTAGGGCGGCGCTGGTGCTGGCCGGGACGGGGCTGGGCGCGGCGTTCCTGCTCTGGTACGGCCTGCGGGCCCTGCGCGGCGCGTGGGTGGGCGGCGCGGCCCTGCATGTCAGTGGAGTGGGTGCGGGCACGCCCGGCGCGGTGGTGGGCACGGCACTGGGCTTCAGTCTGCTGAACCCGCACGCGCTGCTGGACACGGTGGTGCTGATCGGCGGGGCCAGCGCGGGCCTGGACGGCGGGGCGCGGCTGGCGTTCCTGGCGGGCACGGTCCTGGCGTCCTGGGCGTGGTTCTTCACGCTGGCGCTGGCAGGGCGGACGCTGGCGCCGGTGATGGCGCGGCCCGGGGCGTGGCGGGTGCTGGACGCCGTGATCGGCGTGACGCTGCTCGGCACCGCGGCGGGGCTGCTGCTGGGCCTGCGCCTGCCATGAGGGGCGCTGCAGGAGCGCGGCTGTCCCGGATGACTGCATAAGTTTGCATACGGCTTACCTTTCGGGGGGCGCGGCGTGTTAGGCTCATTCTCTGGAATGCCTAAGCGTACTGACCTCCAGACCATCCTGATTCTCGGCAGCGGCCCCATCCAGATCGGGCAGGCAGCCGAGTTCGACTATTCCGGCACGCAGGCCCTCAAGGCCCTGAAGAAGGAAGGCTACCGGGTGGTGCTGGTGAACAGCAACCCCGCGACGATCATGACCGACCCGGACCTGGCGGACGCCACGTACCTGGAACCCCTGACGCCCGAGTTCGTGCGCCGCGTGATCGAGAAGGAACGCCCGGACGCGCTGCTGCCCACCCTGGGCGGCCAGACGGCGCTGAACCTCGCCATGGACCTGAACGCCGACGGGACGCTTGAGCAGTTCGGTGTGGAACTGATCGGCGCGAACGCCGCCGCGATCCGCAAGGGCGAGGACCGCGAGGAATTCCAGGCGGCCATGAAGAAGATCGGCGTGGAAACCGCGCGCGGGCAGATGGTGCACTCGATGGAGGAAGCCGTCGAGTACCAGAAGCAGATCGGCCTGCCCATCGTGATCCGGCCCTCGTTCACGCTGGGCGGCACGGGCGGCGGGATCGCGCACACCTACGAGGAATTCCTGGCGATCACAGAAGGCGGCCTGCGCGACAGTCCCGTCACCAGCGTGCTGCTGGAGGAAAGCATCCTGGGCTGGAAGGAATACGAGCTGGAGGTCATGCGCGACCACGCCGACACGGTCGTGATCATCACCTCCATCGAGAACTTCGACCCGATGGGCGTCCACACCGGTGACAGCATCACGGTGGCACCCGCGCAGACCCTCAGTGACGTGGAGTACCAGCGGCTGCGCGACCAGTCCCTGGCGATCATCCGCGAGATCGGCGTGGACACCGGCGGCAGCAACATCCAGTTCGCCGTGAACCCCAAGGACGGCCGCGTGATCGTCATCGAGATGAACCCCCGCGTCAGCCGCTCCTCCGCGCTGGCCAGCAAGGCGACCGGCTTCCCGATTGCCAAGATCGCCGCGCTGCTCGCGGTCGGGTACCACCTTGACGAACTGAAGAACGACATCACCCTGTCCACGCCCGCCAGCTTTGAACCCAGCATCGACTACGTCGTCACGAAGATCCCCCGCTTCGCGTTCGAGAAGTTCCCCGGCACGCCCGACGCACTGGGCACCCAGATGCGCAGCGTGGGCGAGGTCATGGCCATCGGCCGCACCTTCAAAGAGAGCCTCCAGAAGGCCATGCGCAGCATCGAGTCCGACGTACGCGGCGCCTTCGCCGCCATGAGCGACGACGACCTGCGTGGGCTGCTGTACGGCAACCCCCGCCGCCTCGAAGCCGTGCTGGAACTCCTGCGCCGCGGCGAGACCACGGCGGCGCTGTTCGACGCGACGAAGATCGACCCGTGGTTCCTCAGCCAGCTCAGGGAGATCATCGACGCCGAGACCGAGATCACGCAGCTGGGTCCCATCGAGGAGTGGAAGTACGAGATCTGGCGCGAGGTCAAACGCCTGGGCTTCAGCGACGCCCGCATCGGCGAGATCGTCGGCCTGAGCGAACTGGACGTCCGCGCGCTGCGCAAGGAAGCGAAAGCCACGCCCGTCTACAAGACCGTGGACACCTGCGCCGCCGAATTCGAGGCCTTCACCCCCTACCACTACTCCACCTACGAGTGGGAGGACGAGGTCACGAGCACCGACAAACCCAAGGTCGTCATCCTGGGATCGGGCCCCAACCGCATCGGGCAGGGCGTCGAATTCGACTACGCCACCGTCCACGCCGTCTGGGCCCTCCAGGAAGCCGGGTACGAGACCATCATGGTCAACAGCAACCCCGAAACGGTCAGCACCGACTACGACACCGCCGACCGCCTGTACTTCGAACCGCTGACGTTCGAGGACGTCATGAACATCGTCGAGCACGAGAAACCCGTCGGCGTGATCGTGCAACTCGGCGGACAGACGCCCCTGAAGCTCGCCAGGCGACTCGCGGACGCCGGCGCACCCATCATCGGCACCAGCCCCGAAACCATCCACGAAGCCGAGGACCGCGCCAGCTTCAACGCCCTGTGCGAACGCCTCGGCCTCCCCCAACCCAAGGGCAAGGTCGCCGAAACCCCGGATCAGGCCGCCGCGCTCGCCACGGAACTCGGCTTCCCGCTCATGGCCCGCCCCTCCTACGTCCTCGGGGGCCGCGCCATGCGCACCGTCCGCTCCATGGACGAACTCACCACGTACCTATCCGAGGTGTACGCCGCCGTCGAAGGGCAACCCAGCATCCTCCTCGACCAGTTCCTCGAAGGCGCGCTGGAACTCGACGTGGACACCCTCTGCGACGGGCAGACCGCCGTCGTCGCGGGCATCATGGAACACGTCGAAGCCGCCGGGGTGCACTCAGGGGACAGCGCGTGCATCCTCCCGCCCGTCACCCTCGACCCCGCCATCCTGGCGCGCGTCAAAGCCGACACGGAACGCCTCGCGCTGGAACTGGGCGTCAGGGGCCTCATGAACGTCCAGTGGGCCATCAAGGACGGCACCGCGTACATCCTCGAAGCGAACCCACGCGCCAGCCGCACCGTCCCCTTCGTCAGCAAGGCCGTGAACCACCCCCTCGCCAAGAGCGCCGCCCGCATCGCCGTCGGCCACACCCTCGCGCAGATCGGCCTCACCGACACCCCCACCCCCCCCATGTACAGCGTCAAGGAAGTGCACCTGCCGTTCCTGAAATTCAAGGGCGTCATTCCCACCCTCGGCCCCGAAATGAAAAGTACCGGCGAAAGCATGGGCATCGACACCGACCCGTACCGCGCGTTCTACCGCGCGCAGATCGGCGCGAAAAACAACCTCCCCACCAGCGGCACCGCCCTGCTGCTCGGCGACGGCCTGGACGACATCGCCGCTCAGTTGCAGGCGGCAGGTCTGACCGTCACCCGCGAACAGACCGACCAGCTGCCGAACCTGCTGATCGACGTGACCGGCAGCGAGTACCTGCGCACCGCGCTGGAACGCGGCGTGCCCATCGTCAGCACCAAAGAAGCCGCCGAATGGACCGCCAAAGCCATCGCCGCCGCCAAAAACGACGCGCTGAACGTCAAGAGCCTTCAGGAATGGGTGAACGCCTGACATGAGCCTCACCGCCGACCTCCACTGCGAAATCAGGGAGGTCGGCGGCCACTGGTGGCCCGTCGCCACCTTCGAGATCGGATCAGTCCGCCACTTCCGGCAGGCACTCCATGGGGCAGGCCTCGCAGACCGGGGCCTGCCCCCCGACGTCTCCGAAGTCCTGCGCGACCGATACGACGCACAGGTGACCGCCTACCCACGAGAGGTCTGCGGGGCGACATTCATCACCCCGCAGGAACTCCCGCTGCTGCTGAACGCCGCGCTGTGGCTGACTGCCGATGAACGCGAACGCATCCCCCCGCACGCCTACGACGAGTACGCGGAAACGGACTTCATCCGCGCATGGCACGCCTTCGCACAGGCCCACGAGGCAAACGAGCGAGCGGCGCGACTTGTGGTGTGGATGGGTCTCTGAACTCAACATGTCCGCGCTTCTGCTGGGGCGCGGGGTGGTGAAGGGGGGCGGACTGGGCCACTGGACGGTTCACCCGTCTCCCCCACTCCACCGGGGGCAGGCGGTGCCCGCTCTGTCCACTCCGCGCCTTTCGTTTTTTCTGCGGTGGCTGTTGGTTCGGCCTAAGGTTCGGTGGGGGCCGCGTCGGTGCGTGGCCTGGAGGCGCTGAGCCCGGCGCTGGCTGCGACCGGGCACGGGCATCCGATGGCCGGGGACGTGCTGCGCGGGCAGCTGTCGGGGCTGGCGGCCGGGTTCGAGGTGCGGGGGCGCCCGGCGCGTGGGTGGTACCTGGGGCACCCGGTACCGGTGCATGCGGCGCAGCGGGGGGAACAGGACCCGTTGCGGCCCATGGTGCTGGGCGCGCTGGGGGGCGTGACGGCCGCGTGGCTGCTCTGGCGGGCGCAGCGCCTGCTGCGGTAAAGAGCGGCGGCCAGGAGGCGATTCCTGGCCGCCGCTGGTTCCCTGCTCAGTTCTCGTATTCGAGGTACGTGTACCCCAGGAGTTCCTCGCCGTAGTCTTCGAGGAGTTCGTGTTCCTGTTCGTTGGTCAGGATGCCGTTCTTGATGGCGGCGTCGGCCTGATCCTCGATGCTGTCGCGCAGCATGGGTTCCTCGTAGCCCATGCTTTCGATCATGCGGCGGGCCTTCTGGCCGCGCACGAACAGGTCAATGTGGAAGCGGCCGCCGGGGCGCAGGGTGACGTGCGCCTCGCTGACCTTCCCGAAGAGGTTGTGGGCGCTGCCGAGCACGTCCTGGTAGGCGCCCATCAGGAACACGCCCAGGTAGTAGGGTTTGTCGCCGGGTTCGTGCAGCGGCAGCGTGGCCTTGACGTCGCGCAGGTCGATGAATTTCTCGATCTTGCCGTCGCTGTCGCAGGTGATGTCGACCAGGGTGGCCTGCCGGGTGGGTTTCTCGTTCAGGCGGTCCAGCGGCACGATCGGGAACAGCGCCTGGATGGCCCAGTTGTCCGGGAGGCTCTGGAACAGGCTGAAGTTGCAGATGTACTTGTCCGCCAGAACCTTCTGGAGGTCTTCCAGCTCGTCCGGGACGTATTTCTCGTTCTGGATGAGTTTGGCGACCTTGCGCAGGATGGCGTTGAACAGCGCCTCGCCACGGGCGCGGTCTTGCAGGGTGACGTAGCCGAGGTCGAAGAGGTTGTGGAGGGTCTGCTTGTCGCCGACGGCGTCGTTGTAGGACTCGCGGTAGTTCCGGGCGGTGATGTTCGCCAGGATGTCTTCCATGTCCTTGATGATCTGGTGGCTGTTCTCGTCGGCGGGGGCGAGGTCCTCGAGGTCGCGGGTGGGACCGGTGACGTCCACGACCGGGAGGATCAGCACGGCGTGGTGCGCGGTCAGGGCCCGGCCGGATTCGCTGACGATCACGGGTTCGGGCACCTCGCGGGCCTTGCAGGTTTCCTGCACGGTGTACACGACGTCGGCCGCGTACTCCTGCACGGTGTAGTTCATGCTGGCGTAGAAGGTGGTCTTCGACCCGTCGTAGTCCACGCCGAGGCCGCCGCCGACGTTCAGGTACTTCAGCTGCGCCCCGGCGGCGATCAGGCCCGCGTATGTCTGCGTGGCCTCGCGCACGGCAACCTTCACGCGGCGGATGTCGGTGATCTGCGACCCGATGTGGGTGTGCAGCATGACCAGACTGTCGAGCATGTCCTCTTCTTTCAGGCGTTCGACGACGCGCAGGAGTTCGTAGGCGTTCAGGCCGAACTTCGCCTGATCCCCGCCGGATTCCTCCCACTGGCCGCTGCCGCGCGCGTGCAGCTTGAAGCGCACGCCGATCGCGGGGCGCACGCCGAGCGCCTTGGCCTGCTTCAGGATGCGGTCGAGTTCGCTGTACTTCTCGATGGTGATGACGACGTTCTTGCCGAGCGTGCGGCCCCACAGGGCCAGCTTGATGAACCCGTCGTCCTTGAAGCCGTTGCAGCACAGCAGCGCGTCGGGGTGCATGCGCTGCGCGAGGCACAGCGCGAGTTCGGCCTTGCTGCCGGCCTCCAGGCCGTGCGCGTAGTCGTACCCGGCGGCGGCGATGCTCTCGACGACCACGCGGCGCTGGTTGACCTTGATGGGGAACACGCCCTGGTAGTGGCCGGTGTAGCCGTACTCGGCAATGGCCTTCCCGAACGCCTCGTTCAGGTGCTTCACGCGGCCGGTGATCACCTGCGGGAAGCGCAGGATGACGGGCAGGCTCTCGCCCCGGTCGACGATCTCGTCCACGATGGCGCGCAGGGGCGCGTGCAGGCCGGGGGTGGGGGTGACCTCCACCTGGCCCTTGTCGGACACGCGGAACCACCCGCCACTCCAGTTGGGCACCTGGTACAGTTCGGCAGCGTCGGTGGTGGAAAAACTTGCTGGGGTCGTCATTGAGGGGCGTCCTCCTCCGGTGGGGATAGGCTCGCCGTGCGCGGGGTTCGGAGCAGAGCGCAGCTCGCGGACGCCGTGCGAAACCGGGCGCATGATACGGCAAACCGGCGCGCCCGCGTGTATCCCCCGCCCTCTTTGCGGCCTTCATGTTCCAGGGTCACGCGCTGACCGCCGCCGACGGGCACGGATCATAAGGAAAGAAGCGCCTCCGGCATTCACCGAGGCGCTTCCTGTGCTGGCGGTCCGGACGGGATTTGAACCCGCGACCTTCTGCGTGACAGGCAGATATGCTAACCGCTACACTACCGGACCAGCGGAGAGAAGGTTACCGGCCCAGCGCGCGCTTGTCAAGCGGCGCGGTGCCCGGCCCTCCCGGCGCGGCGAGCACCACCCGGTCCCGCCCGGCGTCCTTCGCGGCGCGCAGGGCTGCGTCGGCCCGCTCGAAGGCCCGCCCGAGGTCCTCCCCGTCACCCAGGCGGGTCAGTCCGGCGCTGAGCGTCACGCGCTGCCCGCCCGTGAACTGCCGCGCGGCGATCTCGCGCCGCACGCCCTCCAGCACTGCCGGGGCGTCACTCCCGGCGGGCAGCAGCAGCACGAATTCCTCGCCGCCCCAGCGGTACGCCTCACCGTGCCCGGCCAGCGCGTCCTGAATGACGTCCGCCACGGCGCGCAGCACCCGGTCCCCCGCGAGGTGCCCGTGCGTGTCGTTCACGCGCTTGAAGTGGTCGATGTCCAGCACGGCCACGTGCAGCGTCCCCTGCGCGCCCGGCCGTTCGTTCAGCGCGCGGCGGTTCAGCAGGCCCGTCAGCGGGTCGCGCATGCGTTCCTGCTCGCCCGCGTGGTACCGGGCGTTCATGTGCGCGAACGTCAGCGCGTAGTACACGACCGCCGCGCCGATCACCGCCACGAGCAGCGGCAGGTTCAGCAGCGGTCCTGCCTGCAGGCCCTGCGCCTGCCAGCGCCACACCAGCAGCGTCATGCTCAGCGTCAGGGTGACGTTCAGAACAAGTGCGGTGCGGGGGCGGTCGGCGAACAGCAGCGTCCAGGCCATCAGGGTGGCGGGCGTGAACAGCAGCGCCACGGACAGCTGCGCCGGCGTGCCGCGCAGGCCCAGCAGGTGCCCGAGCGCGGTCACGCCCAGCACGAACGCGATGGCCATGACCGCGAACCCGTACCGCACCGCGTCCCGCAGCCGCGCGGGCAGCAGCAGGTGCAGCGCCGCCCCCAGCGCGGCCAGGAGCGTCAGCAGGGGCAGCAACGGATTGTCCTGCCCGGCGCTGCTGAGGGTCAGGGCGACCATCGCGGCGGGCAGCACCACCCGGAAGTACAGGCGGCCCACCTGATCATGCAGGGGCGCAGGGTCCTGGATGTGGGTGCGGTGCGGCATGCGGTCTCCGGTGCGGCCGGGCGAGGTCCGGCTGCCCGCAGCGTAGGGGGCCGGGTGTGGCGCCACTCTGACAGGCGCGCGCGCGGCGAACATGAAGGGCGGCGCCGAACCGGTCAGGATACGCTGCGGGCCATGTTCCGTGACCCGTGGCGGGAGGCCCTGCGTGACCTGGGCGGCGTGCTGGGCCGGGACCTGTCGGCCTACCGGGCGCCGCTGCGCGCCGCGCTCGCGCAGGGGGGCGTGGTGGGCGCGGCGCGCGGGGACGCGCGGGTGGTGCGGGGCGTGGGTGGGGTCGCGCCCGGCGGGGTGTTCGAACTGGCCAGCGTCAGCAAGCCGTTCACGGCGGCGCTGGCCGGGCTGCTGGTGGACCGGGGGGCACTGGACTGGCACGCGCCCCTCGCGGCGCTGGGCGGGCCGCTGCGGGGCGTGCCGCGCCACGTGACCGCGTGGACCCTAGCGACGCACACGGCGGGCGTGCCGCTGCACCCGGCGCGGGTGGGCGTGACGACGTTCACGCACTTCCACGACCCGTACGGCCCCATGAGCCCCGGCGCGGTGGTGCAGAGCGTGCGCCGCTGGGCGCGGCCCGGCGCGCGGTTCCAGTACTCGAATCTCGGCGTGGGCCTGCTGGGCCTGGCGGCGGCGCGCGCGGCCGGCGAGGCCTTCAGCGCGGACGGCTACGCGCGGGCACTGCGGCGCGATGTGACCGGCCCGCTGGGGCTGCGCGTCACGGCCCTCGCCCCGGCGGACGTGGTCCGGCCCGGCGCGGGCCTGCTGACCGGAGGGCAGGTGACGGGCTTCGGGCCGCTGGTGGGCGCCGGGGGCCTGTTCGGCGCGGCCGACGACCTCCTGAACTTCGGCGCGGCGCACCTGGCCGGGCAGTTGGGGGGCGCGTGGCGGGACGCTCGGCGCGTGCCGGGCCTCCCGCCGGGCGTGGAGGGCGTCGCGCCCGGCTGGTTCGCGCGGGAGGCGCTGCCGGGCGGGGTGCGCTGGCATGACGGCGTGGCGCGCGGCACCCGCACGGGCCTGGGCGTGCACCTGGACCGGGGCGCGGTGGTGGTCGTCCTGGCACGCGGCGGGGTGCCCCTGCTAGGGCCGCGCGCGGCCGTCCCGGCCCTGCTGCGCGCGCTGCTGGAACCCTGACCGCAGACAGAATTCAAAGGGAGTGGGACACCCTCGAGACCTCTGACAGCGGTTTCCAGTTCCACCATGGGGCCAACACCACGCCCTTCAATTTCACTTCCAACCGCCGGTGTTGTCAGGTGCTCGCTCTGCTCGTTCAGGAGGATTGAAGGTACCGTCAATCCTCCTGAATTCTGCTGTGATACGGGAGTAAGGTGACTCGCCTCCAGCGTGATCGCGTTCCGCTGCTCCCTCTCCCCCTGCGGGACTCGCCGAGCGGCGGCAGGCCAGGAGAGTGCGGCGCCCACGGGCGTCACGTCAACGCCCCCCGCGCCCCGTGGGGCTGGAGGGGGCGCGTGCGGGGAGCGGTTCAGGCGCGGGGCGGGAAGCGCACGAAGGTCAGCCAGAACGACTCGAAGGCGCGCATGGCGCCCAGGAAGTTCTCGAAGCCCACGGGTTTGACCACGTAGCCGCTGGCGTGCCGCTCGTAGGAGGCGCGCACGTCGTCCTCGGCCTGGCTGGTGGTCAGCATCACGACCGGGATGCTGCGCAGCGCCGGGTCGGCCTTGACCTCCGCAAGGACTTCCAGGCCGGTCTTGCGGGGCATGTTGATGTCCATCAGGATCACGTCGGGGCGCGGCGCGGCGGCGTATTCACCCTCGCGGCGCAGGAAGCGCAGCGCCTCGACGCCGTCGCGGGCGACGTGCATGCGGTTGGGCACGCGGGCGTCCTCGAAGGCCTCCAGGGTCAGCAGCACGTCGGGTTCGTTGTCCTCGACGAGCAGGATCTCGATGCGGTCGGTGGCGGTGTCGTGGGTCATGAGGGTACCGCCGGGAGGGTCAGGTGGAAGGTGCTGCCCTGATCAGGGCTGGAGTCGAGCCAGATGCGGCCGCCGTGATGTTCGGTGATCTTACGGCAGATGGCGAGGCCCATGCCGTTGCCTGCGTACGTTTCGCGGCGGTGCAGGCGCTGGAAGATCTCGAAGATCCGCGCGTGGTATTCGGGTGGGATCCCGATGCCGTTGTCGCGTACCTGCACGTGGATCATGTCGCCCTCGCGGCGGGACGTGACCTGCACGTGCGCCGTCTCGCCGGGCCGGTGGAATTTCAGGCCGTTGCTGACGAGGTTCGTCAGGAGTTGCGTGAGCAGTGACGCCTGGCCCATGACCTGGTCCGGGGTGTCCCAGGTCAGTGAGCTGCCGTCGGCGTCCAGGGTGCCCTGCACGTTCTGCTGCACACTACGCATCAGGTCACCGAGCGGGGTGGGGGTCAGGGTCAGGTCCGCGCGGCTCAGGCGGGCAAACCCCAGCAGGTCCTGGATCAGGCTGCGCATGCGGTCCACGGCGTCCTGCATGAAGTGCAGGTACTGGTCGGCGCGCGGGTCGAGTTGCCCCTGGTAGCGCCGCGCGAGGAGTTCGGTGTAACTGCCGATCGTGCGCAGGGGTTCTTGCAGGTCGTGGCTGGCGACGTACGCGAACTGTTCGAGGTCCTGGTTGCTGCGCTCAAGGTCCTCGATGAGGTCCTGCAGCTGCCCCTGCGCGCGGATGCGTTCGGTGATGTCCTGCACCATGACGACTGCGCCACTGGTCTGCCCCTGCTCGTCGTGGGTGGGGGTGACGACGTACGCGACGGGCACGGCGTGGCCCTGGGCGTGCCACATGACGTCGCGTTCCACGCGGCGCGTCTGGCCGTCCAGCAGGGTCTGGTGGATGGGGCAGTCGGCCAGCGGGTACGGGGCGCCGTCCTCGTGGTGGTGGTGGACCAGATCGTGCTGCGGCTGCCCGATCATGCGCTCGATGCTGTAGCCCAGCATGCGCGCTGCGGCCGGGTTGGCGAAGGTGGTGATGCCGCGCGCGTCCAGGCCGAAGATGCCCTCCCCGGCGGCGGTGAGGAGCAGGGTGCTGAAGCGTGTGACACGCGCGAGGTCCTCGGTGCGCTGCTGCACGCGGCCTTCCAGTTCGGCGTTCAGGGCCCTGAGGGCCTGCTCGGCCTCGCGGATGGCGCTCAGGTCGCTGTGCGTGCCGACCCATTCGACCAGCTGCCCGCGTTCGTCCGTGACGGGTACCGCGCGGACCTGCATGGGCACGTACTGCCCGTCGGCGCGTCGCAGGCGGTGCTCGGTGCTGTACAGGTCCCCGTCGCGCACGGCCCGCTGCCAATCCGCGATGGTGTGGGCGCGGTCGTCGGGGTGAAGGGCGTCCAGCCAGCCCACGCCGCGGTACTGCGCGGGGCTCTGCCCGGTGAAGGCCTCCCAGTCGGCCTGTGGCGGCTGGAAGTCCCCGTCGGGGAAGGCGTCCCAGACGATCTGGCTGGTGGCGCGGACCAGTGAGCGGTAGCGGCGTTCACGGCGGCGCATCTCGGTCTGCATGGCCTGCTTCTCGGTGATGTCCGCAAAGACGGTCGTGACCTGTTTGGCCTGCGTGGCGCCGGGCGCGCGGCGGGGAATGGCGGTGACCTGCAACCAGCGCCAGTCCTGCTCCTGCGGGTGGTACACGCCCATGGGCACCTCGCGCTGCACCTGAAGGGTACGCAGCGCCTGCATGCTGGGGTGCGTCTCGCCGGGGAAGTCGGTGCCGTCCGGGTGGATGGCGCGCCACTCCGGGTCCATGGAGTCGCGGCCGGTCAGCTGCTCGCGGGTCAGCCCCAGGATGCGCGTGGCAGCGTCGTTGACCAGCAGGATGCGGGTGTCCGGGGCCTGCACGGTCATACCCAGGCCCAGGCCGTCCATGAGTTCCAGCGCGACCTCCAGCGGGTCACGGGCCACATGGAGGTGCAGCAGCGCGCCGCCAGAAGCGGAGGCGACGGTCAGCAGGCCCGGCGCGACGGTGTCCACGACCTGCACGGTCACCTGCCGGGTCTCGCCGCGCAGCGCGGCCTGCACGGCGTCCTGGATGGTGGGGACGCTGCCGGGCTGGAACAGCGCCGTCCAGTCGCCGCTGCCGGTCTGCGCCATGCGGGCCTGCGCGGCGCGGTTCAGTGTGACCTGCCCGCCAGCCGTGAGGTGCGCGACCGGGTCCGGCAGCGCGGCGAGCAGCGCGGCGGCGTCCAGGGTCTGGAACGCGGCGCTGCCCGCGTCGGGAAGGGTCACGGTCAGCCGCGCAGGGCGTAACCGACGCCACGCACCGTGCGGAGCAGGCCGTAGCCGTCGAGGTCACGCAGCTTGGCGCGCAGGTTGGCCATGTGGACGTCCACGACGTTGCTGCCCTCGGGCAGGCGACCCTGCCAGATGTCCTGCCCGATCTCGTGGCGGGAGTACACGCGCCCCGGCTGGCGGATCAGCAGGGCCAGGATGTCGAACTCCTTGGGCGAGAGGCGCAGCTCGTCACCCTTGAAGGTCACGAGGCGCTTTTGCGGGTCCAGGGTCAGGTCGCCCATGGTGAGGCTCTCGGTGGTGCGCTGGCGCAGCTGCACCTTCACGCGGGCGAGCAGTTCGTCCGGGTGGAAGGGCTTGATCAGGTAGTCGTCAGCGCCCAGGCCCAGCAGGCGCACCTTCTCGTCCACGGTGTCGCGGGCGGTGAGGACGATGATCGGCACGCTGCTGTTCTTGCGCAGGCGCTGCACGACGTCCCCGCCGTCGAAGTCCGGCAGGCCCAGGTCCAGGAGGATCAGGGTGGGCTGCTCCTCGCGGGCCTTGATCAGGCCGTTCATGGCAGAGTCGGCGTGGTCGACCTCGAAGCCGGCGTCGGTCAGGTCCATGCGCAGGACGTTGGCGATGTCCAGGTCGTCCTCGATGATGAGAATGCGTTGCGGGGTCACCGGACCATGATACCGCCGCGCGCGCGGTGGCCTTCATGATGTTTTCTTGATCTAGCCCCCTTGCACTTCCGGAAATGACCCGGTCGTCACTTGGTCACCCCTGCCGCCCTCATGCGGTGTGGTACGTTGAACGCACTTCGCCCCCCCGGACCGCCCCCGCGGCGGTTCACGACGGGCGACACAATCCACTCACTCAGGCCGCATTCACTGGCCCCGCCTTCTCTCACACCCTGCCCCGCAGGCAGGCCACCGGAGTCCCCATGAGCAACCCCAGCAAGGCCCCCCGCCCCGAGGGCGCGGCCCCACACCTCGAAGTCATCCCGCTCGGTGGGATGGGCGAGATCGGCAAGAACATCACCGCCTACCGTTACGAAGACGAGATCATGGTCGTCGACGCCGGGCTCGCGTTCCCCGAGAGCCACCAGATGGGCATCGACCTGATCATCCCCCGCATCGACTACCTGCAGCAGAACGCCGGGCTGATCAAGGGCTGGATCCTCACCCACGGGCACGAGGACCACATCGGCGGGCTGCCGTACATCCTGCCCCGGCTGCCGCGCGTGCCGGTGTACGGCGCGGGCCTGACCCTGGGCCTCGTGCGCGAGAAACTCTCCGAGTTCGGCATCAAGGACGGCGAGGTGGACCTGCGCGAGGTGGACCTCAGCGACAAGGTGAAGATCGGCACGCACTTCCAGGTCGAGTTCTTCCGCATGACCCACTCCATCCCCGACAACGCCGGGTACCTGCTCACCACCCCCGCCGGCGTCGTCATGCACACCGGGGACTTCAAGCTCGACGAGGAACCCAGCGACGGCAAGACCAGCGACCTCGCCCGCATCGAGCAGGCCGGGAAGGACGGCGTCACGCTGCTCCTCAGTGACTCCACGAACGCCGAACGTCAGGGCCGCACCGTCAGCGAGGCCGAGGTCGCCCGTAACCTCGAGACCCTCATCGCGGGCCTGAAGGGCCGCGTGTTCCTCACGACCTTCGCGTCGAACGTGCACCGCGTGCAGAACGTCATCAACATCGCCCACCGCCAGCGCCGCCGCGTGGTCATGGAAGGGCGCAGCATGATCAAGTACGCGCAGGTCGCCCAGACCCTGGGCTACATGGAACTGCCCGAACCGTTCCTGGCCAGCGACGAGGTCGGCGGGTTGCAGGACCAGCAGGTGCTGTACGTCTGCACGGGCAGCCAGGGCCAGCCCATGAGCGTCCTGTCCCGCTTGGCGTTCGGGAACCACGCCAAGATCGCGCTGCGCCGCGGCGACAGCGTCATCCTGAGCAGCAACCCCATCCCCGGCAACGAGGAAGCCGTGAACCTCGTCATCAACCGCCTGTACGAGATCGGCGTGGACGTCTACTACCCCCCGAACTACCGCGTACACGCCTCCGGGCACGGCAGCCAGGAGGAACTCGCGACCATCCTGAACCTCGCGCGGCCCAAGTACTTCCTGCCCTGGCACGGCGAACCCCGCCACCAGATCAACCACGCCCGCCTCGCGCAGACCCTGCCCCGCCCGCCCAAGCGCACCCTGATCGCCCGCAACGGTGACGTCATCCGCGTCAGCCAGGACGACTTCAAGGTCACGGGCACCGTGCCCGCCGGGGCCGTGTACGTGGACGGCCTGGGCGTCGGCGACATCGGCGACGACGTGCTGCTCGACCGCGTGAACATGAGCCAGGAAGGCATCCTGATCATGACCGCCGTCCTGCACCCCACCCCCCACGTCGAGATCGTCTCGCGCGGCTTCGTGCGCGCCAACCGCGAACTCGACGCGCAGATCCGCAAGGTCGCCCTGGACGCCATCGAACAGGGCCTGCGCGAAAAGAAACGCCTCGAGGACGTCCGCGACGACATGTACGGCGCCGTCCGCCGCTTCGTGCGCAAGGTCACCGGCCGCAACCCCGTCCTGATCCCCCTGATCGTCGACTGACCTGCCCGTCACTTCACGACCCGCACCCTGTACGATGCGGGTCATGTTCACATCCCGGGAACGCAAGGCGCCGCGCAATCGGACGCCCACGCCAGCTGTGCCGACACCAGCTGCACCGGCCAGCCGCCCTCCACTGGAAGTCGGGCGGCAGCTGCGGGACGCAGGCGCACGGGCCAAGGCGAGGCAGGCCCCCGCACTGGAGAGGTCGGCGCAGCCGCACTGGCGCGTGACGATCCTCCCCGGGCACGGGCACAGCCTGGGCACACACCAGAAAGCGCAGTTCGAGGCAGCGGTGTGGACGGGTGAACTCTCCAAGGAACGCAGGACCGATTGTCACTGGACACTGAAACGAGACAAAGGGGCCTCGTTCGAGACTGTGAAGAGCGGAACCGGCCATAAGTATCAGGTGGACGCCGGCCTGGCACCCGGTCAATACGTCATGGAATGCACGTTGGTGCAGACCGACAGTCCGCACCCATCCAAGCCTCATGCTGACGCGCTGGCTGTCGGCACGCGCCCACATCGGCTGGGTACCCCGCGTCTGCGCTTCCCACCACCCGAGGCCAGTGGCCAGAGAGACGCACACCAGCCAGGAACGAATGAGGCGCATTCATCAAACCCGTACGTGGGCGGCCCCTGGTACCGCTTCGACGAACGCGGGCCGGACGGGACGGTGCGCACCCAGGTGCAGGGCAGCGCCGAGCAGGCTGCGCAGGACAGCATGCCGGTCGGTGCCGCGCATGAAACGGTGGTGGCACGTGATGAGTATCAGTTCACGGTGTCCAGCGCAGAGGACTACACCCGCGCCCTCCTTGATCGCCACAAGGAAGAGCTGCCGCTGGGCTCGCTGGAAGAGGAATTACAGCTCTTACCAGAGCAGAACGCTGACAACGCAGCCTCCATCAGCCCCGATAAATCAGCCGTAGGTGCCAAGTCGGCCGCGTTACGCGACGCTGTCAATTTGCCCAATATTTTCCCGAAGATGGGCAACCCAGCCGACATGGGCAGCAGCCTGGCTGACAGTGACCGGAGCGTGACCCGGATCCACGCCGCCCTCAGCCAGAATGACGGCAAGGATGTGCACCTGCGCCTGTTCATGGCGACCATGATCCGCGGCACCGAGAGGTTCATCCGGATCGTAGAACTGCCGCCCATGAACACCCCGGAGGATGCCAACCGCGTCCGCGCGTACAACGGCCGCCCGTTCGAGAAACCGGACGACGTGTACGGGTCGTTCATGACGGCCATGCAGGAGTACGCCGAGAAGTGCCCACACGGGTTCGGAACGCTGCGGTTTGAGGTTGAGGGGCACGCGAACCTGTCGGGCACACTTCAGAAGGGAGCGTCCGAACTTGCTCTGGCGGCAGAGAACATCGATCAGCTGGCCGAAATCACGAAGTTGCTGGCCATGATTCCACCGATCTCCACACCGATGGGTATAGCGACTGTGCTGCTGTCGGCCGGGTCGGCCAGTCTGAAGGCTGCCGATCAGTACAACCGGGGCGAGGACAACACGGAGGCCGCGGCGGACGCGGTCGTGAGCCTGCTGGAATTCGGCGGGGGGCTCGCTCCCAAGGGCAGGGCCAAGGAGGTCCTGGAGGCATCGAAACGGTTGGTTGAGGGTACCAGGAATGCCGTGGGGGTCACGCAGGCCCTGGCGAATCACGAGAAGGTCGATCCCGGGAAGGGGCTGGCCATACTGAAAGATGCGCTGGCGTTCGGGCGGGTGGTGACCCCAGACGTGTTCGCGCCAGGCCACTACAGCGTGGGCACGCGGCGCGTGATCGTGCAGCTCAGTCATGCCTACCAGGTGGGCGAAAAGGTAGTCAAGTATGTGAATCTGCCCGAGGACCTGTCCCAGAAGTTCACGGAGCTGGCCAACACCGAGGGTCTGTCGGACAATGAGCGCCGGTTGCGGGCCGCGAAGCTGGTGGCGGACGCCCTCAAATAGGTGGGTCGGCGCACGGTGAGGTGAAGTCAGGGTTCGCCTACGTTCGCATTCCTGCGCCGTGCGATAATCGCTGCCATGAGCGTGATTCCCTACGTGATCGAACAGACCGGGCGCGGCGAGCGGATGTACGACATCTACTCCCGTCTGCTCAAGGACCGGATTATTTTCGTGGGCACGCCGATCGAGTCGCAGATGGCGAACACCATCGTGGCTCAGCTGCTGCTGCTGGACAGCCAGAACCCGGAGCAGGAGATCCAGATGTACATCAACTGCCCCGGCGGCGAGGTGTACGCGGGCCTGGCGATCTACGACACCATGCGCTACATCAAGGCGCCGGTCAGCACGATCTGCGTCGGGATCGCCATGAGCATGGGCAGCGTGCTGCTGATGGCCGGGGACAAGGGCAAGCGCATGGCGCTGCCGAACAGCCGGATCATGATTCACCAGGGGTCGGCGGGCTTCCGCGGGAACACCCCGGACCTGGAGGTGCAGGCCAAGGAGGTGCTGCACCTGCGCGACAAGCTGGTCAGCATCTACCACGAGCACACCAGCCTGCCGCACGACAAGCTGATGCGGGACATGGAACGCGACTACTTCATGTCGCCGGACGAGGCGATGAAGTACGGCCTGATCGACAGCGTGGTGGACCGCACGCGGGCGCAGGAGGGAATCGTATGACGAAGGGAGGGGACCGCTGCTCGTTCTGCGGGCGGCAGCATCCGCAGATCGCGCAGCTGATCGAGGCGCCGGGCCGCGCGGCGTTCATCTGCAACGAGTGCACCGAGCGGGCGCATGAGCTGGTCAAGCAAAACCGCACGAAGGGCGGCGCGGAGTTCAGCCTGGACGAGCTGCCCACCCCGCGCGAGATCAAGGCGTACCTCGACGAGTTCGTGATCGGTCAGGACGAGGCGAAGAAGGCGCTGGCGGTGGCGGTCGTAAGTCACTACCAGCGGCTGGCGCATCCGGACGTGAACCTGCAGAAGAGCAACATCCTCCTGATCGGACCGACCGGGACCGGGAAGACGCTGCTGGCGTCCAGCCTCGCGGAGATGCTGGAGGTGCCCTTCGCGATTGCCGACGCGACCACCCTGACGGAAGCCGGGTACGTGGGGGACGACGTGGAGAACGTCATCGTGCGTCTGCTGCAGGCCGCCGAGTACGACGTGGCGGCCGCCGAGCGCGGGATCATCTACATCGACGAGATCGACAAGATCGCCCGCAAGTCCGAGGGCACCAGCATCACCCGTGACGTGTCCGGTGAGGGCGTGCAGCAGGCGCTGCTGAAGATCATCGAGGGCACGGTCGCGCAGGTGCCGCCGCAGGGGGGCCGCAAGCACCCGCAGCAGGAGCTCGTGCAGGTGAACACGAAGAACATCCTGTTCATCGTGGGCGGCGCGTTCGACGGCATCGCGGACATCGGCCGCAGCCGCACGAACGTGCGCGCAGTGGGCTTCGGCGCCGAGCACAAGGGCGACGAGAAGGAAGAATTGCGCTTCCTGCCGGAGGATCTCGTGAAGTTCGGGCTGATCCCGGAGTTCGTGGGGCGTCTGCCGCTGGTGGTGCAGCTTCAGGATCTGGACGAGGAGGCGCTGGTGCGCATCCTGACCGAGCCACAGGGCGCGATCGCGTCGCAGTACCAGGCGCTGTTCGGCTTCCAGGACGTGGACCTGAGCTTCACGGACGAGGCGCTGCGCGAGGTGGCGCGCCGCGCCCGGGAGCGCAAGACCGGGGCGCGCGGACTGCGGGCGGTGCTGGAGAAGGCCATGACGGACCTGCTGTTCGAGCTGCCGGTGGAGGGCCTGAAGGAGCTGCGCTTCGACGCGGTGCATATCGACACCCCGATGGAGCTGCTTGAGTCTAAGGGACTCAAGAAGTCTGCCTGAGCATAGCGATTGAGGTTACAGCACGCCCCCGCACCAGTCCCTACACTCTGTGGACACCGTGCGGGGGTGTCTCTCTCATGACCCTCCGCGATACACTCAAGTATTCCCGCGCCCAGCGCGCGGCCGTTAAGGAGCAAGCATGATCTGGGAACTTCCCGTCGTCGCACTGAGAAATATCGTGATCCTGCCCGGCGTCACCATGAACGTCGACGTGGGCCGCCCCAAGAGCAAACGCGCCGTCGACGAGGCCCAGGCCAGCGACCGCCGCGTGCTGCTGCTCACCCAGCGGGACGCCCGCACCGACGACCCCACCCGCGCCGAACTGTATGAGATGGGCGTCCTGGCCGTCATCAAGCAGGTCGTGCGTATGCCCGACAACACCTACCAGGTGCTCATCGAGGCGCAGGAACGCGCCGCCGTGCTCGACGAGGTCCCCAGCGCCTACCTGCGCGTGCGCGCCGAGACCCGCCCCGCCCCCGCCGACGACAGCCGCGAGATTCCCGTGCTGATCGGCGAGATCAAGTCGGCCTTCGAGGAGTACCAGCGCCAGAACAAGAACCTGCGCCTGGACAACTACCAGCTCGAGGGCATCAAGGCCCTGACGGACGGCGGCGCGCTGGCCGATCAGGTCGCGCACCACGCCACCTGGACGCCCGAGGAGAAGCAGGAGATCCTGGCGGCCGTGGGCCTGCGCGAGCGGCTGGAGGCGACCCTGAAGTTCCTGTCGCGCGACACCGAGCGCTTCAACATGGACAAGAAGATCGCGGGGCGCGTCAAGGAGCAGATGGACGCCAACCAGCGCGAGTACTACCTGCGCGAGCAGATGAAGGCCATCGGCAAGGAACTCGGCGGCGGCGAGGACGGCCCGGCCGAGGTGGAGGCGCTGCGCGAGAAGATTGAGGCCGCCGGGATGCCCGACAGCGTCAAGGAGAAGGCCCTCAAGGAGTTGACGCGCCTGGAACGCACCCCCGGCGGCAGCCCCGAGAGCACCGTCGTGCGCAACTACATCGACTGGCTCGTTGACGTGCCCTGGAGCAAGCGCGACGAGGAGATCCTCGACATCGCCCGCACCCGCGAGATCCTCGACGCCGACCACTACGCGCTCGGTGACGTCAAGGACCGCATCCTGGAATTCCTGGCCGTGCGTCAGCTGACCCACAAGCCCGGCGAGACCGAGGAGGCCCGCAAGGAGCGCACCGCTGAGGAGCGCACCGATGACGCCGAGCTGCGCGCCCCGATCCTGGTCCTCGTGGGCCCTCCCGGGGTCGGCAAGACCAGCCTGGGCAAGAGCATCGCCCGTTCTCTCAACCGCAAGTTCGTGCGCATGGCGCTGGGCGGCGTGCGCGACGAGGCCGAGATCCGCGGCCACCGCCGCACGTACATCGGCTCGATGCCGGGCCGGATCATCCAGGCGATGAAGAACGCGGGCGTCACGAATCCCGTGATTCTGCTGGACGAGATCGACAAGATGAGCAGCGACTGGCGCGGCGACCCCTCAAGCGCCATGCTGGAAGTCCTCGACCCCGAGCAGAACCACACCTTCCAGGACCACTACCTGGAAGTGCCGTACGACCTGTCCCAGGTCATGTTCATCACGACTGCCAACAGCCTCCAGACCATCCCCCGGCCCCTGCTGGACCGCATGGAGATCATCAACATCCCCGGCTACACCCAGGTCGAGAAGGTCGAGATCGCCAGGCGCTACCGCGTGCCCCGGCAGATCAAGGCGCACGGCCTGACCGGCCGCCTGGAGATCACGGACGCCGCGCTGAACCGCATCGTCGAGGAGTACACCGCCGAGAGCGGCGTGCGCAACCTGGACCGTCAGGTGAGCAAGCTGGCCCGCAAGGCCGCGCGTGAACTGCTGGAGCAGCCCTGGGACGGCCTGAAGGTCATCGACGCCGCGCAGGTGCCCGACTACCTGGGCGTGCCGCTACACCGCCCCGACAAGATGGAGAAAGAACCCCAGGTGGGCGTCGCGCAGGGCCTCGCCTGGACCAGCGTGGGCGGCACCATGCTGCTCGTGGAGGCCCTGGCCACGCCCGGCAGCGGCAAGATCGTCATGACTGGCTCGCTGGGCGACGTCATGAAGGAGAGCGTCGGCGCGGCCATCGCGTACCTGCGCGCCCACGCGGCCGAGTACGGCGCGGACCCCGAGTTCCACAAGACCATGGACCTGCACGTGCACTTCCCGGACGGCGCCACGCCCAAGGACGGCCCCAGCGCGGGCATCACGATCGCCACGGCCGTGATCAGCGCCATCACGGCTCGCCCGGTCCGGATGGACGTCGCCATGACCGGCGAGATCAGCCTGCGCGGCCGCGTGCTGCCCATCGGCGGCGTGAAGGAGAAGCTGCTGGCCGCGCACCAGGGCGGCATCCGCGAGGTGATCGTGCCCAAGGACAACGAGCCGAACTTGCAGGACGTGCCCGAGAGCATCCGCGGCGAGCTGCGCATCCACACCTTCGAGCGGGTGGGTCAGGTGCTGGACCTGTTGCTGCTGCCCAAGCCGCAGGACGACAAGGGCAACATCCCGGTTCCCCTGAGCAAGAGCGCCACGCAGCCCGGCGCGTAAGGGCAGGCAGAGAGGAGCGGCGATCGGGGGCAGTCCCTGATCGCCGCTTCCTCTTTCTCGCCGGACGTCACGGCACGCGGAGCGTCTTGCAGGTCTCGGTGGGGGTGCCCGGGGCGGGCGCGTCGCGAGAAACCACGACCTCTTCGGACGTGCCCACCCAGCCTCGGCAGCGGGCGAGTTCCCGCAGGCGTTCGGGGGTCCGCGCGGCCTGCACGGCGTCCTGTAGTTCCTGCACGTCGCGTTCCAGGGTCTGGATGCGGGCGCGGGTGTCCTGGGTGTCGCGGCTCCAGGTGGTCGTGCGGTACAGGCTGTTGCCCAGCTGGAAGGTCAGCTGCACGATGCCCAGGCCCAGGAGGACGCTGGCGAGGATCATGCTCAGCGGCAGGCGTTGCAGGCGCCGCCACCAGTCGCGCCGTGGCGGTGGTGGGGGGGGCAGGTCGGTCACGCCGCGCAGCATAGAGCATTTGTCATGAAAGCAGTGTTGTCAGGGCCGAGCGAAGCGAGTGAATTTTACCGAGCAGGACGGACTGGAACAGCTGAGAAGCAGAGAATGGAGGCATCAGAACGACAGACTTTTGATGCCGTAATTCGGAGCCCTGCTCCCGCGCCCGTGCGTGACGGGCGCGTGGGGAGGTCGCGGTGGCGGGCGGGTCTACACTGGTCCGCATGAGTGAGACTTCTGCCGCCCCTGCCGCCTCGCGTTTCCCGGCGCTGAACTGGGGGGACGCGAGCCGCAGCGTCATCCAGCTGCGTTACGGGGATCTGGACGCCATGGGGCACGTGAACAACGCCCGCTACGCGGAATTCCTGGAAGTGGGTCGCATGGGCCTGTCGCGCGAGGTGGGTGGGCAGGCCGATGACCGCTCGGTCCTGGCGCGCCTGGAGATCGATTACGTGCGGGACATCCGTCAGGGGCAGGAGGTGGCGGTGGACACGCTGGTCGAGCGGGTGGGCCGCACGAGCTGGACGAGTGTCGCGCTGATCCTGGCAGACGGGGTGCCGTGCGCGTTCGCGCGGTCCGTGCAGGTCCGCGTGGACGAGCAGGGGGTGCCGCGCGCGCTGCCGGAGGACTTCGCGTCGCGTGTCGCGCACCGGAGCGTGCGCTGATGGCCACGTTCGAGGACCGGGTGCTGTACCAGGGGGACCCGTGGGTGCGGGTGGACACCCTGCCGCGCCTCCTGGCCGAGGGCTGGCGGCGCACGCTCATGGAGGGGGGCGTGGTGAGCGTGGTGCGCACACCCTTCCAGTGGTCGATGGGCAGTCCCGTGATCGAAATCGAGACGGGCGGGTACATGGGCGACGTGGGCCTGTACGTGCCGGAGGTGCAGTTGCCCGAGGCGCTGGTCCTGCTGGGCTTCGATGAAGAGGAGGAGGCTGGGGCGGAGTCCGGGTCGAGCGGGGCGGAGGCCACCCGTGCAGAGGACGCCGGGCCGGGCGGCGGTCAGGCGGGGTAGATTGCAGGGGCAGAGTGTCACCTGTCCGGACGCGCGGCCCGGCGCCGGGGCGAGCTGTCGCTCCCCGGTTCACCCCGTGGTGAGCCCCGGGCGAGGCTGGAAGCGCTCCCGCCTCCCGCGCGCTGTTTTTCCCCGCTTTCATTTCCTTCGGAGTTCCCATGACCAACCTGACTGAACCCCTGAGCATCGGCATCGACGTGGGCGGCACCAAGATCGCCAGTGGCGTCCTGCGCGGCGACGAACTGCTGAGCGCCCACGTGATCCCTACCCCGGACACCGGCTGGGAGAGCGTCCTGGACGCCATCGCGGGCGACGTGCGCCGCCTGCAGGAGCGCCACCCGGACGCCCGCCTGATCGGCGTGGGCATCCCCGGCCCACTGAACGCGGACCGCACCCGCGTGAAGTTCGCGCCGAACATCTACGGCTTCACCGACGTGCCCATGGTGGACGGTCTGCGGGACCGCCTGGGGCAGCGCGTGGTGCTGGAGAACGACGCCAAGGCCGCCGCGCTGGCCGAGGCGCACCTGGGCGCGGCGCGCGGCGCCGAGAGCAGCATCTACGTGACGGTCAGCACCGGCATCGGCAGCGGCATCGTCCTGAACGGCCGCATCTGGCGCGGCCGCCACGGCATCGCCGGGGAGATCGGGCACATCACGGCCCTCCCGGGCGGCCCGGTGAGCGGCGCGGGCCTGGACGGCGCGCTGGAGGCCGTCGCGAGCGGCACGGCCATCGCGCGGGACGCCAGCTTCGCCCTGAACCGCGACGTGAGCACCGCCGAGGCCTTCCAGCTGGCGCAGCAGGGCCACCCGGCCGCGCGGCGCGTGGTGGGTCAGGCGCTGCGGTACATCGGCATCGCGCTGGCGGACCTGCAGAAGACCATCGACCCGGAGGTCTTCGTGATCGGTGGGGGCGTGGCCAGCGTCGGGGATTACTTCTTCCACGGCGTGCAGGCCGCCGCGGACGAGTACGCGCAGGGCTTCGCGCCCGTCACGATCCGCCGCGCGCAGCTCGCCGGCAATGCGGGCGTGATCGGCGCGGCCCTCGCCGCCCGGCACGGGTAACGCCACACGGGTCACGCCACAGGGCGGGGCCGCCGGACTGTTCATGTCCGGCGGCCCTGCCTCTCTCGCGTTACGGGACGTCGTCCAGGTCGAGTTCCGGGACGTTCCCGACCGGCAGCTGCACGTGCGCGGTGGTGCCCTGACCGACCTCGCTGTCGAGCCAGATGCGGCCGCCGTGGGCGTCCACGATGCCGCGCGCGATGCTCAGGCCCAGGCCCGCGCCGCCTTGGTCGCGGCTGCGGCTGTCCTCCAGGCGGTAGAAGCGGTCGAACAGGCGTTCCAGCTGATCCTCGGGGATGCCGGGCCCGTCGTCCTGCACGCTCAGGCGGACCTCCGCGCCGACGCGTTCGCTGCGCAGCGTGACGGTCTGCGCTCCGGCCTTCAGGGCGTTGCTGACCAGGTTGATGAGCACCTGCTTCAGGCGGTCGGCGTCCGCCT
This sequence comes from Deinococcus soli (ex Cha et al. 2016), assembly GCF_001007995.1. Lineage (NCBI taxonomy): Bacteria > Thermotogati > Deinococcota > Deinococci > Deinococcales > Deinococcaceae > Deinococcus > Deinococcus soli (ex Cha et al. 2016). The sequence goes on along the minus strand of NZ_CP011389.1, from coordinate 1,942,428 downwards.
CGAAGGTGACGTCCTCGCCGGTGCTGGTCAGGGTGGTGTGCTGCGCCTGCGCCAGCGGCGCGAGTTCCCGCACGATGTCGGACAGCAGCAGCGCCGAGAACACCGGGCCGCGCTGCAGCGTCAGGGCGCCGCTGTCGGACCGGGCGAGTTGCAACAGGCTGGCGATCAGGTTGGTCAGGCGTTCGGATTCGCTCTGGATGATCTTCAGACTCTCCTGCTGCTGCCCGGTGGGGTTGGTGCGGCGCAGCAGGTAACTGGCGTGCCCGCTGATGGCCGTGACGGGCGTGCGCAGTTCGTGGCTGGCGTCGCTGGTGAAGCGGCGCTGCGCCTCGAAGCTGCCCTCCAGGCGGCCCAGCATGGCGTTCAGCGCGGTCGCCAGGGACTCGACCTCATCGCCGGTCTGCGGGACGGGGACGCGTTCGGTGAGGTTCTGCCCGCCGATGCGCTCGGCGGCCCGCTGGACGCGCCTGAGGGGCAGCAGCGCCTGCCCGGCCAGCAGGTACGCGCCGGTCCCGGCGGTGGCCAGCCCGGTCAGGAACAGCAGCATGACCACCTGCCGCAGATCGTCCAGGGTCTTCTGCACGGTGCCGAGGCTGCGGGCCACGTACACGATGCCCAGGGGGGGGTCGCTCTCGAAGCCGCTGAGGCCCACCTCGCGGCGGGGTTCGCTATTCGTGAGGGGCCCCAGGACGACCAGCAGGCGCATCAGGGTGGGTTCACGGTTGGGCGCGTCGGCAATCAGGCGGTTGAGATGCAGTCGCCCGTCGGTCGCGTTGATCAGCGCCTCCAGTTCCCGGTCGGTCAGGGTGATGGGCCGCTGGATGTCCACGGCCAGCGAGCGGCGCGAGGTGCCACGCAGCCCCGCGAGGTACGCGAACAGCTCGCGTTTCTCCTGTGCGGTCCGGGCGACCTTCAGGTCGTCGATGAGGGTCTGGCGGGTATAGAACGACAGGTCCTCGACCGCCACGCTGGAGTTCGGGAAATAGTAGCGGGCGAGCAGTTTCGCCTGCCCGATCTGGCTGACAAGACTGCTCTGCTCGCTGAACTGCTCCGCCTGGAGCCGCTGGGCCCTGAGCTGCTGCTGGTCGGTGGGCAGGCGCGCGGTCTCGTCGGCCGCTCCGATGGGCCGCACGAGGTACGTCACGAACTGCTTGTACGTGTTCTGAAGTTCCGTGTCGATCCCGCCGATCAGGTTCACGCGCATCATGTACAGCGTGATGACGCCCACCCCGGTCAGCAGGAAGGCCAGCAGCGCCGTGTAGAACAGCGTGAGGCGCCAGCGCAGCGTCATGCAGGGCTCCGGGAAGGCAGGCCGCTCATACGCGACAGTCTAGAGGCCCGCCCCATGAGAGCGGCGGCGGTCACTCCTCGCGCAGGACGTACCCGACGCCGCGCACGGTGTGGATCAGGCGGCGCTCCCCGCCCTCCTCGAGCTTGCGGCGCAGGTAACCGATGTACACGTCCACGACGTTGCTGCCGCCGGTGTACTCGGGCCAGACCTTCTCCTCGATCTCGAAGCGGGAGAACACCTTGCCGGGGTTGCGGGCGAGCAGTTCGAGCAGTTCGAATTCCTTGGCGGACAGTTCCACGCGGCGCCCACCGCGGAAGATCTCGCGCCCGTCGAGGTTCATGACCAGATCGGCCACGCGGACCTCGCCGGTCACGGCCGGGTTCACGCGGCGCAGGTGGGCGCGCACGCGGGCGAGCAGTTCCTCGATGGAGAACGGCTTGATCAGGTAGTCGTCCGCGCCGGAGTCCAGGCCCTCGACCTTGTCCTGGATGCCGTCCTTGGCGGTCAGGATGATGATCGGGGTGTTGCTGGTCTTGCGGATGCGCCGCGCGACTTCCAGGCCGTCCAGAACGGGAAGCATCAGGTCCAGGATGACGAGGTCGGGGTTGACTTCACGGAATTTGGAGAGGCCGGTCACGCCGTCGAAGGCGACTTCGGTGGCGTATCCTTCGGCCGCGAGTTCGAGTTCGATGAACCGGGCGATGTCTTTCTCATCCTCGATGACTAAAACCAGGGGCTTGCGTTCCATGCCCGCAGTCTATGGAGCGTTCTCATGAGAAGGCCGCCTCGGCGCTTAATCAACTTTCATGCGCGTGCCCGCCGCTGCCGGGGCCAGCAGGCGGTGCGCGCGGCAGTCGTCCCCGAATCCCCGCAGGTCCAGCGGCGGACACAGTTCACTCACGAGCGCCGGTGCGAGACGCAGAACCTCGTCGCATACGAGCGTCTGGCCGGCCTGCGCGGCGTCGCACAGGCGGCGGGAATAGTTCACGGGCAGACCGTAGGCGCTCATCTGGCCACCCACGACGCCCATCAGGACGTCCCCGGCGGAGATCCCGGCGCGCACACGCAGCGTCTGGCCCAGCCGCGCGGCCAGTGTGAGGCGCGCAGCGCGCCCGTGGGACTCCTGCGCGGCGGCGCAGGCGTGCGCGGCCTGCGCGGCGGGCCACCAGGCCAGCACGGCGTCACCTTGGTGTTGTAGGACCTGCCCGCCGCGCGCTTCGAGGGTCAGGATCATGACCTGCACGAATTCAGCCATCAGCGCGGTGTAGTTGCCCAGCGGCAGGTGACGTGCCAGACGTGTGCTGCCCACCAGATCGACCAGCACCATGCAGGCCGGGGTGGCTTGGTCCTGGGGACCGGGGAGGGGAAGCAGCGACTCGTTCATGGAGGTGCTTTCATCATGAATGAGCATGAGGGGAAAGGGAAGCTTTTTTCATTTCAACGTTAAAGTGACTTGTTGCGATAAATTCCCCATTCCGTCACCCAAGTGGATACAGAGGCCTGCCATTCGCCAACAGGTCTGAACCACCCGCCCCTCAGGGCGCCATGAACCCGTGCAGTGGCGGCACCGTGCGGAACACCACCCAGTCGCCCGGCTGCACCCCCGGCAGCGGCCCGAACGCGCCCAGTACCAGCGGCAGCCGCGCCCGCACCACCACCACCTGCCGCCCCACCGACAGCACCACCCCACGGCCCTCCACGCCGGAGACCCCAAGCGCGTGCAGCTGCTCCCGCAGTTCTTCCTGCGCCGTCAGGAGCCGCAGCCCCGCAGGTTCCAGCACGCCGTGCACCACCAGCCGCGCCGCGCCGGGCGCCGCCGCGTACGGCCCGCTGCGGTCAAACAGGTACAGTACCCGGCCTGCCACCCCGAACTCCAGCAGCGGACTGCCCTCCCGCGACGGGTACAGTGTGCCCTCGGCGGCGAACTCGGCGTACCGCGCCGCGAACTCCCGCTCCGAGGTCTCCAGGGTCACGCCCGCCCGCGCCGCTTCCGTCATGCGCGCCAGTCTAGCGTTCGGCCGCGCCCGACGCGGCCCGCGCCTCCAGCACCTCCAGATCTGGGCGCGCGGCACCCGCCGCGTCCAGCAGCGCGTCCGACCGCTCCAGCGCGAAGGTCCCCTCGACCTCGCGCTGCACGTGAATCAGGCTCAGGCCGTGCAGGCGCTCCAGCCGCGCCCACGCCACACTCCCGGCCGCCTGCGCGTCGCGGGCGCGGGCCAGCAGCACCGCCGCCCAGCGCTCGTCGCCGTCCACGAAGGCCCGCGCGGCGTCCAGCGGTACCCAGTCCAGGCTCTCCTGCCCCGCCGGGAGGTCAGGTGCGCTCAGGTCAGGGTGCGCCACGCCACGTCCACCACCACACCGGCCAGCATGGTCAGCGCCAGCCACATGTTCGCGTCGAAGAACGCCACGTTCACCCGCGCCAGATCCCCTGGATTCACGATCCGGTGCTCGAACAGCAGGATGCCGCCCATCACCAGCGCCGCGAGGTAATACCAGAAGCTCGCGCCCGTCACCACCCCCACCAGCAGCAGCAGCGCGAACGTCAGCGCGTGACTGGCCGCCGCGATGCGCAGCGCGCGGGGAATCCCGAACCGAGCCGGAATACTCCGGATGCCGTTCGCCACGTCGAAGTCGCGGTCCATCGTCGCGTAGATCACGTCCAGGCCGATCATCCAGAAGATCACGACCGCCCACAGCACCCACGTGCCCGGCGCGAACTCCCCCGTCACCGCGATCCAGCCTCCGGCCGCCGCCGCGCCGTCCGTGACGCCCAGCCACGCGTGGCACAGCCACGTGAAACGCTTCGTGTACGGGTAGCCGATCAGGAATACCACCGCCAGCGGCAGCAGCGCCAGGCACAGCGGGTTCAGCTGCGCCGCCGCGAACGCCATGACCACCAGACTCACCACCACCAGCGCCCACGCCTGCGCCGGACTGACCTTCCCGCTCGGCACCTCCCGCCCCGCCGTGCGCGGATTGCGCGCATCGATGAACCGGTCGATCACGCGGTTCGCCCCCATCGCCGCGGTGCGCGCCGCCGCCATCGCCACCGTCACCCACACCAGCACGTGCCACCCCGGCCAGCCCGTCCCGCTGGCCTGCATGCTCGCCAGCAGCATGCCCGCGTACGCGAAGGGCAGGGCGAACACCGTGTGTTCGAACTTCACCAGATCCAGGAACGTCTTCACGCGCACGCCACTCATCAGTCACGCAGCATACGCCCCACACCCACACAACACCCCCTCCCGGCGCGCAATGTCTGCTATAGTTCACGACGCGCGTTCGACGGGGAAGCAGGTGACGAGGCGTAGCGCAGGCCGGTAGCGCACTTGGTTTGGGACCAAGGGGTCGCAGGTTCGAATCCTGTCGCCTCGACCATCCCCCCGACGACACGACGCACCCAGCGGGATTGGTGTAGTGGTAGCACAGCAGCCTTCCAAGCTTCTGGCCTCGGTTCGAATCCGTGATCCCGCTCCAGGAAGGCTCCCCCACCCGGGAGCCCTTTTTCATGCGCCCTTAGCTCAGCTGGATAGAGCAACCGCCTTCTAAGCGGTCGGTCGTAGGTTCGAGTCCTACAGGGCGCGCCACGCGGCACCCTCCCCCTTCACCGGGCGGAGGGTGCGCTGCATGACTGGAA